>CAKSNQ010000004.1 GCA_934476315.1 uncultured Eubacteriales bacterium
CGAAAATAAAAATAAATGCGATCGGCACGCCCGAAACAGGGCGGAAATACCTTTCGCATTTATTGTATTATTTTTTATTTTTCCCGTTTTTTGTAAAAAGGTCTTGACAAACGCGGCGCAATCCGTTATAATAGGGAGCGTGCAGGCGTAGTTCAGTGGTAAAACATCAGCTTCCCAAGCTGAGGTTGCGGGTTCGATTCCCGTCGCCTGCTCCAAACGAAAAGCAAGGGAGAAGCGCCGCAAAATGGGCTTTTCCCTTGTTTTTTCTATGTTTTCCGGCTCTTCTGATTGCACGCTGGCGTAAAAATTTTTCCTTGGAAAAGGGATAAATTATCAGAAAAAATGCGTTTTCAATACGAAAATTCAATACGAAATTCAATTTGAATCGCCGAACAGATTGCTGTAATATGTGTTGAGAATTTCGGTGAACCGTTCCTTGCTGTTCGCTTTGATATGTCCGTACAACCGGTCGATCATATGTCAAGGAAACAGAAAAACTACTCGCCAAATTCAAGATCCGTGTTATAATGGAAATGCGAGAGCACCGCCTTGGTTACCGCGAAACGGTACGAAAGTATCGGGATACAAATCAAAGACAAGAAGGAAACTACAAAAATACAGTAAAAAGGCGGGAGCACATATTCTTGGAAGCCGGAGCCGAAGGGCTAAAGTAGCAGACAATCTGTTGAAAAGAGATTTTCATGCAGATAAACCATTTGAGAAACTAACAACCGACATTACAGAATTTAAGATCGGTAATGAGAAGGCTTATCTTTCACCTGTGCTCGACAAACACCAACACGCCGAATACCAACGGCTACTTGCCGAGCACCACATTACACAAAGTATGTCCCGAAAAGGAAATTGTACGGATAACGGTATCATGGAATCCCCTCGGGGATTCATTGAAAAGTTGGAAGAGTACATATATTACTACAACAATGAGAGAACTTCTCTCAAGCTAAAAGGAATGAGCCCGGTTCAATTCCGAACTCATTCGAATGCTATTTAATATTTGATTCTTCGTCTAAACTTTTGGGAGCACTTCATTCCGCTTTGGAAACCGTGTGGCTTTTGTGCTGTCTATATGCACTTCCCTGCTGTCGGTCTCTTACTTTTTTCCGTGTCCGGATGTGCGCCTGCCTGCCCGCGCAGCTCCGCACGGCGCTTGACTAAGGCATCGTACCCCTCGTGCGGGTCATCGATCGACGCGACCGCCCGCTCCATCGGGCAAATGTCATCGCCCGTCCGGTTGCGGATGCTCTCCGTCAGCGCTCCATACGTGACAGGAATGCCGTACTTCTCCAGATATTCCTTGCCGCCCCGGGACAGCACCCGCGCGTGTACCGACACCACGCCCGCCAGAACGAACAACATCGCCGCCGCGCGTCCGACCACCATGTCCGCGGCGGAAAAACCGTGCAGGTCTTCCCCCGCCGCGAGCCAGTCCAGCATCGGCGAGATACCGCGCCCGTCCGAAATCAGCGTCTGCTGACCGCGGCACAGCACGATGGAATGTCCCTCGAGCGCCTCCGCCGCGCGTCCGACGTCCGTATCACTCATGGCGCGCCTCAATTTTTGCCCCCCGCGAGACGGCAAGGATGACGACGGGAACGAGCACCGCCTGCAAAAGCATGCCGGGGATGCCCATACGGATCTGCCGGAGGACCAGCTCCGGCGTCAGCGCAGTCACGGACGAGAGCACCGTCACTGCCATGAGGAAGAATGCGCGTCCGCCGAGAAAAGCTGTCGGAACGGCGACAAACGCCATGGCGGGGCGCTTTGCAACGGCGCCGGAAAACAGACCGGTAATCAGCGCCATCATCGCCAGCTCAGCCGCCATGAACGGCAGACGTGCCAGGGTGGGCATTGCCTGACCCGCGGCAGAGGTAAGAAGAAAGCTGACGATGGGGGCGGCGATGCCCGCCGCCATGCCAAAGCGCACTCCGAGCAGGCATCCGCCGAGCAGGACCGGCAGGTACATCGGGAGCCAGATCATTCCCCCGCTCGCCCCGGCGATCGGGTGGATGCATTGCGGCAGTGCCACCGCCAGGACAACAACGCAAAGCGTGACGACGGCTTTTACCGTCCAACGCGCCTTTGCGGAACATGCCTTCGTTGCAAGAATTGCTTCAATCATACCTGTACCACAGCCCGCGCAACCGCGGGGCTTTCCTTTCATTTTTTCAAAGCGGCGGAAGCGCGTATCAGTCCGCCGATTTCTTTTCAAATTCCGCCGCCACGTCCGCGAGCAGAGCACGGATGGGCAGATGTTGCGGGCAACTCTTTTCGCATTTTCCGCAACGGATGCAGTCCGACGCCCGGTCGCCATTCTTGGTGTACACACTGCTATAATAATAGTCGGCGTTCCGGTCGCGGTAAATCTGCTTGGCGTTCATGCAGGCAAACAGGTCGGGGATGGAAATGTGCTTCGGGCACCCGTCGGTGCAGTACCGACAGGCGGTGCACGGAATCAGGTGCGAGTCGCGCAGGATGGCGCACACGCGCGAGACCGCTTCTCTCTCGCGGTCATCCAGCGGGCAAAACCGCGACATATAGGAAAGGTTGTCCTCCATCTGCTCCCGGTTGCTCATACCGGAGAGCACCATGAAAATACCCTCAAAGCCCGCGGCAAAGCGGATGGCGTAGCTCGCCGCGCTTCCGCCGCCGAGATCGTCCAGCACCTGCTTGGCGATCGGGGGCATGTTGGCGAGCGTTCCGCCCTTGACCGGTTCCATGACGATGACGGGCTTACCGTGCTTGCGGCAGACCTCATAGCAACGCCGCGACTGCACGGCGGGGTCGTCGAAGTCCACGTAGTTCAGCTGAATCTGCACGACCTCGACCTCGGGATAGGTATTCAGGATGTCGTCCAGCACTTCGGCGCGGTCGTGGAACGACAGCCCGACGTGGCGGATTTTTCCCTCTTTTTTCAGTTCGAACGCCGTCTCGTACGCGCGGCACGCCTTGAATTTTTCAAAGATCGGCTGCGACTGCGAGTGCATCAGGTAAAAGTCGAAATAGTCCACGCCGCAGATGCGAAGCTGATTTTCAAAGAACGGACGGATGTCTGCCTCGCACGTAAAATACGGCGCGGTCAGCTTGTCGGTCAGGATGTAGCGGTCGCGCGGGTAGCGATCGACCAGGCAACGGCGCACCGCGACCTCGCTCTTTCCACTCAGGTAGCCGTGGGCGGTATCAAAATAATTGAAGCCCGCCGCGAGAAAATCGTCCACCATCCGCGAAAATTCGGCTTCGTCCACCTCGCCGTCCTTCATAGGCAGGCGCATACACCCGAATCCGAAATTCTTTTTTACGTCCTCAAAAAATCCCATCTTGGCAACCTCTTTTCTGAAAAATCATGAACCGGGAAGCATGTGCGGGCGATGCCCCGGGCAACATCAAAAGAACGGGCAACCGCCCGTTGGCAGTCGCCCGACACAAGAGTTTTGGCAGACCCTGCCTTGTTTTTTCGTGGATGCAATCGACCGGTTTACGCAACGACCGCGCGTACTCTCCGGTCTGCGGCGACCGACGCGTCAGTCTCTGATTCTTTCTTTTTCCTTGTCCTTGTCATGCTCGCGATTTTTGTCCTCGCGATCGTGGCCGTGGTCGTCGGAATCTTCCTCATCCTCCGACTTTTCGTGGACCTCAACGGTAATCTCATGCGCCATGATCTCGTCGGCGGACGTCACCGTGATGGTCAGATTCTTATGCTCGAACACATCGCCGACCGCCGGAATTTTCCCGGTCTGCTCAATCAGCCAGCCGTTGACCGTCGAGGCGTCCGTCTCCTCGTCCTCCAGCGAGAACTGCTCAAAGAAGTCGCTTGCCGAAGCGGTGCAAAGGACGCGGTAGGTGTTCGGCGCGGTCTCGACAAATTCGGAAATTTCAACATCGCGCTCGTCCCAGATTTCGCCGACGATTTCCTCCAGGATATCCTCCATAGAGACAATACCGACCGTCTCTCCGTATTCATCCACGACGATCACCAGGTGGGTATGATCGGTCTGCATATCCTTGAACAGCGTATCCAGGTTCATGGTATCCGGCACAAAAACGGGGGCGTGGATAATATCGCGCAAATTGATGGATTTTTCGCCGCGGGAAAGAAGCTCATCCCGCGCGAGCAGGTAGTCGCGGACATGGAGGATACCAATGATGTGGTTGTCCTCCTCGTCATACACGGGGACGCGCGAGTACCCCTCTTTTTCGATCATGTCCACGATCTCGGCGTCTGTCGCGTTGACCGTCAGGCAAACGACCGATTTCCACGGAGTCATGACGCTCTCCGCAGTCATGCGGTCGAGCTTGAACACATTCTTGATGTACTGAATGTCGTCCTCGTCGAGCGATCCCTCGTCCGCTCCCGCGTCGAGCATCAGCACGATGTCCTCCTCGGACACCGGCGCTTCCTTTTCGTGCGGGTTGATCCCGAGCAGGCGCAGAACGCCGTTGGTCGAGACCGACAAAAACCAAATGATCGGATTGAGGACCTTTGCCAGGAACGAAATGACACCGCACACCGCTCCCGCGAGCTTTTCCTTGTGCTTCATGGCGACGCGCTTGGGCACAAGCTCACCCAGAATCAGCGTGAAATAGGAGAGAATGAGTGTCACGGCAATCACGGCAACGGTATTCATGGTGTCCGCGTGCCGCTCGGAAATGTTGAACACCCGGATGAAGAACGCAGCGACCCTTTCCGCGAAGTTATCCGCGGCGAAAGCCGAGCCGAGAAAGCCGGCGAGCGTAATTCCGATCTGAATGGTAGACAGGAACTTGGTCGGCTCCTGAATAATTTTCAGCATTGTCTTCGCTTTTTTGTCCCCCTCATCGGCGAGCGCCTGCACCTTTTTCTCGTTCAGAGAAATGACGGCGATCTCCGTGGCGGCAAAAAACGCGTTGAGTGCAATAAGTACAATTTGCAGTAGCAGTTGTTTTAACATAATAACCTCCAAAAATCAATATCTTCCGACGTACGTTTCAAAGAAGCGGCAACACGCCGCCGACAGCGAGACTACCCATCCATACGCAACACAGGCAGGCGGTACGCTGTTCCCGTCCAAAAAACGCGGACCGGATATTGATACAGAGGCTTTTTGTTTATCCCATACGGGCTACTTCGGGGTAACGGATCCACAAAACCATCTCCTTCTTTGTAAATTTAATATCATTATACAACATTCCGCCGGGAAAATCAAGAGTTTTCATAATATTTTCACGATTTTCCTGCGCGCACACCCACGGGCGCCCGCGCACAGCAAAAAAGCAGCCCAAAAATGCAATTTCTTGATAGATTATATTGACTTCCGGGGCAAAACATGATACAATATCCTGTGTAATTCCATGGGTCGGTCCAAAGTGAAAAAGCAACAATGGCAGAGGCATCCCCCCCCCTTTTCGGGCTTCCGCCGCGTACGCCGCCGATCTGCGCTTTCCGACATTTTACCATCCGGAGGTCATACTGATGAACGCGAACGAATATTCCATTCCAAAGTCCCCGCGCATTGACCGTCTGATTGACACTTTGTTTGAAAAAATCCCCGCCATCGAATCCACCCGCGCCGTTCTGCTGACGGAGAGCTTCCGCTCGACCGAGGGTGAACCGACGATCCTGCGCCGCGCCAAGGCGTTCGCGCACATCCTCCGGAACATCCCCATTGTCATCCGGGACGAGGAGCTGATCGTGGGCAGTACCACGCTGGCGCCGCGCGGTTGCTTCACTTTCCCCGAGTATTCCTACACCTGGCTGGAGTCGGAGTTTGATACCGTCGCCACACGCGACGCCGACCCGTTCCGCATCACTGAGCAGACCAAGGAGGAGTTGCGCCGCGCCGACGCTTACTGGAGCGGACGCTCCGAGAGCGACTACGCCCTCTCTCTGATGAGGGAGGAGACCAAACGCGCCATCGCGCACAACATCTTCACCGTCGGCAACTATTTCTACAACGGCGTCGGTCACGTCACGGTTCACTATGACTGGATCGTCCGGGACGGCTTCCGCGGTATTCTGGAGAAAGTCAGCGCCGCGCGCGCCAAGCTCACCGGCGGAGCGGACGATGCCTCCCGCCGCGATTTCCTTGACGCGGTAGAGATCTGCGCCAACGCCGCGATCGATTACGCCCACCGTTACGCCGACCTTGCCGCGGAGATGGCGGAAAAGGCGACCGGCGCCCGGCGCGACGAATTGCTTGTCATCGCGCACAACTGCTCCCGCGTGCCGGAACACGGTGCGACCTCCTTCTGGGAGGCTTGTCAATCGTTCTGGTTCGTACAGCAACTCATTCAGATCGAATCCTCCGGTCACTCGGTCTCGCCCGGACGGTTTGACCAGTACATGTTCCCGTTCTACGACGCGGACCTGAAGGCGGGAAAGATTACGGAGTCCGTCGCGCAGGAGCTTCTCGACTGCGTGTGGGTCAAGCTCAACGACCTGGGCAAGTGCCGCGACGAGGAGTCCGCCGAGGGCTTCGCGGGATACAGCATGTTCCAGAACCTGGTCGTCGGCGGTCAGAACACCATCGGACTGGACGCGACCAACGCGCTGTCCTATATGTGCATTGAAGCGTCGCTTCACACCCACCTGCCCCAACCCTCGCTGTCCATCCGCGTCTGGAACGGCTCGCCGCAAAAACTCATGCTCCGCGCGGCAACGCTGACGCGCACCGGCATCGGGCTTCCGGCGTACTACAACGACGAGGTGATTATCCCCGCGCTCATGAATCGCGGGCTGACCATGGAGGACGCGCGCGACTATAACCTCATCGGTTGCGTGGAGCCGCAAAAGGGCGGCAAAACCGAGGGTTGGCACGATTCCGCGTTCTTCAACATGTGCCGCGTGCTGGAGCTGACGCTCGCAGGCGGTGTGGAGAACGGTGAGCAGGTCGGTCTCCCGCTCGGGGACGCCACCACCTTTACCACCTATGAACAGTTCGTGGACGCCTACCGCAAGCAGACCGAATATTTCGTCTCACTCATGGTGGACGCCGACAACTCGGTAGATCGCGCACACGCAAAACTCTGCCCGCTTCCCTTTATGTCGGGTATGATCGAGGACTGCATCGCAAGAGGAAAATCCTCGCAGGAGGGCGGCGCCGTCTACAACTTCACCGGTCCGCAGGGGGTCGGCATCGCCAATGTCGCCGACTCGCTGATCGCGATCAAGACCTTGGTATACGATGAGAAAAAGCTGAGCCTTTCCGATTTTGTTGCCGCCCTGCGCGACAACTACGGAAAAGCGCCCGACGGTCACTACGTGGACAAGCTCGCCAAGAGCATCACGCGCAAGCTTGCCGCCGAGGGCCGCACCCCCGACAAGGATACGGTGCGCGCCATTGTCAAGCAGTCCCTGACCCCTGTGGTCAGCGCCGAAAAGCAGGCGGAATATGACAAACTGCTCGCGCTGATCGAAGCGCTGCCCAAATTCGGCAACGATATTCCCGAGGTTGACTACATGGCGCGGGAATTTGAGTATTTCTACGCCCGCGCGGTGGAGCAATACACCAACCCCCGCGGCGGACGTTATCAGGCGGGGCTTTACCCCGTTTCCGCCAACGTGCCGCTCGGTCAGCAGACGGGCGCAACGCCGGATGGACGCCTTGCCCACTCCCCCGTGGCGGACGGCGTGTCTCCCTCCGCCGGGCGCGACGTTCAGGGTCCGACCGCGGCGGCGACCTCGGTCGCACGCCTGGATCACTTCATCTGCTCCAACGGCACCCTGTTCAATCAGAAATTCCACCCTGCGGTTCTGGCGGGCGAACGCGGGCTGAACAACTTCGTGTCGCTCATCCGCACCTTCTTCGACCAAAAGGGCAGCCACATTCAATTCAACGTCGTCTCGCGCGAAACCCTGCTCGATGCCCAGAAGCATCCCGAAAACTACCAGAGCCTGGTCGTCCGCGTGGCGGGATACAGCGCGCGCTTCACCACCCTGTCCCGCGCACTGCAGGATGACATCATCAACAGAACGGAGCAGAGCGAGCTATGAGTATGCCACAACCGCTGACCGGTCGAATCTTCGATATTCAGCGTTTCTCCATCCACGACGGGGACGGCATCCGGACCTTGGTCTTTTTCAAGGGCTGTATTTTCCGTTGCCGTTGGTGCTGTAACCCCGAGTCGCAGGAATTTGCCCCGCAGATTCTGCGCACCGGTGGCAAGGAAAAGCTCGTCGGCAAGGACATGACCGTCGAGGAGGTCATGCGCGAAGTGCGCAAGGACGTCCCTTACTACCGTCGGAGTGGCGGCGGCTTGACGCTTTCGGGTGGCGAATGTCTGCTACAACCGGATTTTTGTGCGGAATTGCTTCACGCCGCGCACGCGGAGGGCATCTCCACGGCGATCGAAAGCATGGCATGCGTGCCGTGGACGTCCATTGACCGCGTGCTTCCCTACCTTGATACCTATCTGATGGACATCAAGCACATGGACCCCGCCAAGCACGAGCTTTACACCGGGCGGCGAAACAAGCTGGCGCTGGAAAACGCCCGCCGCGTTGCCGAGGACGGTCGTTGCACGCTGGTCATCCGGGTACCTGTTATCCCGGGCTTCAACGACACCGAGGAGGAGATCGCCGCGATTGCCGCGTTCACCGAGACCTTGCCGGGCGTGAAAAAGCTGCACCTGCTTCCCTACCACCGCTTGGGTCAAGGAAAATATGAGGGGCTGGGTCGCCCGTACCTCATGGGCGACGTCCTGCCGCCGACCAAGGAAAAAATGGAGCAACTGCTCCGATGCGCGCAACAGCAGACCAAAGCGCACTGCGTCATCGGCGGCTGATTTTCGCAACAGCGGATTCCTGCGGAGGCTGACAACGAGACTTGCCGAGAGTCATTGCCGCACAAGGGTCCATTTGAGGATGCCTGCGCGCAAACACTTATAACAAAAAGAAGATAGTGACCGTTTTCGGTGACTATCTTCCTTTTTTGTTTCATGAAAACACGGGCTACACACCGTACCTGACGTGCATCCGTTCCAGCTTCTGCCCCATCGGGGTGGCGAGAAGCCAAAGGAACAGCACGTTGGATATCGCGTAAACCACAGTATACGGAAACGCCGTGGTCAGCGAGGCGAGGTAATACGAAACCTCCCACGTGCCGCGATACCACAGCACAGTCCAGATGTCCATGATATGCGAGTAAAAAGCCCCCGCGAGCGCGCCGTATGCGAGCAATGCAGCGCGATGCTTTTTGAGCGGCGTCGCCAGCACGCCGGCAAGCAGTCCGACCATGCCCCACGCGGTCATCTGGAACGGCGTCCACGGTCCCTGCCCGAAGAAAAAGTTGGAGATCAGGGCAGACAGCGTCCCCACCAGAAAGCCCGCCTCCCCACCGAGGTAAAGCGCAGTCAGAATCGTCAGTGCCGCGATCGGCTGAACGTACGGAACAAAGCGTCCGATTACCGCCAGCGCGGTCATAATCGCGACCACTACCATCCGGCGCGTTCCGGTCTTTTTCTCCTCAAACCCCGTCGCGAAAAACAGCAAGGCGAAGACTGCCACAGCAAGAGACACAAGAAGAGCCTTTTCCGCGTCAAGCAACAGCGCGCCGACCGCTACGGTCGCGGGAATCAGTAAAAGCGGGATCAGGATTTTCAAGCCGTAGCGCAGTCGGCGGTCATGAATCACAATCATCGCCCCGCCCCTCCCGTTTTTTGCTTGTTTCGTCGTTCACCTTTTCGCTGGCTTTTCCGTTGACCCCCCTGTCGGAGCGGCGGGCGTCCGCCCCCTCTTCCTGCATCTCATTGGCGCGGCAGATGCGCTCCGCCTCCTCCACCGTGACAATGCCGTCATAATACCCGCGCGTCATGCGACTTGCCGCCGTGGTATAGAAGCGATTGCCCGAAAAGAAGCGATCCGGGACGTCCACCGAGGTGATCTCGCCGCGGAAGAAGAGCGCACAACGGTCGGCGCACGCCGCCGCCAGCTCCACGTCATGTGTCACCACGACAACGGTCATGCCCCCCTCCCGCAGACGGCGGAGCATGGCGACCCACTCCGCCTTCGCGTGCGCGTCCAGTCCTTTGGTCGGCTCGTCCAAAAGCAGTAATCGGGGCTTTTGCGCCAGCACCTTCGCCATGGCGAGGAGCTGTTGTTGACCGCCCGAAAGATCGTATGGATGGCGATCCAGCCAAGGAGAGACGTCAAACGGAAGTGTGTCCGCGTCCGCTCCGGCATCCGCCAGCTCCTCCCGCACGGTGTTGCACAGAAACGCGGTCTGCACGTCCTGCGGAAGCAGACTCAGGCAGGAACGGTAGAGCGTCTGATTTTTATATTCCCGGCACTTCTTTCCGAACACACGGACGCTCCCGGCGTAGGGCATGAGCAGTCCCGCCGCCACCGCAATCGCCGTGGATTTTCCCGAGCCGTTTCCACCGAGGATGCAGAAAATCTCCTGTTCATACACCGCAAAACTCAGGTCCCGCAGAACATCGGGCGCGGATTTTTCGTAGCGGAAAAAGACGGAGGAAAAGCGCAACGCCTCCCTGCCCGAGGGGCGATACGGCGCGTGCGGCAGGCTCCGGACACGGTTGTCATAGCGCGTCTCGATCATTCTCTGCCCCTCCCGCACCGTCAGCGGGCACGGCACGCCGCGGAGCGCCAGCCGCGCGTACAGACGCACCGCCGCAGGCATCCCCTCCAGAATCTCCGGAAAACGGCAAACCTTCTGCACCGTCTCGCGCGTCTGACCGCAGGCAAGGAGATGTCCCGCTCTCAGAAACAGCAGTCGGTCGGACACGGCGAGAACCTGCTCGGTGCGGTGTTCGATCATGATGACCGTCAGCCCGAACTCCCGGTTCAGCCGGGAAACCGCCGTGAGAAAATTTTCCGCGGCAATCGGGTCAAGCTGTGCCGTCGGCTCGTCGAGCAGGAGGACCTCCGGTTGCATGACCATGATCGCGGCGAGGTTGAGCAGTTGCTTCTGTCCACCGGACAGCTTGGTGGTTTCGCTCTCGAACAGGTCGTCCATGCCGAAATACGCCGCCATCTCCGACACCCGGCGGCGGATGGCCTCCCGCGGCAGTCCCATGTTTTCCGGTCCGAACGCCAGCTCATGCCACACGCGATCGGTGACGATCTGCTCCTCGGGACGTTGCAGGACAAACCCGATCGCGGCTGGCGCAGGGTTCCCGTCCTCCCGCACCTGACTGATGCCACGCCAGGTAATCTCCCCGCTCCGCGTGCCGATCGGCGCCAGCTCCCGCTTGAGCAGGCGCAAAAGCGTCGTTTTTCCGCTTCCGGTCTCTCCGCAGATCGTGAGAAAATCACCCTTTGCCACCGGAAAGGAAATGCCGTCCAGCAC
This sequence comes from uncultured Eubacteriales bacterium, assembly GCA_934476315.1. Taxonomy (GTDB): domain Bacteria; phylum Bacillota; class Clostridia; order Oscillospirales; family CAG-272; genus SIG644. The sequence goes on from CAKSNQ010000004.1 coordinate 11,301, forward strand.
GGGGCTCTGTTGTCCCGGGTAGGTAAAGCTCAGATTTTTGACTTCAAGCATTTCCATTTCCAATCCTCCGCGAACTGTAAAAGTGACGGCAAAAAAGCAAGGATTCCGTACGAAACATAGGCGACGACCGCCCACGGGGACGTGTCGGGGGACTGCATGCCGGGGTAATAATCAAAGCGGAGCGCCCCCTGCCACGCGCCAGCCATCACAAGAGCAAACAGCCCGACCACGGTGGCAATGCCCACGACGTCGCCGGGGCGAAAGCGGTAGAGCGAGAACGATGTTCGCCGCCCGCTCCCATAGCCGCGCGCCTCCATGCTGTCCGCGGTCGTGATGCCGTTCTCCAGCGCCCACGACGCCATGACCGAAAAAACGCGTGCCCGCCCGCGCAAAGCGCCCGGAATCGTGTCCTCCCGATACAGCCCCATCGCGCGCTGAACCTGATTCGTCTTATGGGTCTGCGCACGGAGCAGAGGAATATACCGAAGGGTCATGGAGAGTAGCAGGGCAAGTTTGGGGGAAAGTGCGCCGAGAAGGTACATCACCTTGTCCCCACTCATGATTTGTGCAAAAGCACGCATCCAGAAAAGCACAGAGACGATCATACCGGCGGCAACCAGTCCATAGGCGAGCGCCTCCCACGTGACGGGATTGTCGTTGAGCACGAAAAGAACGGTTGCCCCGTTGTGATAGATCAGCGGGTTGAGAAGCGCGACGACGGCAAAAAGAATTGCGCTCTGCCAGAGCAATCGCCCCCGCCCCGGGAGGCGACGGGCAAAGGTGAGCGCAAGCGCCCCCGCGAGGGAGAGCGCGGTGAGAATCGGGTGGCGCAGGAACATGACGGTTCCCGACACGCACAGATAGTAGCAGAAAATCCCCCACGGGTTGCGGTTTTGCGAAAGGAGCATACGCCCTCCCTCCTTTCTCTTTATTTCAAATCATTTCCGAGGTCACAGGTGTAAAACCATTCAATGCGGTCGCCGTCCGCGAGCACGTATTCGCCGCACCCGACCGACGCCGACACGCCATTGACATAGTAGACCCAGCCGGAATAGTCGCCGAAAGCCATCTCATACAGGTAGCCGATGCCCGCGACGTACGCCATGCTGTTCACTCCCGAGGCTGTCCCCCGGCTCTCCATCTGAATCCGGTAAGCGCGGGCAACCTGCGTGAGAATATCGTAGACGGTCTCGCCGGAGGACAACGGAACGGTTGTCACGGGCAGGATGACGCCGTCGGACGGGATGTACGCGGCGCCGGATTTGCCGAGCACGGTGTCGCACCGGATGGTGATTGTCACCTCGCCGATCGCGTCCGTTTTTTGGATTGGTTCGCCGTAGTATCGATCGGCGCTCCGGATGTCCGTCAGCAGCACCACGCCGACGGCAAGACTCGCGACAATCAGAACGAATACGAAATTTTTCGCGCGGCGTCGGTGCGAAAATATCAGCCACAGACATACGACTGCCGTCACCAGCGAGATTCCCGCCACCGCCCAGACCTTATAAGAAACCGCCGCAGCACGTGGCGCCCCGTACGGCTCGTCGGATGGGGCGGAGAGACCGGAGGGCTTGGCGGGGTCTCCAATGTCGGCAGACGTCGGCAATGTCTCCACGCTTGGAACCACGGAGGGATCAAAGACAAAAAAAGCATCCAGCCCCGCCTCCTGCCGCCAGAGCGCCACCAACGCCTCAAACGCCTGCGTTGTCGCGCTCGCATCGCTCTCGTCCGCTGTGGCGGTGTGACAAAAGCTACCGTCCTCCAAACGATACCGCAACAGCCCATCAAGAACGGTATGCCCCTCCTTGATAAAGCGCGTGTCCGTCCGCACATCCACCCCGAGCGCGGACAACGCCAGCATCACCTGCGCCGTACTCTCCGCGTTGGGAGCGCCGTATCCGGAAAAATCCCCCGTGGGCAGTTGCTGTTTGGCAAGCCACGCGAGGGCTTCCGCGGTTGCCGCACGCACCTCCCCGACAGAGCGGTACGGCGCCAGCGCCTGAAGCGCCATGGCGGTGACATCCACGTCGGCAAACGCGCCGCCAAGCGCCCAACCGCTCCCGGGCAGACGTCGGGAAAGCAATCCGCGAATCAGGTCCCCCGCGTGAGTGTGCGCGCTCGGCGCGCCGTTTGTCACCAGGTGCAGGGCGAAAATGTAACTCATCAACCCCTGCTTCCCCGCGGTGTCGTCAACGACTGTGCAAAGGAACGGGTGTTCCCGCTCCCCTATGGCAAGGAGCGCCAGGGCGCAACGCTGTTTCGCCACTGCGCCTGCCGGGATATCCGCGTCCTGCAAAAGAAGCGCACTGAGCGCCTCGGTGTACGGGGACAAATCCGCCGTGTCCGAATAGCGCCGCTGGGCGATGGCGAGGAAGTCGGTGGTTTTCCCGGCTCCCTCGCGCAACGCTCCCGCAATCCAGTCCGAAAGCTCGTTTCCGCCGTTTTGTGCGATTTCAAAGGCGAGAATGTCGTCGATCAGAGACGCCAGCACGTCGGCGTCCGCCGCTTGTGCGTTGCCTGTCTCCGGCGCGTCGTATGTTGCCGGCATGTTGTGTGTCGCCGACGCGTCATATGTCTCCGGCGCGTCGCCCGTCCCCTGTGCGGCGGTTGTCACAGACAGCGCGCCGGGCAGGATCAGAACACAGCACAGAATGAGCGAAAGGACGAGAAGCGGAGTGGAAAAATTACGTTTTCTCACGCCTTTTTCTTTTTAGAAGACAGAACGCCCACAACAACGCCGGCGACGACCACCACCGCGACGACGCAAAGGACGATCACGGTCGTGTGATTGCTCTTCGTCTCCACGGGGTCAACCTGTGCCAGGCAGACCGGCGGAACCAGAACCTTGCCGTCCGCGCCCACGGCGCTGATGAGAACACTGCCCGCGTTGTTCAGCGCGACGGTGACTTTGCCCTCGGCATCCGTTTTCAGCTCGGTCTTCTGACCGTCCAGCGTGATGATCGCGCCCTCGACCGGCGAGGTAACGGGCTTGTACTCCGCGTCAAATCCGACCGCGGTGAGTGTCAGCGTGACAGACTCGCCTGCCGTGACGTGCGCCGTTTCGGTATCAAAGTAGCAGTAAGTATCCGAATACGCCTTCAGATCGGTGTAGACAAACGCGTACACATAGTCGCCGTTCTTCACCTCATCCGCCAGCGACATCGCGGAGGCATTGTTGACATAATAGCCGTAGCTACCCCCGTTCTCCGTGCCCCACAGCTTGGTCAGGGACAGTCCCCAATCGCTCTCCGCCGAGGCGTAGCCCGCCGCCGCGCCGCCCGTGTATTTCAGGTCGTGCACCGCGCGAAGCACCTCGTCAATGGTGATCTTACCGTCCGCGTTTGCATCTGCGGTATTCAGGTCAAGCGACAGATGCGCAACAACCGGGGTACCCTTAGCGTCCGCGATGGTCACATACGCAACCGGTATGGGCGTTGCATCCACCATAGCAGCCACTGCGGTGCTGAGCGACCCCAGTACCAGCAGAAGCATCAAACATACAGCCATCCACTTTTTCATTGTTTTTTCCTCTTTCCTTTTATTGCTATTTATGTCCACCCGTTTGGGGAGGATCCGTGATGTTCCCGGGCAAATCCCCCGGGGCGCCGCCGCTCTGTGCCACGCGCTTTGCCGCACGGCGGTTGCGCTTGGCGCGGATGCGTTTCTCACGGTTTTTCTCCAACCGATTATCCGCGCGCGGCGGCTTGAGCCCTGCCGCCTCCAGTGCCCGCGGCCACGGTCCGAGAAACGCCTTGATTGCCACGACCTCGTAGTCAAGAAAATCCGATCGCCGGGGGTATCGTTCTTCCCCGCGCGCGGTCAGTCGCTCCTGCATCTCGCGTAGCAGTGCAAGGCAGCCCGCGCGATCCGGCTTTTTCTTTTCCGGCGCGTTCCCCTGCTCTTTTTCCGATGCCGTTTGCCGTGACTGTTCCCGTTCTTTCATACGCTCCTCCCAAACAAAAAAGCGCTCTCTGTCCCAAGGGGACAAAAAGCGTAGCACACTCACAAACGCGCAAGGCAAAATGCCTCCCGCGTTCACGAAAACGGCTACACTCTTCATATCCAAAAATGTCCGGCACCCGCGCCGAAGCGCGACTTGTCGTCGCCCGCACTGCCCGGTGAGTATTCCGACTTATGGGACGCGCCACGCGCGCCACAATTACGGTAATGATGGTTGCGACGGATTTGCACCGAACTTCCCTCTCATCCGCCCGCGGCGGAACCGAACAGTCAACTATTCATTTGTCTGACGGGAAGAATCTGAGTCCGATTTTCACAGACGGATACCCCCGCGGCATTATTATAGCACTCTCCGGTCAAAAAGTCAAGAAGCAAGTCTTTTTTGTCGCAATTTGGCAACACCTTGTTTCCGCGCGGAGCGTCCGGTCGCCACGCGGTCGAGTCAAGAAAACAGGGGGAGTAAAAAATTCAAAATGAATTTTTTACTCCCCCGACGACGTTGACCCCGGTGGTTGGATACCGCCGTTTTGCCGCCAAAAGGGTCAAAAAGCCAAGGCTACCGGGGCAAAAGCGACCAAGATCGCACAAAGATGCCGACATCCCGACCGACATTTTGTGGGGCTGTCGAGGCAAACGTGATATCGCCCGAGTGCGGCGCCATGCTTGCCTCAAAACATCGGGTTTTTTCACAGCCTCGTTTTTTATCACTCCGGTTTATTTCAGCACGGAAGTCGCGTCGGCGATGGTCTTTTCCAGCGCCTCGCGCCCGTACTTATCGACCTCTGCCTTGTTCTTTTCCCCGTGCGTCAGGCATCCCGCGCCGCCGATACATCCGCCGACGCACGCCATGCCCTCAATGAAGTTGGCGTTCAATTTGCCGCGGCTCTTCTGCATCAAGGCGATCTTGCACTCCTCGATACCGTCGCACGAGCAGGGCTGGAGCAAAAAGTCCAGACCTTGCTCCTTGAGTCCCTCCGCGACCGCGTCCGAAAGTCCACCGCAACGGGCGAAAATTCTTCCGAAATACGAGGCGTTGTCCAGTACGTTTTCGGGGAGCGTCGTAATGTCGATGTCGCGGCTGTCAAACAGCGCCTGCAACTCCTCAAAGGTCATCGCCGCGTCAACATACGGGCGAACGCTCTCCTTCTGAACCTCCATCTTTTTCGCCGTGCACGGACCGATAAAGACGACCTTGCAGTCCCCCTCGTGCTCCTTGATATACTTGGCAATGGTTGCCATCGGGGAGAGGTTATGTGACACGAACGGCAACAGGTCCGGGAAGCTTTTTTCGATGTAGCTGACGAACGCCGGGCAGCAGGAGCTGGTCAGAAAGCCCTTTTCGGCAAGCTCTTTGGACTCCGCCTGCGCGACCATATCCGCGCCGAGCGCCGCCTCGATGACGGTGTGGAAGCCCAGCTCGCGCAGTCCCGCGACGACCTGCCCCAGCTTTGCGTATGTAAACTGGCTGGAGATGGACGGGGCCACCACCGCGTACGCTTTCGCGCCGCCGCTTCGCGCGCCCTTGAGGATGTCGATGACGTCAAGGATAAAGGACTTATCCGTGATCGCGCCGAACGGGCACTGGTAGACGCAGGCGCCGCAGGAAATGCATTTTCCGTTGTCGATGCACGCCTGCTTGTCCTCGCCCATGCTGATTGCCTTCACCTTGCAGGCAGTCTCGCAGGGGCGCTTATAGTTATGGATCGCGCTGTACGGGCAGACTTTAGCGCAGGCGCCGCACTCGCGGCACTTGGACTTGTCGATATGCGCCACATGGTTTTCGTCAAACGTGATTGCACCAAATTTGCAGGCATCCTCGCACCGGTGCGCCAGGCAACCGCGGCAGGCGTCCATGACCTGGTAGCCACCCATCGGGCACTCATCGCAGGCGATGTCAATGACCTCGATTACGTTGGGGTTTTCCTTGTCGCCGCCCATGGCAATCTTGACGCGCTCCGCAAGAATCGCACGTTCCTTGTAGACACAGCATCGCATGGTCGGCGTCTTCCCGGGGACGATCGTCTTGGGGATGTCGATCGCCGTCTGCGCAAGGCGATCTGCCCATGCCTCCCGCGCGACCTCCCGGAGAACCTTATATTTCAAGTGCTGTACTTTGGTATCAAATTTTCTCATGTTCTGACCATGGCTTTTGCATCAGCAAAAGCCTCCTTTCCTGCGGATTGTGGCTGTTTTGTGAAACAAATCGCCGTTGTTCGGACGGTGAGAGCCACAGAACGCCGATTGAAAGATGCGTTTTCCACCTCTGATCTCCGTAAAAATCAGAAATAGCTGACTTTGATATGCTTGCCCATTCGGCGGAGACAGCCGGAGAGCTCCTCGACCAGATTCATTTTGATATTGAAATTGATCGGAAGCTCGGGGTTCTGGTGAGCCGGGTTAATCGCCCGTCCGACGTAGAAGTTGATGTCCGTCGCCTCCTCGAATAGCAAGCGGCAAATGAGCGACGCGCCATCGTGACCGTAGCTCCATTTTTCATAGAGCTTGTTCTCGCCGACGGCGTCCTTGGCGTATTCCACCACACGGTTGATTGTGATGACTCCCTCCGTCACGAGGTCCACACCCTCGATCTCGGCAATCGGGGGAATGTCGCTTTTGACGTAGCTCAGGCTGGCTTTGACCGGCTTTCCCAGGTACTTGGCGGCGATAGAGGAGGTCGTTCCCCCACACACGATATGCTTTCCCTCCTTGGAGAAGAACAGCGACATCATACGGTTGCAGTCGTCGCGGTTGGAAGGCGGTCCGAACAAGAGATTCATGGGCACGCGGCGGCGGATTTTCACCACGCAGGCGGTGGCGTCGTCGCCCGGCTTCTGCTCATAGAGGCGATCGACCTCGTCGATCAGGACGGTGGACAGCGTTTTCGCCGTATAGCCCGCGAGCGAGACCGTTTCCATAAAGTCGATGATGTCCTCGCGCTTCCAGCCGAAGTTATACGCCAGTCCGATGCCGGCGTGAGGGCATCCGTCGCTCATCGCGATGAAAATGTCGTCCTCCTCCAGCTTGATGACCGACTTATAAATCTTCTTGCCGCCGATGTTCATTTCGGTTTTCGGGTAGTCGTAATTTTTGCCGCCGCGCAAGAGGATTGCCAGCGGGTTGTCGTACTGAATCAGCTCCATTTCGCGGTTATCCACCAGATGGAGAATGGTAAACGTGGAATACGCCACGCCGCGCACCGAGCAGATCGGCAACGTCTGCGCGATGGTCTCCACGCAGTCCTCCAGCGTCAGACCCTCCGCCATCATGGTGGAGATGATCTTGGAGGTCAGCGTAGAAAGGATGCTCGCCTTGACGCCGCTTCCCAGCCCGTCGGCAAGGACGATGACCGTGGAGGTCTCACTCTGCTCCACAACATCTACATGGTCGCCGCAAAGTTGTTCCCCGACATGATTGATGCTTTTGTAACCGATGTCGGCGCACAGATCATTCATCGGAAATACTCTCCTTCAGTTTTGTCAGGGCAATTTTGGTCTCCGCGGCGGTCTCTCCCAGGAGCGACGCGATCTCCTGCACGATCCGCATCTGCTTATCCACCACCTTGTCGGCGATTTCCACCGTCTGGCGGCTGATATTTTCTTTCTTCTCCCGCTCGTTTTCCTCGTCGGTGACGTCGCGCATGATACAGACGAGCAGATGGTAGGTCGAGTCGTACACGATGGTCTGCTCGATATATTTGCCGTACTCCGCCAGGTACATCCGTTGGTCGCGGATGCTGCGCTTGGTTTCCAGAACCCGCAAAAACAGCGCCGGGTCAAGGATTCTGATGACCTGATCGCCGAGAACGTCCGACGCGTCGCGGATGTTCATGATCTTGCGGGCGGCGGCGTTGATCTGCTGAACCTCCAGCGCGTCGTTGACCACGACCAGCCCGTTGGGGGTATTGTTGACGATGCAGTCGGAGAAGCTCTCTGCCTTTTCCTTCAGATACGGCAGGCACATGGAGATCTCCGCTTTCCCGTGGTAGATCGCGATTGCCTTTTCGCGACAGGTATTGTAGCCGCACGAGCCGCAATTCAGCTCATCCTCCGGCTTGGTCTTGCCCATCTTGCGCAAAATCTCGGTGATTTCGCTCTCGCTGGGACACCCATACCGACGTTCGATCGGCTCGAATATTTTATGCATTTCCGCCTCTTGCGGCTGTGTCACGTCGAAATCCTCCGCCCCGGCGTAATTCGCGACCGCCATATAGTCGCTGACCGGACTGCGGTGGTATTTTTCCATGACCGGACCACCGATACAGCTGCCGACGCAAGCGGACATTTCGATGAAGCAGTGATGAATCTTTCCGCTTTCAATATCGCGGAGCGCCGCCATGCAGTTTTCCACGCCGTCAATCGCCATGTATGTATAGCCCGGCGTGTTCTGCGCCATGGTTTTCAGGATTCCCCCCGCGGTCGGGAAGAACCGCGCGCGGCTCTTTTCCTCACTGTCCCGGGTATTTTCCGGCACGACCCGCTCCCGCTCCATCCACCGTGACAATTCCTCAAAGGTCAGCACGGCGTCTACCAGTCCCTCATAATGCTCCGCCTCGTCCTTTTTGGCGACACAGGGACCGATAAAAACGGTTTTCGCGTTGGGGAAACGTCGCTTGATGTCGTGGCAGTGCGCCTGCATGGGCGAAAACACGTCGGCAAGGCAGGCAAGTTCCGCGGGAAAATACTTCTGAATGAGCAGATTGACCGAATGGCAGCAGGACGACAGGATGACGTCCCGCTCGCCCGTTGCGAGCATATGTTCGTATTCCGTTTTGACCATGGTCGCGCCGATAGCGGTCTCCTCTACCCCGGCAAACCCGAGCTTTTTCAGTGCGGCGCGCATACTCTCGATCCCGATGCCGTCATAGTTGGCGATAAAGGACGGTGCCAGGCTGACCCAGACCGGGTCGCCCGACTGGATGAGCACCTTGACCTTTTCGGTCTCGTCCACAATCTGCTTGGCATCCTGCGGGCAAACCACAAAGCACTGCCCGCACAGGATACATTCATTTCCGATGATATGCGCCTGGTTGCCGGAAAAGCGGATGGACTTGACCGGGCAGTGGCGAATGCACTTATAGCAGTTTTTGCAGTTGGATTTTTTCAGCGTCAGAAAATTCGACATGTCAGACCTTACGCTCCTTCCTGGCTTTTTTTGAGCGCGGGCACGACCTTGCCCTCCCAGAAATCCCGGAAGCCCTCCTTGGTGACGCCGGTGCAGACCTCGTCCTCCACCGTAATCGTCACGCCGACGCGGTTGCATCTGCCCGTGCAAAAGCTACCACGCAGGATAATATCATCCTCCAGGTGCCCCTCCTCGATCTTCTTCTGCAACAGCTCGACAATCTCCGGAGCGCCTTTGAGATGGCAGGAGCTGCCCACGCAAACTTCAACAAAAATCATTGCAGTTTTCCTTTGATTTCTTTTTCAAAAAATTCTTTGACGCGATCCGGAGCGACCGAGTAGAATTCCTGATCCACCGTCACGCAGACCCCCTCCTGGCAACGTCCCATGCAAAAGGTTCCGCCAAGCTCCACGCGATCCTCCAGACCTTCCTCGCCGATCAGATACTGAAGCTCCTCCACCACCTGGCGCGAGCCCTTGAGGTGGCAGGAGGACCCGATACATACTGTGACTTTCATTGCTTTGTGACCATTACTTTCGCCCTGCGAAAGCATCCTTTCTTTGTGCAATTGCGGCTGACCTCCGCGTGGACGCCACCGGAACAGATGGCGAGCGCCGCGAAGCGCCGCCGAAAGATTACGTCCGGGAAACCACGCCCTTATTCGTAATCCACGACATTCACCCACGAGCGGAGAAACTCCCGCTCTTTTTCGTTGCCCTTGACCGACTGGGAGGCGGCGACGATCGGCATCCATTTCTGAACGTACTGCTTGGACGTCTGGCTGTGCTCGCAGAACGAATCCAGGTAGTATTTCGCTCCGTCGATCTTACCGTGCAGCCAAAAGAGCAGATACGATCTTGCCGCGTCCGCAGAGGCATTGCCCTGTGTTGCGTGCGACCAGTCAAGAATATAGGGAGTACCGTCCTCTGCAAGAATGATGTTGGAGGGGTTGAAGTCGCCATGGCACAGCTTGGTATGCCGCGGCATGGTATCCAGCCGCGTGAGCAACTCATATTTGGTCGTCTCATCGAAGTCCGACATGCGGATTTTGCGCGTCATTTTATCCCGCCACAGCGTCAGGAGTGGGCAGTCCTTGGACAGCACCTCCATCTGGAGATCGACGAATCTGTCGATCCAGCGGCGACGCGCCTCCAGTGTCGCGGAGTCCTCCTCCATCCATTCCGCCATGGTCTTTCCGCGGATATAATCGGAGATGATCGCCCACTTGCCATCGATCATCGTCACCTCATGGATGCGCGGGATGGCAAGACCCGTCTCCTCCACGCGTGCCTGGTTGAGTGCCTCGTTGAGGATGTCCGCCTTGGAATACCCCTCGCCGAACACCTTCATGCAAAGCTCGCCGTCCCGATACACCGTCTTGTTGTTCCTCACCGCTATGATTCTGTCCAGCTTCATCGTGTTTTTCCTCCTCGCTTTTTATGCTTTTGCCTCGCCGTTTTCGGCTCTGCGATACGCACGTTTGAAGTTATTCTCGTCCTCGGTGCCACCAAATTGCGCGGCTGTCGGCGTAATGGAACCCACCGGCTCCGTCCGCCCGTAGTATGCATTCAGATACATTTGTCTGATCTCGCTCATGAGAGGATAGCGTGGGTTGGCGCCCGTGCACTGATCGTCGAACGCCTGCTCGGTCATTTCGTCCAGGCGGGCGAGGAACTCGTCCTCCGCAACGCCGTAATCCCGGATGGTCGCGCGGATTCCGACGCGTTCCTTCAGCTCGTTGACCGCCCGAATCAGGTTCTCCACGCTCTGCTCGTCGTTTCCGCCGCCCAGTCCCAGCTCCTTCGCCACATGTGCGTAGCGCGCCAGCGTGTGCGGGTGGTCGTATTGCGGGAACGTTCCCATTTTGGCAGGCGCTTCCGCGGAGTTGAAGCGGATCACCTGCTCGATCATCAGCGCGTTTGCCACGCCGTGCGGCAGGTGGTAGAACGCGCCCAGCTTATGCGCCATGGAGTGGCAGACGCCGAGAAACGCGTTCGCGAACGCCATGCCAGCCATGGTCGCGGCGTTTGCCATCTTCTCACGCGCCTCGACATCCGTCGTGCCGTTGTCATACGCGCGCGGCAGGTACGCAAAGATCATTTTGAGCGCCTGGAGCGCCATCGCGTCGGTATAGTCGGTCGCCATAAGCGAAGCGTATGCTTCCAGCGCGTGCGTCACCGCGTCAATTCCCGAAGCGGCGGTCAGTCCGCGCGGCGCGGACATGTGGAAGTCGGTGTCGATGATCGCCATATTCGGCAGCAGCTCGTAATCCGCCAGCGGGTATTTGATGCCGGTAGACTGATCGGTGATGACCGCGAAAGGCGTCACCTCCGAGCCGGTTCCCGCCGAGGTGGGGATGGCGACAAAATACGCCTTCTCGCCCATATGCGGGAACGTATACACGCGCTTGCGGATGTCCATGAAGCGCATCGCCATGTCAGAAAAATCCACCTCCGGGTGCTCATACATCACCCACATGATCTTCGCCGCGTCCATGGCGGAGCCGCCGCCCAACGCCAAAATACAATCCGGGGCAAAGGCGCGCATCTGCTCCGCGCCGGCAAGCGCGCACGCGAGCGTCGGGTCCGGCTCGACCGCGAAAAATGTCGTATGCGTCACGCCGAGCGCGTCCAGCCGACCCGTGATTGGTTTGGTATATCCGTTATGGTAAAGGAAAGAATCCGTCACGATGAATGCCTTTTTCTTGCCCATCGCGCCCGCCAGCTCGTCGAGAGCGACCGGCAGGCACCCGCGCTTGAGGTAGACCTTTTGCGGTGTACGGAACCAAAGCATATTTTCTCTCCTCTGTGCGACCGTTTTGATATTCAGCAGGTGCTTGACGCCGACGTTCTCGGAAACGCTGTTGCCGCCCCACGAGCCACACCCCAGAGTAAGGGAGGGCGCCAGCCGGAAGTTGTACAGGTCTCCGATGCCCCCCTGCGCGGCGGGTGTATTCACCAGAATCCGGCAGGTTTTCATGCGCGAGGCAAACGCGGCGAGCTTTTCCTTTTCCGTCGTTTCGTTCAGGTAGATGGCGGAAGTGTGTCCGTAGCCGCCGTCCGCAATCAGGTGCTCCGCCTTGTCAAAGGCGTCCCCGATGTCGGTAGCGCGGTACATCGCCAGAACCGGCGACAGCTTTTCGTGAGCGAACTCCTCGCTCAACTCCACGCTTTCCACCTCGCCGATCAGAATTTTGGTTCCCTCCGGGACCTGCACGCCCGCGAGGGCGGCGATGGTATGGGCGCGTTGGCCGACGATCTTCGCGTTCAGAGCGCCGTTGATAAGAATGGTCTTTCTGACCGTTTCAATCTCGCCGGGACGCAGGAAATAGCAGCCGCGGTCGGCAAATTCGGTCTTTACGGCGTCGTACACACGATCCAGCACGATAACCGACTGCTCCGAGGCGCAGATCATGCCGTTATCAAAGGTTTTGGAATGAATGATGGAATTCACCGCGAGAACGACGTCTGCGGTATCGTCGATGATGGCGGGGGTATTTCCCGCGCCGACGCCGAGCGCCGGTTTGCCCGAGGAGTACGCCGCGCGCACCATGCCCGGACCTCCCGTGGCAAGAATCAGGTCCGCCTCTTTCATCAAAAAGTTGGTCATCTCCAGCGACGGCACGTCGATCCAGTCGATGATCCCCTCGGGCGCGCCCGCCCGGACTGCCGCTTCCAGAACCACGCGGGCGGCGGCTGCCGTGGAATTTTTCGCGCGCGGATGAGGGCTGATCATGATAGCGTTACGCGTTTTGAGAGCGAGCAGGCACTTGAAGATCGCCGTGGAGGTCGGATTGGTCGTGGGAATCACCGCGGCGATCACACCGATCGGCTCGGCGAGCTTTGTCAGACCGTACGCCTCGTCGCGCTCGATCACACCGCAGGTTTTGGTATTCTTATACGCATTGTAAATATACTCCGAAGCGTAGTTGTTCTTGATAACCTTGTCCTCGACCACGCCCATGCCGGTCTCCTGCACCGTCAGCTTTGCAAGCGGAATTCGCTGATGGTTGGCGGCAAGCGCCGCCGCCTTGAAAATGGCGTCCACCTGCTCCTGGGTATATGTCGCGAACCGCTGCTGTGCGGCTCGCATACGCGTCATGGCGACGTCCAGCGCCTCCATGCCGTCGATTGGCTTTCTCACTGTATTTTCCATTCTTGTAACCGTGGCTTTCGCACCCCGAAAGCTCCCTTTCCGTATGATTCCGGTCAGTTCCGCGGTGATATGGTGGATTCGATGGTGGACACCGCAACATGTACGTAGAAAAGCGCGGTGCTCCCGTCCCAGCCGTTCCATTGTTAAAAGTTTAACGCAAAACCGACAGAATGTAAAGTGTGATGTTTACATAACGCTTATGTCTATCATGATATACCGTCAAAAACCTATTCACACCAAGGAAAATCGGCGCTTCTCGTTGCCGTCCGTATCCTTCCAGAAAAAGCAGTTTTCCTCAAACGTCATATACCCGTGCCAGCTTCCCTCTTTCGGGATGGAAACCGAGCCGGGATTGAGACAGAACACGCCGTCGAACTCCTCGCAGGCGGGCACGTGCGTGTGCCCGTACAGCAACACGTCGCCCTTTTGCATGGGCGGCAGGTGCTCCTTATGATAAATATGCCCGTGTGTGGCAACAATCATCCGTTCCCCGCTAGCAATCATCAACATATCCGACCGGACCGGGAACGCCAGAACCATATCGTCCACCTCGGCGTCGCAGTTGCCGCGCACGCAGAGGATTTTGTCCTTTTGCGCGTTGAGAAGCGCGATGACCTCGCGGGGGGCGTAGTCGCGCGGCAGGTCGTTGCGCGGACCGTGATAGAGAATATCCCCAAGCAACAAAAGGCGGTCGGCGCCCTCGGCGCGGTAGCGCTCCATCAGGCGCTCACAGTAGTAGGCGCTACCGTGAATATCGGAAGCGATCATCCATTTCATCGCAAGCACTCCTTTCAGAAGATTCCGCGCTTGACGCGGCACAGCTCGGAGACAAAGGCGCCGTCCGTCTCGGTCAGACGGTAACTTTCGGGATAGATCAGGACATCCTTGCAGACCGCGCTCCGGTCCTCGGACTTGCGTTGCAAAAGACCGTAGCGATCAAGCGTCGCCTGCGACACCGGGGAGGTCCACAAAAACGCCTCGCGGTTGGAGCCGAGCAGGTCAAGCGCCCCGCCGCGCTCCGAAACCAGAATCCGACGCGTCTTTCCCGGCGCTCCCTCCCCCTCTCCGTCGCTGACGGCAAAGAAAGGCAACCCGCAATCCGTGTAATCCACCTCGATAAATTCCGCCAGATCCGCGGCGCGGATCTCCTGCCGTCCGGCGAGCGGATGCTCCCGGTTCATCAGAAGAACATAGGTGAACTCGGTAATCAGCTCGTACGTCAGCCCCTTTTCCTCCAGCATGGTCTTATAATATTTGTCGTCGCTCTGCGCGTAGCGGAGGATGCCCAATTTGCTGTTCCCCTCCGTCACGTCGCGAATCACCTGGGCGGGTTCGGTTTCCCGGAAGACCGCTTCCACCTCGTCCTCCCGGATAAATCGTGCCGAGAAAGCGGCAAAGGCTTCGGAAATGTACGCGGCGCGCGGCGCGGACAAGGAAAAATGCTTCGTACGGTTCTGATCCTTTTTGAACATATGCTCCACGGTATCCACCTGCCCGAGGATGGTCTTGGCATATTTCAGAAAGACTTCTCCGTCTGCGGTCAGCTTCATTCCCCGCGTAGAGCGCTCGAAGATGCTCACGCCGAGGGAGGATTCCAGGTCCTTGATGGAACGGCTGAGATTCGGTTGGTCGATATACAGTTTTTTCGCCGCCTTATTGATGGAGCCGCAGCCCGCGACCTCGACGGCGTATTTCAGATACAAAAGATTCATGCAAAGTCCTCGTCAATCTGCGTTTCCGTTGCCGCGGCAACGGAAACGCGCCGTATCTGCGAAACGATCACCCTACAATTTCACTCTCATTATAGCACAAAGTCGCGCGGATTTCTACAGGAAATTTCGATTTTACATTATTTTTTGACTGACTTAAAAAAAGTAAAGGGGCTGACGCACCGGAGTGCCGCCCCTTTTGTTTTTTCAATTACAGACCGCGCTTTACGTAGGTCGTGTGCAGGATTTCGTGAGCCTTATGACTGTTCGGAGCGCCGAAGAACTCGTCGTACAGTTTCTGCACCGCCAGGTTGTCCTGAGAGGTGCGGAGCTCGCTGTCCCGATCGTCCCGATACAGAACCGCCGCACGCACCGCGCGCAGATCGGTATGCATCCGGACAGACGCCGGCTGAATCGGCTGACCTCCGCCGTTGACGCACCCGCCGGGGCACGCCATGACCTCGACGAACTGCACGTTCAGCTCGCCCGCCTTAATCATGTTGAGCAGCTTCTTTGCGTTGCCGGTACCGGAGGCAACCGCCACGTTGATCGTCAGATCGCCGACCTGATAGGACGCCGTCTTGATGCCCTCCACGCCGCGGACCTCGTTGTATTCCAGCTTCTCGGCTTTCTTACCGGTGACAGCTTCTGCGGCATAACGCAGTGCCGCTTCCATCACGCCGCCGGTGGCTCCGAAGATTGCGCCGGCGCCCGAGCCGATGGCAAACGGATCGTCGAACTTCGCATCCTCAAGTGCGCGGAAGTTGATGCCCGCCTTCTTAATCATGCGACCGACTTCACGCGTCGTAATCGCCACATCGACGTCGGGCACCCCCGCCGCAGACTGATCCTCACGACCGACCTCGAACTTCTTCGCGGTGCACGGGATGGCGGAAACCATCACGATGTCCTTGGGGTCCCAGCCCATCTTCTTGGCATAGTACGTCTTGACGACGGCGCCGAACATCTGCTGAGGCGACTTGCAGGAGGACAGATTCTCCGTCATCTCCGGGAAGTAGTGCTCGCAGTATTTGATCCAACCGGGCGAGCAGGAGGTGATCAGCGGCAGCGCGCCGCCGTTCTGAACGCGGTCGAGCAGTTCATTGGCTTCCTCGACGATGGTCAGGTCTGCCGTCAGGTTCATATCGTACACGCCCTCAAAGCCCAACGCCTTGAGCGCCGCGACCATTTTGCCCTCGACGTCGGTTCCCGGCTCGTAACCGAAGCACTCACCGATCTGAGCGCGCACCGAGGGAGCGGTGCAGATGAGGACGTGCTTGCTCTCGTCCGCCAGCGCATCGAACACGCGGTCGGTATCGTCTCTCTCGTACAGCGCACCGACAGGGCACGCCACGATGCACTGTCCGCAGTTGATGCAGGGGTTCTCGCCCAGCTTGGTTTCAAACGCGCTGGCGATGTGCGTATCAAAACCGCGGTCGTTGGCGCCGATGACGCCGATGCCCTGCACCTTGGAGCAGACCGCCACGCAACGGCGGCAAAGAATACACTTGTTGTCGTCGCGGATAATGGGCGCGCTCGCGTCGTCGATCTCGTAGTGATTGACAGTCCCCTTGAAGCGGGACTCCTCCACGCCGTAGTCGCGGCAGAGCTGCTGCAGCTCGCAGTTGGTCGAACGGACGCAGGACAAGCACTTCTTATCGTGGTTGGAGAGCAACAGCTCCAGGTTCATTTTGCGGGAATTGGTGATTTTGGGCGTATTGGTCTTGATGACCATACCCTCGCTGACCGGATACACGCAGGCAGTCACCATGCGGAACGGTCTGCCTCCCTCGGAGACCTCGACCAGGCACAGGCGGCACGCGCCGATCTCGTTGATGTCTTTGAGATAGCACAAGGTGGGAATGTCGATGTTCGCCGCCTTGGCAGCTTCAAGAACCGTGGAGTCCTTGGCAACGGCAAGATCTCTGCCGTTAATCTTAATATTTACAGTTTCCATCTTCCACAATTCTCCTTTCTCAGTGTTTGGAAATCGCGTTGAACTTGCAGTTGGAAATGCAAGCGCCGCACTTTACGCACTTCGCCGTGTCGATCTCCATGGAAGCCAGCTTATGACCGGGAGCGATATAAGTGGTTCTGGTAATGGCGTCCGCGGGGCAATTCTTGGCGCATCTGCCGCATCCGATGCAGGCTTCCGGATCAATCCGGTACTGGATCAGGCGCTTGCAGACGCCGGCGGGACACTTCTTGTCCACGATATGTGCGATATACTCATCCTTGAAGTAGCGGAGCGTGGAGAGGACGGGGTTGGGCGCCGTCTGACCCAGACCGCAGAGCGACGCGCTCTTGATGTACTGGCACAGCTCCTCCATCCGGTCGATGTCCTCCAGCTCGCCGTTGCCGGAGATGATCTTGTCCAGGATCTCAAGCAGGCGGCGCGTACCGACGCGGCAGGGCGTACACTTTCCGCACGACTCATCCACGGTAAATTCGAGGAAAAACTTGGCGATATCCACCATGCAGTTGTCCTCGTCCATGACGATCAGTCCGCCCGAACCCATCATGGAGCCGATAGCGATCAGGTTGTCGTAGTCGATGGGGGTATCAATCAGGGACGCGGGAATGCATCCGCCCGAAGGTCCGCCGGTCTGCGCGGCTTTGAACTTCTTGCCGTGCGGGATGCCGCCGCCGATCTCCTCGACGACCTCGCGGAGCGTGGTACCCATCGGGATTTCGACCAGACCCGTATTGGTGATCTTGCCGCCCAGAGCAAAGACCTTGGTGCCCTTGGATTTTTCGGTTCCCATGGAGGCGAACCAATCCGCGCCTTTGAGAATGATCTGTGCGATGTTCGCGTAGGTCTCGACGTTGTTGATGATGGTGGGCTTGCCGAACAGACCCTTGACCGCCGGGAACGGAGGACGGGGACGCGGCTCGCCGCGGTTGCCCTCGATGGAGGTCAGGAGTGCCGTTTCCTCACCGCAGACGAACGCGCCGGCGCCGAAGCGGAGAGTGATGCGGAAGTTGAAGCCGGTTCCGAAAATGTCGTCGCCCAGCATGCCGTACTCGTTTGCCTGGCGGATGGCGACCTCCAGGCGGTGGATCGCAATCGGGTACTCGGCGCGGACATAGATATAGCCCTCGTCGGCGCCGATTGCGTAGCCGGCGATCGCCATCGCTTCCAGAACGGCATGCGGGTCGCCCTCAAGCACAGAACGGTCCATGAATGCGCCGGGGTCGCCCTCGTCGGCATTGCAGACCACGTATTTCTTGCCGGCAGGCTGGTTTGCGGCGAACTGCCACTTGGTACCCGTCGGGAATCCGCCGCCGCCGCGTCCGCGCAGACCGGAAGCCTTGATGGTATCAATGACCTCCTGCGGCTGCATGGTGCGAAGGACCTTGGCGAGCGCCTGATAGCCGTCGGTACCGATGTATTCGTCAATATTTTCCGGGTCGATCACGCCGCAGTTGCGCAGTGCGACTCTCTTCTGCTTTTTGTAGAACGTAGTTTCCGACAGTGCGATGTGCGTCGCGTTGACGTCGTCGGAATCCTTATGTACGAGGCGCTTGACGATTCTGCCCTTGAGCAGGTGCTCATTCACAATTTCGTGAACGTCGTCCACGCTCACACGGGAATAAAACGTGCCGTCGGGGTAGACGATCACGATCGGACCGTTGGCGCACAAGCCGAAGCAACCGGTCTGTACCACCTGAATCTCGTCGGAAAGCCCCGCCGCCGCGATCTCGGCGACCATCGCCTCGCGGATTTTCACGCTGCCCGAAGAGGTACAGCCGGTACCGCCGCAAATCAGTACATGGGAACGTACCATTTCACATATCCTCCTTTAATTCGCGGCGTCGCCGAGGAGATACTCGGCGATGGGTTTGCCGCCCTGAATGTGCTTTTCCATAATTTCTTCCGCCATCTGCGGTGTCACCTTGCCGTACGTCACCTTATCAGCGCCGGAGATCACCTCAACGATCGGCTCCTCGGTACAATGACCGATGCACCCCATGGCGGTGACGGAGACCTTGCCCGTCAGCCCGGCTTTTTCCACCAACTCGGCAAACTTATTGAGGACGGGACGTGCGCCCGCCGCGATGCCGCAGGTTGCCATGCCGACAACAATCCGCGTCTCGTTGGTCTCCTCGCGGAGTGCAATGGTGGACTTCATGCGATCCCGGATCGCGTTCAGTTCTTCCAAAGTTTTCATTTCTGTAACCATAGCTTTCGTCTGTGCGAAAGCTCCCTTTCTTTCGGAATTGAGGCTTTATACGGGCGACCCACCGCCGTGGGCGCCGCGATGCGGACGGAAACCGACCATCGCTGTTCCGTCGTGCCGCCTCTGTCTTAATTCAGCTCGTTCATAGAATCCGTAAATACCCGATATTGTTCGCAAAGACTCTCGCGTGCCCACGCAACGACCGCAGGCTCCGAGAGCGGAACATCGCCCAGATACCGACGCATCTGCGCGGTATCCAGTGTCACCGTACCGCCCGGCGCCGTATGGAGAAAGTGCAAATCGGCGCCGCCCGGCATGCAGAGAATCGCGCACAGGGTGTCCGTGATATTTCCGAGCGGCGGGCAGTCCACGCTGTTTTTCAGAAAGCGCGCCCAGACCCGGGTTCCGTGAGAAGCGTTCACCGCGGCAGAAAACGAAGTCACCCCGGCGTCTCCGCCGGTGAGCTCCGCCTCCATCCGGAGAAACGGCAATCCCAGTCCGATCGGACGGGTCGTCCGCGTCGTGTGGAACGGGTCCCACGCCCGGGCAAGCTCCTCCGGCGTCATTCCGTCGCCGTCGTCCTCCACGGTCAGCGTCAGCTCCTCCCGCGTCTCCGCGAGGGTGACAGCAATCTGTGTCGCCTGCGCCGCGATGGAATTGCTTACGATGTCCAGAATATTCAGCGAAATTTCATCCATGGGGAAGCGCCTCCGCGTGCGGTTCGCCCTCCACCGGTTCGTCAGGCTTGCTCAGCCCGTCAAGTTTGCCGAGCAGTGCGCAGAGTGCACACATCGGACGGTTGGTGCGCAACAGGTTGATTTCCCTCTCGCGTGCCGTCCGGCACACATCAGGCTCCACTTCCCTGCCGTCGCAGACAATGATCGCCGACACGCCAACCAACGCCGCGACCGCGAGAGCATTGTTATGTACCATCACCGTCGCCCACGCGTTATCCGCATGTGCGTGGGTCATGACCCAGCTGAGCAGGTCGCCCGCAAACGCGCCGTGCACCTCCCGTTCGGGATGCGGCACGCAAAGCGTCTCCAGCGCAAGCTCCCGCGCCAGCCGCCCTACCGTCATCGCATCCCCGGGCGTCGGGGTGGTCTTACTGATATTTATCAAGGATTTCGATGGCTTCCGCCTTGGTCAGACGACCGTAAACCTCGCCGTTCACCGTCATGACCGGAGCCAGACCGCACGCGCCGATGCAACGGGTCGCTTCCAGCGAATACTTGCCGTCGGGCGACGTGCTTCCGACCGGCAGGTCCAGCTTCTCGGAAATCGCCTCAATGATTTCACCGGAGCCTTTCACATAGCAAGCGGTGCCGAGGCAGACTGCGATTGTGACCTGTCCATTGGGGTTCAGCTTGAACTGTGCGTAAAAGGACGCGATTCCGTAAATCTCCGCAAGGGACTTCCCCGTGCGGACCGAAATGATCTTCTGCACCTCCATGGGCAAGTAACCGTAAATTTCCTGCGCTTCCTGCAGGATCGGCATCATGGCACCCTTCACGCCGGCGTACTTATCGATAACTTCGATCAGCTTTGCCTCCTGCTCGGGTGTCCCGCGGAAATCGACCGTGGTCAATTTCTTTTTCATAGCTTGCGAATACCTCCTGAATGATATTATTTTAACTATTTCAAGGTAAAAAACGAGCCATGCCCGAAAGTTCATAACCGATATGTCAAATCGGGCATACGCATCCTTTGTATTATAGCACACAAAAAGGGAAAAGTCCATAGGCAAACCACAAAAAATAGCGCGTTTTTTTAGGAATTTTGTAAAATTTTCCACAGAAAGAAAACAGAGGACCTGTAAAATCCCCTGTTTTTCATGAATTTGGCGAACGCGCGGTGGTTACTTTTGGAGCATGCGCTCCAGGAGCGTCACCTTATCCTGCGCGTATTCGTACGCCCCGCGGAAGTCTCCCAATTCCCGGCAACAGACCTCCAGATCGGCAAAGGTCACGTAGACCAGCACCTCGCCCATCGCCTGTCTGGAATTCAGCAACTTCGTCAGCACTTCCTGCGCCGCAATATAGTCCCCCGCCAACAGGCGTTCCTGCGCCCGCAGGTGCTGCATCCATTCATTGTCCAGCCATTCCTGCCGCTCCAGCATCATCTGCACGCGCCGTATATCCCCGGCGTCCAGTGCCTCGCGTGCCAGCACATAGCACCCGAACGGCTCACAACTTCCGACCATTCCGTCCTGCGTTTGCGCGTCGGTCAGCACTTCGGAGTACAGCAACGCCGAAATCCGGTGTAAAAAGCGGAAATACAGGATTGCCGTCATGCGGATGCCCTCGGTATTGTACGGCGTTTTCCCGGCATATTCCAGAGCTTCATCCAGCAATTTGCAGGTCTCGTGCAGGTGTCCCAGCTCGAATTCCTCCGCAGCAATTTTCAGACAGCACTGCGCCATGATGAGCGTGATCTCGTCGTCCGGCTCTTCCCCGCCGTCCCCGCGGCACAGATCCAGGCAGATGCGCGCGTCACCCGACGCCAGCACGCGGCGGATGCCATCAATCCGGCTGATTTTGCGCCACACGCGGTCGTCGTCGCCCTCCGCGAGGAGGAAGCCCGCCGGAACGCCCAGCCGCTCCGCCAGATACCACACGGTGGGGAGAGACGGCAAAGCCACGCCGTTTTCGATGCGGCTGAGCATGTTGCGTGTGATCTGATCCCCGGCAAGCTCGCTTTGCGTCATGTTCCGACTGCGGCGGATGCGGCGGATTTTCTCCCCGATGTCATTGCGCGCCAAGCGTGTCATGCGACTCACTCCCGTCTGCATCTCTGCGTTTGTCTCTTCTCATTTTTCTCTTTTCTTTCCGTCCGCGAAAGTAGCGTCCGAACGCGCCCCACGGCGTTGCGGCGCGGCGGGACGGCTCGGGGAGCGTTGCGGCAGTGCGCGACAGGCGCACCTCCCGTTCCTTTTTGCGGGAGGACAGCGAAAAACGCGCCCAGCCCCTCGGTCTGTCCTCGGGCGTTTGCCGGGTCAACTGCTCCAACCGCGTCTCCAGCGCGTCAATGCGTGCCTCGGCTTGCGCGATCTGTTCCTCCAGCTCGGCAATCCGCGCTTGATAATCCTCCTCGGCGTGAACGAAATCACTGCACAGCGTCTCGATATACGCATCGACCTGCCGCGCCTTGTAGCCGCGCATGCTCTTTTTGAATGTTGCCTTCTTTGGGCTTACATACATACCGAGAACACTTCCTTTCTTTCTCTTTGACGGCGCGGCGCCCGCGCCCTGCAATCAACTTCATTGTATCATATCCCCCTCGCCCATATATGAACGTTTTGTGAACTTTCCACCGGAAGCATGGCAAAGCCATAAAAAAAGCCGCCGGATATTTCCGACAGCTTGATTTTCCGTCTCACGCCAGAAGCGGGAGCAACAGGCAAAGGAGAGGAAGCGTGACGAGGCAGGAAATCGTGGAGAGCAGCACGATATTCGCCGCCGTTTTCTGCCCCTGCCCCAACATTTCCGCGAAGGAAAGCACCACGTTGGCGATTGGGCAACAGCAGAGAATGAGCATGACCTGCTTGAGGTACGGCTCGACCGGCAAAAAGAACACCGCGGCAAAGGCGATGAGCGGGAACGCGATATTTTTGATGATAACCATCAAGTACTGCATCCGGTCGCAGAACAGGTCGCGCACCCGGACCGTGCCGAGGCGCATGCCGAGCAGGAGCATGCAGAGCGGCGAGGAAAAGTTTCCGACCAGCTCCACCATGCTCCCCACCGACTCCGGGAGGAGGATATTGAGAAAAAAAAGCGGAAGCGCGACCGCGGCGGAAAAGGTATTCGGATTCAGAAACACCTTTTTCAGACTGATATGTTTGCGATCCCGCGTGATGATTGCGGAGCCGACGGTCCAACAAAGCGCATTCATGACCAGCGCCGCGATGGCGGAGTACATCGCCGCCTCCGGGTGCTCCGGCATGATGGCGCGAAGCATCGGGACGCCGAAGAACCCGCAGTTTCCGAAACAGGAAGCAATGACAAAAATGCGGTAGCAGACCTCCTCCTGTCGCCGCCGGAAGATCAGATAAAACAGGCACATGACCGCGACCTGAAGAACGAGCGTCATCAAGAGGAAAATTCCTCCGCGGATCGCCATTTCCCGCACGCTGGAAACGCCGTCGTGAACCAGCTGTGTCGCCGCCTGGAAAGAGAGGACGGTCAGGCAGGGCTGGCACACATAAAGAAGCGTGGTGGCGAAGGCGGGAATGTGATTCTCCTTGATTTTCCCCACGCGCACGAGAAAATATCCCGGGCAGGCGTAGACAAGCATCATCACGACCGCGAAAAATGTAACCTGGAAATTTTGCATGAGGGTAAAGCACTCCTTGGCATAGAACAGTATGAAAGGACGGGGCGTCGAATGTCGCACGTCGAACGTCGGGCGTCGAACGTCGGGCGTCGAGCGTCGGGCGCCAGATGTCAATCACCGGACATGGAACATTCGCATCCGCATCGAGCATCAGAAAACCGGTCTTCGGCAACGGACGTCAGGCGTGCACGCCGTTTGCGGCACGGAAGATGGCGTCCACCAGCTTTTGGGTCAGAAGCGCCTGCTCCATCATATGGCGGGCGCGACTGCCGTCGGGGTCGTTGTAAAAATCGGCGATCTGCACGGCGTGCGACGAGCCGTAGCACGCCTTGGCGCCGCAGAAGCAGGGTCCCTCGTCGTCGGACGCGGTAATGATGCGCCCGTCGTCATAGTGAATCCGGCAGTGACCGGCGCGGCTTTCCACCCGCGCATGCTCGCACTTGATCGTCACGCGGATGTCCTCATCCTCCATATTGTTGATGGAAAAATAAAACAGTCCCACAGCGCCGTTTTCAAAGCGGATTACGCCCTCCGCCGTGTCCTCGACCTCAACGCGCGTGTCGCCGTGGTGAGAAACGGTTGCTTTGACCTGCGTCACGGGCGCGCCGGCAAACGAGCGCACAAGGTCGAGCGTATGGATTGCCTGATTGATGATGACGCCGCCGCCCGCCGTACGGTAGGAAGCGCGCCAGTCGCCCGATTCATAATATTTCTGATCGCGGTGCCAGCAAACCTCGCCGCGCACCGAGATCACCTTGCCCATATCCCCGCGCGCGAGCGCGTCGAAAATGGCAACGTTCTCGGCGTTATAGCGATTCTGGAAAATCACACCGAGCCGCCGACCGGTCTGCTCGCTGACCTCCTTCATGCGAAGCGCCGCCTCGTAGGAGGCGTCCATGGGCTTTTCGGAGAGCACGTCCGCACCCGCGCGCATCGCGTCGATCGCGACGATGCTGTGCAGATAGTGCGGCAGGCAGAGATGCACCGCATCCGGCTTGACTTCCTCCAGCATGCGATGATAATCGGTATAGTACACGCAGTTTCCCATCGCCGCGCGGTTGCGGGCGCGCTCCTCCACAAGGTCGCACACGGCGCACAGCTCGGTGTTCTCATTCTCCGTCAGCGCCTTGATATGGTTGGGGCTGATGACCCCGCACCCGATGACGCAAACGCGGTATTTCTTCCCTGCCTCTGTTTTTGTCATGTTTTCCGTCATAAGAATGACCTCTTTCCTGCGGGACTCGTCCGGTTGTGCGGAGCGGAACCAACGCCCTCCGCAAAACGCGGCGGAGGGCGTTCACGTCCCACTGTCTCCCGCCATTTTTGCTGATTTTCCGCCGGGGTCGGCAATATGTCGCGGACATTATAGCACATTGCAAAGCAAAATACAAGACTATCCGTTAAATTTTGCGCGCGTGGGCAAAATATGTTGACAGGAACAAAATCCATATGCTACAATAAGGCAAAGACGCGGGGTGACCCGCAAAGGAGGACACGATGGCACTTACCGATCTGATTATCGTCGGTGCAGGTCCGGCGGGCTTGACCGCCGCCCTGTACGCACGGCGTGCGCAAAAAAGCGTACTGCTCTTTGAAAAAGCCGTTCCGGGCGGGCAGATGGTCAACACCCCGGAGGTGGAGAATTACCCGGCGTGCGGGAGCATTGCCGGGTGGGAGCTGGCGTCAAGGCTCACGGAACAGGTGAGCGCGCTCGGAGTCACACCACGCTCCGAGGAGGTTATCCGCATGGAAAAGGACAAGGACGGCTTCACGGTCTTCACCGAAACCGACGCCTACCCCTGCCGCGCGGTCATTCTCGCGGGCGGCGCACTCCGACGCAAGCTGGGAATTCCGGGGGAGGAAGCATTCGCCGGGCGGGGCGTTTCCTATTGCGCGACCTGCGACGGCGCGTTCTTCCGCGGTCGTCCCGTCGCGGTCGTCGGCGGGGGCAACACGGCGCTGGAGGATGCGCTGTACCTCGCGGATCTGTGTCCGGACGTTCACCTGATTCATCGGCGCGACAACTTCCGTGCGCAAGCCATTCTGGTCGATCGCGTCCGCGCGCGGAGCAACATCCACACGCACATGGGGGTCGTTCCGGTCAGCATAGAGGGCGGGCAGAAAGTGAATCGCCTCGTTTTAGAAGACGCCAACGGCTTGCCGCGTGAGGCACTGTCGGTTGACGCCGTGTTTGTCGCCGTCGGGCTGTCCCCCGATAACGCGCGCTTTTCCCCTCCCGTCGCGCTGGACCCACAGGGCTATATCATCGCGAGTGAGGATTGCCACACGAGCACGCCGGGGATTTTCGCCGCAGGCGACACGCGCACCAAGGCACTCCGCCAAATTGTGACTGCCGCCGCCGACGGCGCCGTTGCCGCGACTGCCGCCATCGCGTTTCTTGACGGCGGCGGGTGCAGAGCCTGACAGTCAAATGCAAAATCAAAGCCGCCCTCCGGAACCCAACGGTCGGCGCGACGGCTTTTTTGTATGATTATCCTGCGTGGGGCGTTTGTCACGAACCCTCCCACGGGTGCGGCGCCCGCGCGTCGTAGAGAGACATTTCCTGCGGGATCAGCGGGCAGAAGCGGACGCGAATGTGACCACGGTGACGGCAGACCTCAAAGAACATTCCTGTCTCCCGCGCAATGCGGTCGCACTCCTGCCACACTTTCGGCAATGGCGTACGGTTGCCGACCTCAATATCCATGGCAGGAAGCAACAGTTCCCGGTCCCACACCGGCGTGATCTGCTCGCGCCTGCGGGAGCGAAGCAACTCCAGCGCGCCGCAACACAGACAGCACATCATCCACTCGGCGCTACCGCACGGAAGCACGCCGGTGAACGGAACGGGATTGTGAAATTCCTCAAACCGATCGAGAATTTCCTCCTCCCCCAGCAAGGTCAGCAGTGCGAACATGGTTTTCATAATCCACCGGGACAGCACGTGACGATTCCGGACATCGAGCTTTGTTTCGTCGCTGACGATATAGCGCAGGCGACGCATAAGCTGTGACAGCCAGACGACGGTATTCTCATCCTCCGCCCGAAGCTCGCCCGCGTCCTCCCCGCGCAAGCTGTCGCTCTGCACGACATGCCGGGGGAATGTATGCCGCAGTACCCGCAAAACGCTCTTTTCTCCGCCGAACAGCATCACGCCGACCATGGCGTCGGGCACGTCCGCTATGGGGAAAAGAAGCCCCAGCTTCTTTCCGTTCAGCAACCGGATCGCGAGCGCGATGCCGGAGGACTTTTCGGAAAATCGACGCACCTGCTGCCACTCCTCCGCCGCAATTTTGAGCGCGTCCTTCGCCGGGAGGTCAGTCTTGACTCTCCTCGGAAATCCCCGGACGGACAGCAGGCGCTCTCCACGCAAAAGGAACAACGCATATGTCTCTCCGCACCGTGGATCATCGGTCAGATCCGACAGCACGATTCCACTTTTCACATCATAAACTGCAGACTTCTTTGTCGGTTTCATAGAGACTCCCTGTAATGAAAAATATGCAATCCTCAAAAATGGAAAAAATCCTGTCAAAATTCGACAGGATTTTCAGTGAGACGAACACCCGACGCTCCGGATGAAGCCACCCCGGTCTCACACCTCCACGTTGACGATTGCGTGCAGAGGACACTCGCGAATAAGCACCGGCAGGCAAAGCACTGCTCTCGGCGGAGCACCGCCGGAAACCCCGACAGAACCGGTCGACCACATACCTTTGGGCATTTACCACGGAGAAAGGCAAGAAAGTCACACCCGAGCCGCATCGTTGCGGAATAAAAACCGGCACTCAGCCACACGCCCCGAAGATCGGTAAGAGCAACCCGCCGACAGTGGAGCAACTCATCGCAAATACGAGCCACGCCATTGTGAGAGATGAAATTCAGCGTCACGCGCCGACCGGAACCGGAACGGCAACGTGCTGTTTTGGGAAATCCGGACCGGAGCCAAAGCGGTTCCGATCCGGATGTTGAGCGATGTGGCTCCGGACTTGCACCCGAACCTCGGCATCGCGGCGGGAAACTCGGCACATCGCCACACGCCCCTGACATTCGGGATGGCGAGCTGCCTCTCTGGTGGACCTGGTGGGATTCGAACCCATGACCTCTGCGTTGCGAACGCAGCGCTCTCCCAACTGAGCTACAAGCCCAAACTCACAAAGCGGAATCGGCAGGACGCCCCGCACCCGTTCAATCAGACCCGGGTGCAGGCACTGCCTTCCGGTGGCACATCCGGACCGAAATCCGAACCTCGCCATCGGGGGATGAAATCCGGCACACGCTACACGCCCCCGACCATTGGGGGCGGCAACCTGCCGCTCTGGTGGAGCATAGGGGACTCGAACCCCTGACCCCGACACTGCCAGTGTCGTGCGCTCCCAACTGCGCTAATGCCCCATACGAAAATAAACTACCCATGCAGGTAGCTTATTTCGGTGGCGGAGAAGGAGAGATTCGAACTCTCGAACCGCTTTTAACGGTTACACGATTTCCAGTCGTGCGCCCTCGACCAACTAGGCGACTTCTCCATCCGATCTGCGCTACTCACGCCGACTTCCATATCATATCACAAGGGCGGAGTTTTGTCAAGAGCTTTTCGTCATTTTTTTCCGTTCTTTTTGCGAAAGTAACGGGGCTGTTAAAAACCTCAATGCTTTTCACAGCCCATCAAACTGTCGGTCGGGCTTCCGGCATTTTGGCACGATCCTGGTCGTTTTTGCCCCCTATCTTTGACTTTTCGACTTTTTTGACGGCAAAACGGCGGCGTCCGGTCACCGAGACCAACGTCGTCGGGACTGTTGAAAAATTCATATGAATTTTTCAACAGTCCCGGGATTACCATGAAGATGCCGACAGGATCGGCTCTCAGAACCTGAGCAACAACGTTTTCACCGTGAACGGCTCCACGTGCACCGTCAGCGTGTTACCTTCAAACGGAAGCGCGCCGAGGGTGTGCTCGTTGATGTCCGTTTCCGCTGCCGCCGCCAAGGGCTTCGCGAAGGTCAGGATGCAATCGGTCGCCTCGCCCTCCGTACCGAACAGACGAATGATCACACCGTCGGTGTCCTCCGCAGTTTTCACGCAGGTGATGTTCACGTCGCCCTCGACGCGGATGAATTGTCCGTTCAGCGGCAAGGTTCCCTTTCCGCCGCGGGTAGCACAGGCGGCAATGGGATGGACAAACGCCGCCGCCAGGCGGTAGAGCGACTTGTTGGCGGTTCCCTCCGCCACGCCGACGCCGAGGCGGATGGTGTGCTTGCCGTACTCGGGGTACGGATCGGGGTCGTACGACGCGCGAATCAGATCGACCGAAATTTCGTTGTTCACGCCGCGGAAGCCGTACTTGCTGTCCGTCACGACCATGACCGTTCTGTCACTCTCGCCCTGAGCGGGGATCGCCGCGGCAAACGAGTTGGCGGGCACGTCATGCGCGATCGGCGCGCGGTCGATCGTACCGAACGGCACGTCGTAGCGATAATTGGCGACACCGTAGCCGACCGGGAAGCTGAAGTTCAGCTGCGGGATACCCGCAGGACTTCCGACCTCGTGGAAATCCACGCGCAGGTCAAACTCCAGCATGGAAGAATTCTCGTCCAGCCGGATGCCGACCGTCAGGTGCGAGCGCTGACCGAACGGCAGGTCATATTTGATCCACTGGCGCACGCCGCCCAGACTGGTCTCGGCGAGGTTCAGGTGGACGTTGACCGTTTCGTTGAGGTTCTGCACCGTCATGTATTCGCCCACGCGCCACGAGGTCATGTGGTGAATGGTGTTCTCGGTAATCAGGCGGAAGTTTGCACTCGGCAGGGCAACAACGTCCGTGCCGGTCGCCTTATCGACCAGCGAGATGAGCTGCATGGTGGCGTGATCGAACACCGCACGCAACCGGCTGTTCTCCATCACGAGGTCGTCGTCCGTGAAGCGATCGGTACGCTCGTACACCAGCGGTGTGATGTTATTTCCTTCGATTCCCCGCACGTCCAGCGTGTAGGTGGCGTATCCCATGGCGGGAACGCGGATTCTGACCGCCAGCTGCTTTAAGTGATGTCCCCAATAGTGCGCACCGTTCATAATGAGCTTGAACGGCGTCAGGTTGCCGTCGGCGGCGGCGATCTGCGCGCGTGCCACGTCGTAATTCCAGTCCCAGACGGTCAGGTCGCTCACGCCGTCAAAGTCGTAGCAGGTCGGGTTGAAGAAGTGGAAAACGCGCTTCTTACCCACGCCCCGCTCCGCGCGCGGCAGGCAGTAGTGGCTGTCCTGGTTGGTCATGTAGCCGATACCGGCGCCCGCCGAAATGGAGTCGCCGTCCAGTCCGAGTCCGGAGATGGAGGAGGTGTCGATCACCTCCGCGAGGTGCCGCATGGCGTTGTTGGCATTGGTGTCGATTGCCGCCATGGAGCGCTGGAACTGTCCCATAGCGTACTCGCGGGTGTCGATGACGCCGGAGCCGGGCAGAATGTCGTGGAAGTGGTTGAACAAAAGTCCCCGCCACGCCTTCTCAAAGCTCTGGTTATAGCGAGGTCCGCCCGCCAGCACATGGGCGGCGGTGCCGAGAAATTCGGACTCGTACATGCGGTCCTCGCCGATGCGGTTTGCCATCTTGATGCGGGACTGCGAGGTATAGCACCCGGTAAAGACGAAGTTTTTCTCGCCTTCCTGCACGGGAAGCGTATCGCGGACCTTTTCCAGTTCGGCAAAGAAGCGGGCGTAGGTGCTGAACATGATCGTCGGCATGATGGGCCAGGAGTTCAGCGTAATCAGGCGGTCAACGTCGCGACGCGTCGGTCCGCCGCCGTGGTCGCCCACACCGTACACCGACAGGTAGTCGCGCATTCCCATCTTTTCGCAAAGCTGGGGAACGTCGTCGAACATCGACGGGTCAATCGTATAGTTGTACCACTTCGGCTCCCGCCACACGAGCACCTCGGCGCCCGATCTGGCGCGCCAACGGTAGGCGTTGTCCGCCTCCCCGTTTCCGCGGCAGTGGTAGTAATATTTGACGCCGCCCCGCTGACAGATCTCGGGAACGGTGATGTTATGTCCGAAGGTATCCGGCTCAAAGTCCAGATTCAGCGACTCGGCGGGGATGTCAAGGAGGCGGGAGAGGTAACGCCGGGTATAGAGCAGATGGCGTGCCATGGACTCGCCGTTTGGCATGTTCTTATCCAGCTCCACCCACGTGGACGCCGAAACCTCCCAGCGCCCCTCGTGGATGCGCTGACGGATCTCGTCCAGCATTTCGGGAGAAAATTCTTCAACAATCTCATAGGTGGACGCCTGCGACTGTGCGAACGTCAGCGTCGGGTATTCCTTCATCAGGTCGAGCACCGTGCGGAACGTATCCACCGTCACGGAGGCGGTCTCCTGGAAGCCCCACTGCCAGTTCATGTCGATGTGCGCGTGAGAAACGCAATGAACGCGGTAGCTTTTCGCGTCCGCGGCAAGCGGCTGGAGCATTTCCTCCGCGGTCTGCGCGGTTGCCTTGGTGATGACACCACCGTCCTGCGTCATGGCGTCGAGCACATAGTCTGCCGTCTTTTCGATGAGCGCATCATACTGATGACCCTGCGCGGTGGAAACGCCTGCGGCATAGCCCAGCTCGGACGCAATCCGAACCGCCCACGCCGACTGATTTGCCCGTCCCTTCAGGCTTGCGAGCTTGTCGTAGAGTGTCATATTTTTCTCCTTATCCCTCCCGCCGCAACAGCGTGCGGGTCCTTGCCGAACCATGGTTCGTGCTGGGGTCATTATAGCAAACCCGCACAAAAAAAGCAAGCACTTTTTCGATTTTTCTTTATGAATTTTCAGTAAAGTCCTGAAAGCACCGCCCCGCCTCCGGGCAAAGAAAAAAGGAGGGTCAAAAAAATTCAAAATGAATTTTTTCGACACCCCCGACGAAATTGGTCTTGGCAGCAGAACACCGCCGTTTTGCCAACAAAAGGTCGAAAAAGCAAGAATACAGGGGGAAAACGACCAAGATCGCGCAAAAAAGTCGGAATCCCGACCGACATTTTTGCAGGGCTATCCCCCCGGTCCACGCGGGCGGATTCTGCCGGACCGCTCTCAATTTTGTTTTCTGACGCTTTTATATTCGTCGTAGAACCGATAGTACGGGCACCGGGAGGTCCGGCGGGACAGGAACGCGACCTGTTCGTCCTCGTCCAGCGACATATTGCACACGTAGGCGTCTTCCTCGTCGTCGTAGTCATAGTAGACACAGCTCTCGCAGTTGGTCGGGCGCGTCTCCTTTTCGGTTTTCGGCTTGGTACGGTAACGTTCAAAATCCATTCTGTTCCTCCTGCCGCCCTGTCACCCGCGAAACCGCCCCTGCGAAAAGCGTCCCTCGCGCTCCCACTGCCGCAAGCGTTCCGCGACGGCGGGCGGAAGAAATTCGTCCGGGATGTTCCCTTTCGCCAGTGCCTCGCGCACCCGCGTGGAGCTGACGGCGTCCAGCCGTGGGTCCGCCGGCAGATACAGCGTTTCGGCGCGGGAATTGTGCGCGCGGTTCCACAGGGCGTGCTGTTGTTCGTAGGCGTAGTCCTGCGCGTTCCGGATGCCCTTGACGATCACCGTCGCCCCCACGCGGTCGAACAGGTCGATCAGTCGCCCCTCCCCGGAGATCACCGTGACATTTTCCATTTCCGCGCAGGCAAGGCGCAAAAGCTCCACCCGCACCTCCATCGGAAACAGGTACTGTTTACTTTGTGCCGACGCCACGTACGCGTGCATATCGTTGGTCATCATCGCGACGATCACCCGGTCAAACAGCGCCGCCGTCCGCGCGATGATGTTCATATGTCCTGCGGTCACGGGGTCGTAGCTTCCCGGGAGCAATGCCCGGCGCTCTCCCCACGTCCCGTCGATTTCGGTTTTTCTCATAGCGTCCCCTCGCTCTCCCGCGCGTCCGCCCCGCCCGCGTATTCCAGCAGCGTCATGTGAACTGCGGCGTACTTTCCGCGGCGCAGAACCGTGAATTTCCGCTCCAGCGAGGGATCGCTTTCAAAGATGTTTTCCTCCGCGCTCTCACAGATCAGGAGCGCGTCCCCGGTCAGCCAGCCATTCTCCGCCAGCAAGCGGAGCGCCGGGCAGACCAGGTGCGCGGCGTACG
The DNA here is from genome assembly GCA_934476315.1 of uncultured Eubacteriales bacterium. GTDB lineage: Bacteria > Bacillota > Clostridia > Oscillospirales > CAG-272 > SIG644. Next base: position 43,868 of record CAKSNQ010000004.1, read on the forward strand.
GCGGGTCAAGAATGACCAGTCCGAACTGCGCCTCCGTCCCGGGGCATGGCCTGCCGACCACCGCGGTATAGTCCGCGCAGACGGCGGTACAGCAGGACGCCAGGTGCGTTCTTTCGATATTTTGACGCACGATTCCGATCGCCTCGCCCGACGCGTCCGCGAAAAGCGCCTCGCCCGCGCCGCGGCTGACGGCTTCCAGTCCCATCTGTCCCGAGCCGGCGAACAGATCCAGCACGCGACGCCCCGCCAGGCGGAACTGGATCATGGAGAACACCGCTTCCTTGGCGCGCTCGGTGGTCGGGCGCGTCACCCGGTCGTCCGGGAGCGTCAAGAGGTGCGTGCCGCGCGCGCGCCCCGTAATAATCCGCATCATGTCAGCGCCCTCGCTCAGACCGGTTCAATGCGGATGCCGATGACGCCGAGCAGTTTCTCGCGCTCCACAGGATAGATGCTCCGCATGGTGCTGACGAACTCCCGCCGTCCCATACCGGGGAAGCCCAGCTCCTCCGGCGTCACGCGGTCGTAGAGGTCCCCGAAGCTGTCACCGGCGATCAGCTCCGTCACCCTGCCCCGCAAAAACTCGCCGTTCGGCTTCTGGAGCTGAACGGTATCGCCCACGCGGATGTTACGCCGCTTTTCGTCCAGGCACCGGATCTCAATGCGCTTGCCACCGCGCAGGAACGCGTCAAAAAACTCCGGCTTGACCTCCATGGTATGGAGCACGCGGTCGTCGCTGCGACAGAGCACCTCGAGAGCGACAAGAAAGGTATTCTGCCGCCCGGTGTCGTGGTCGTTGTAGAACACTTCGTCGTAAATATCCTGCTCGCGCAGCTTGTCCCCGGCGTACAGAATCTCGCCGAAGCCCTTCCCGCGGCATTTTGCCACAGCAGCCATGGCGGAGCACTGCGTCTCAACGACGCGGCACCCCTCGGAGCGGCGGTAAGCGACCATTTCATGCGACTCGCGGTAGGGACCATCGGTCGTCCAGGTGATGCACCGCTCGTAGGGAATCTTGCGGATTTTCAAAATATTTCTCGCCTTTTCGATGTACTTATCCTCCAGGTCGATATACCTCTCCGCGTGCAGGTAGTGGTACGACGCGCCCTCCGCGCGCAGAGCGCGCACCGGGAGGATAATCGTGCCGCTCTGGATATCCGGGTCAACGATGCCACAGCTGTCGCAGGCAATCACGACCTCGGCGCCGTGTCCGTAAAGGAAGTCGATCTGCTTCGCCGCGCCGCCCGCGCCGAGAACGCCCTGCGTCGCGCACAGAATGTAGCCCTCGACCTGCGCCTGATAGATCGGGAACGAGCGCATTTCGGTCACGTAATCCTCGACCTGCTCGGCGTGATAATGCTCGACAAACGCCGTGAGAATCTCCTCAAAATACGTCACAAGGCACAGCCGCGGCAAGGTTTTCTCCGGCGTCTCCGGGGAAAGGTACACCTTTTGCTCCGTGCTGAATTCCAAAAGCGGACATTCATTTTTTACGATTGCCATTTCCATCAACGCTCCTTTGTGTGAAATCAATCTCCCGCGTCGCCCGCGGCGTCGGGATGAAAATATGCATAAACCAGTCGCGCATCGCGCGCGGAAATTCCGCTCACCGCCGAGAGGGTCGCCTCGTCCGCCGCCTTGATCGCCCCAAGGGTTCCGAGCGCGCGGAGCAGTGCGGACGCCTTGGCGGGGCCGATGCCGGGAATGTTCTCCAGCGAGGAGCGCCGAAGCGTCTTTCGCTTTGCTGCGTCCATGCGGGAGACGGTGTAGCGGTGCACCTCCTCCTGAATCCGATACAAGAGCAGGAACACCTGTTTTTCCCGCGCGATGCTGATCTCCTCGTGCTCGGTGCACAGCGCCCGGGTCTTGTGAAAGTCATCCTTGACCATGCCGAACACGGGAATTTCCAGTCCCATTTGCGCCATCAACTCGCGCACCACGCCGACGTGTCCCCGCCCGCCGTCCAGAAGAATGAGGTCGGGGTACGCGCCGAAGCTCTCCTCGCTCTTCCCCTCCGTAAGGTAGGACAGTCTGCGCGCGAGCGCCTCCCGCATGCTGGCGTAGTCGTCCGCCTTGCCCTCGACCCCGCGGATGCGGAACGTGCGGTAGTCCGCGCGGTGGAACTGCCCGTCGCGGCACACGATCATGCCCGCGGTCAGGTGCTCCGCCCCGAGGTTGGAGATGTCGTACGCCTCGATGCGCTCGGGGTAGGTCTCCAGGTGGCAGAGCTGAGCCAGCCGCAACAGCGCGCCCTCGTCCCGACGGCTGTTTTCACGGTAACGCATCGCCCGCTCCCTGGCGTTTTCCTCCACCATGTGGCACAGCGTGCGCAATTCTCCGCGTTCGGGGACGCGGATGTTCACGTGCCGCCCCGCGAGCCCGGTCAGATAGCTTGCCATCATTTCGCGATCCTGCGTATCCGCCGGGAACGAGAGCAGAACCTCGGGCGGAACGTACGTCCGTACCCGATAGTGCTCGCAGAGGAACGAGATGACGTCCGCCGCGTCGGTGATCTGGTCGCGGTCAAACAGGAACTCCGCCTTGTCTGCCAGCGCCCCGTTCCGGATATAAAAGACCGACAGGCAGGCGCAGATGTCATCACTGTAAAGCGCCGTGACATCCCGGTCCACGCCGGGCGCGGCAACGACCTTTTGCTTTTCCGACAGGCGGTCGAGCGCCCTCAGAGTGTCGCGCAGCTGTGCCGCCGCCTCAAAGCGCTCCTGCGCGGCGCACAGGAGCATCTGCTCCTCCACCCGCCGCCGAACGTCGCCGCCGCGACCGTTCAGAATATCCGACGCCATATCGATCAGATGCAGGTATTCCTCCTGCGACGCCCCGCTGCAGCACACGCCGCAGCAACGCCCCATCTGATAATAAATGCACGGGCGCACCCTGCCGATGTCCCGCGGGAAGCTGTGCTTGCAGGTAGGCAGACGCAGGACGCGCGAGAGGGTATCGATGACGGAATAGACCGTGGCGACGCCCGAATACGGTCCGAAGTATTTTCCCCGGTCGGCGTTTCGCTTGCGTGTCATGACGATGCGCGGGTACGCCTCCGCCGTAATCTTGATATACGGATAGGATTTCGCGTCCTTGAGACGGATATTGTAGCGCGGCGTATGCTGTTTGATGAGCGTATTTTCCAATGTGAGCGCTTCCATCTCGGTATCGCAGAGATAATAATCGAAATTTGCCACCCGCGCGACCATTTTTTCGGTCTTGATGTTTTTCCCGCTGTTCTGAAAGTACTGGGAGACGCGGTTTTTGAGCTTGCGCGACTTCCCGACGTAAATAATCTTTCCCGTGCGGTCGCGCATCAGATACACCCCGGGGCACAGCGGCAGGCGGTTGGCTTTTTTCAGGAGCTCCTCCCGGTTAAGGCAGACAAACGGCTCCTCCGACGGACGCGGCGCGTCCGGTTGATCGGTCATCGGTGTGCCTCCTTTCCATAATCACGCGGCAAGCCGCCGGGAACATATCAAAAATCAAAAAATCAAAACAAATACAAAAAGGACGGCACCGAGCACCTGCACCCCACCGGTGCCCGACGAAAAACTTCGCCGCGGCGCTCACGCCGTCCTCTGTCCGATCGGGATTCCGACCCTGACGCGTATTTATTCAACGAAACCGCTTTCCACAAGCTGCTGCAAGCCGTCCAGTGCCTTGACCTCGTCCGGTCCGTCCGCGATCAACGTGATCGACATTCCTTTGGCGATTCCGAGGGACAGTACACCGAGCAGACTCTTGGCGTTCACGCGGCGGTCGTCCTTCTCAACCCAAATCGTGCTGTGATAGGCATTCGCTTTCTGAATGAAAAAGGTCGCCGGTCTTGCATGCAGACCGCTGGCGTTGGTGACAACAATATCGCGGGAAATCATAATAGCATTGACTCTCCTGTTTCCTGAAATCAAAAAACATCGCAAAGATTTCCGCCGATCTGCACACGACCGACGGTTATCCCCTCTTAGTATACCAAAAAACGTGACTAAAATCAAGAAAAAGTTTATTGTGCTTTTTCATAAATTTTCGCCGGGCGCGGGGCGCATTATGTCATATAATTCACATAGTTCAAAGCGCCCCGCACGTCGCGCAGTCACTCCTGCACCTGCTCCAGCGACTGCACCGTCAGGACAAACGACGCCCGCTCGGTGTGCACATGGATTCTCTGCCCGGGGGAGATGACCGTCGTTCCGTTCAGATAAAAAACACCCGTGTCGTGCAGAATTCCGAGGCAGGTCAACTGCCCCGTGGCGTCGAGCCGCGAGGCATCGGGAACCTCCACGGTAACGGGCGCCCCGTCCGCGTCTGTGAGCGTCACCCGTGCGCTTTGCGTTGCGAACGGCGACACTCCTGTCGCTCCCGGGTGGCGGTTGAGGGTTCCGATCCGCTCCTCCGTCCCGTCTATGAAAACCACGTCGTCCTCCGAAATGAAATTCAGCCGGGTCGCCTCGACATTTTCCACCTCAAAGGTCATAACCATCCGGATCTCCTCGTTCGCCCCGACGGAGCGGTGAAGCCGGAAATAGCGATACCCGATCGCCGCCAGCGCCGCCACCAGAAGAAGAATGATCGCCGTATCCAGAACGTTTCCGCGCTTGCTCAGGCGCACCGCGTTCTTGTCCTCTGTTTTCACGGCTCATCCCTCCTTTCCGTCACCCGCAGGTCCGTGCAGTCCGCCGCACCGAAATATCCGGGAAAGCGCACGTTGAGGGTATCGCCCACGCGAAACGCCTCGCCGCCCACCATGTACCCGGTTCCCGTCTGAAAGGCTGCCTGCGCCGTCACCGTGACGGTGATATCGACCCGCGACGCGTCCTCGGTCCATACGCCCACACCGCTCTCGCCCTCCGCCTGCGCGGGAAGATAGCGCAACACCCGATGGGGCGTCCGACTGCACGCTGTGACCGTTCCGATCTCTCCGCCGGCTTCGGTCAGAGCGGTGTCGCCGGTCGCCACCGCGTCGGCAAAGCGGCTGTCCACACCGGAAAACACCAGCACATAGCTGATCGTGCACGGCTCGCCGTCCTCGGACAGTCCGAGCAGACCGGACACATGAACACCGAAGATCGGCAACGCAATCGCCAGAAGGACAATGAAAATGATGAAAATATCAAACACATTCAGAATCCTGCGCTCTCCGTGTCGTGCGCGTCCGACGTATCCCCCCGGCGCGTGCTCGCTCCCCCTTATTTTTTTATCCTCTGCCATTTCAACAATCCTTTCCCCGGCATCACAGGAAGCGAATGGTCGCCTCGCCCTGTGTTTTTTCATTATATACCGGATTGTATTCCCGTTCCGCCTCGTACGTCCCGACCCGGATGCGGGCATTGACCAGTCCCATCACCGCCCAGAACAGGAAGAAGATACGGTAATTATACCAAACGTCATCAAAACACCCCATGAGCAGGATTCCCGCGATTCCCGCGATTCCCGCCAGCAGGGTCATGGAAGCCGAGCGCGTTGCCGCCAGGCGGTAATATTCCAGCGCGCGGCGCAACCACAAAAGCAAAATCAAGGCAAAAGCGACCAGCCCCGCCACGCCAAACGCGCACAAAAGCTGCAGATACAGGCTGTGCGCATGCATTGCCTGCTCTATCCCGGGAAGCGCGTAGTTCACGTACACCGCCCGGAATGCGTCCTCGCCGACGCCGACGCCGCAGAACCACCAGTCGCCGAGCATCCGTTCCACTCCGTCCCACAGGTACAGGCGATAGCGGATGGAGCTGTCCGCGGTACTGCCGATGCTGGCGAAGCGACGCAGGAGCTGTTCGGGCAGGAAGTGAACCGTCGCCACGACCGGAACGCTCAGAAGAGCCGTCCAGCTCAGGGCGCGGTGACTGGTCAGGAGCAGGAAGATCAAAGCGGGAAGAATCGCCCCGAGCCACGCTCCGCGCGACCAGGTAAAGATCAGGCACATGGTCATCGCGCAGGCGGACAGCAGACACCCGAAGACCCGAATGACCCGCCGCTGCCGGAGCATGGCGGAGAGGGTAAACGGGAGGATCAGCACGAGGTATTCCGCCAGCATGTTCGGGTTGTCGAGCGTGGAATACACCCTGCCCCCGATGTCGGAAAACAGCGACAGATCCAGATACTGCGCCGTCAGATCACCGAAAAAGTACTGCCAGAGTCCGATCAGCGACACCGGAACCGCGCCGATCAGAAGCGCGCAGACCACGCGGGAAATATCCTTTTCCGAGCGCACAAGATTGGAGACCATAAACCAAATCATCAAAAGGCAGGCGTAGGTCAGCGCACTGCGCAACGACGCGGAGCCGCCCCGGCTGACAAGACCGCCGAAGAGGAACAGCGCCAGCAGTGCAATCACAGCGCCATCCACAAGAGACATGCGGAACACCCGCTTGCCGCAGATGATCTTGCCGACATAGGAAAGGAGCGTCAGCGCCACAACGGCGAGGAGCACCAGCGTCGGATGGGGGACAAGCCCCAGAAGCGGCGCGATCAGAAGCGCGGTCAGCATCCCGATCTCCGGGCTGTGCATGACCAGGCACACGAAAACCACGAGTGCCGCCACTGCGAGAATCCGGTAGGGCGGGACCCAGATGGTCAGCGCTCCGCAGATGGCGGACAGCGCCAGCGCCAGCGCGTAGTATTCCCTGCCGTTCTCCTCGTACGGCGTCGCCCCGCTCTCCCGCAGTCCCAGCCCGTCAACGAACAGCGCGTACGCGAGATGACTGCGGTGCAGTGCGTGGATCAGCGACATTCTGGAAGAAAACAGCGGCAGGGAGAAAACGACCATCACCGCTCCGGTCAGCATGCAGGAAAGATTGGTCCGGTCGGGAGCGATACTGCGCATGACAAAGTACGCAATCACGCTGTATCCGCCGAAAAACAGGAAGAATATCGCATAGGTGTTCAGCCCCGTCCCGAGCAGTCCCCGCAAAAGGCGGGAGATCGCGCGGCAGACCGTGCTGTTTTCGATCATCGACGAAAAGCCCATGCGGAAGCGGAAGCCGGGGCGATCACTGCGTTTGCGTTGGCTGTGCGCCATCCGGTAAAGCTTTCCCTGCCGCGCCGCCTGTTCGGTACGACTGTATGACGACAGGTAGCGTCCGACCGCGCTCTCGCAGATCACACCGTAAAGCCAGGCTGAGACGCGGTACAGGTAATACAGGATAAAGCCCTGTCGCGCGCGCCGCTGGCGCTCATATTGCTTTTTGTCGGGTACCCGATTCAAGCCAAGGTCCCTCCTCTCATTCGTTTTTATCCCGGATTTTCCGTGGACACCGGCACCTTGCGGCAACACGGACGCCGCCGGGAAATTCACATTTTATCCGGTTCCGGCAGCGGCTGTGCCGGGATATCGGATTGCGTCGAAGCCGTGGGCGACGTCGGGACACCCGATGATACCGGGACTTCGGACGCATAAGCCCCCGTCGGCGCGCGCCGACGTCTGCTCTTTTTCACCGCCGGAGGGTGCGCCGCGAGGTATGCTTCCAACAGCTCCGGGCGTTCCCGCGCCGTGCGCGCCATCGCCTGCTCCAGCCGCCACGCATCCACCTTGGCATGGTCGCCCGAACGCAGAATTTCGGGCACCTCCCTGCCGCGCCACGAGGCGGGCTTGGTATACTGCGGGTATTCCAGCAGTCCCGAGGCGATGCTTTCCTTTTCGAAACACTCCTCATCGGCAAGCACGCCCGGAATCAGCCGTGCCACGCAGTCCGTGAGGATACACGCGGGGATTTCCCCGCCCGTGAGAACATAATCTCCGATGGAGATCTCCTCATCCACGATCTCTTCGATGACGCGGTAATCCACGCCCTCGTAGTGCCCGCACAAAAGAATCAACTGGTCAAAATCCCGCGCCAGCTCCGAGGCACGCTTTTGCGTCAGCACCCGCCCCGCCGGGGACAGATAAATGACATGGCGGCGTGTGGACGCGTCCCCCGTCCCCTCGAGAATGGCGCGGTAGCAGTTCCAGATCGGGGGCGGTGCCATGAGCATTCCTTTTCCCCCGCCATAGGGCGTGTCGTCCACCCGGTGCCGACGATCCTCGGAGTAGTCCCGGATGGCGTGCGTCTGCACGGTGATATACCCCGCGCGGCAAGCCCGCCCGATTACGCTCTCGGACAGCACCGTTTCCACAAGCGCGGGAAACAAGGTCATAATATCAAATCGCATCTCCGCGCCCTCCTCGTTTCATTTTCCGTCCAATCAGTCGGCGTCCTCCAGAAGTCCCGGAATCGGGCGGACAAAGACGCCGCGTTCGGCATCCACCCGGTCAAGAAAGGCGGAAACCATCGGGAGAAGTCGCTCTCCCGTCGCCGTCGCGACCGCCAACAGCTGTTGTCCGCCCACCTGACGCACGTCCGTCACCGTTCCATAGCACTTTCCGTTATCGGCGTCGATGACCGGAAGCCCCGGCAGGTCCGCCAGAAAATACGCGCCCTCCGCCAGGGGAATGTCCTGCCGCGCGGCGTAAAGAATTTCGCCCTTGAGCGCCTGCGCCGCGTCCATATCGTCAACGCCCTCCAGAGAAATGAGGAGCAGCTCCCCCTTGCGCGCGCAATGCGTCATGCGGCAGGGAACGTAGCGACCGCCGATGTTGCGGTATAGCGCGGGAAGCCCGGCAAACACGGCGGGGCTGTCGCAAAAAGACTCGACGCAAAGGACGCCCCGCACGCCGTGCGTATTGCGCACCCTGCCACATTCCAGATACGGTTGCTTGCTCATCCGATCACCTCCGCGCACGCTTACACTCTTCTTCAGGTTATTTTACCACACTCCGCCATTTTTTGCAAGAGGAAAAAATTTTTTCCGCCCGGCAGAATATTTACAAATAACCTCTTGCAATTTTTCCCGCTTTGGGGTACAATAATGCGTAATATAGATACGGAGGACAAATCATGCAGTTTATTCACATTCTTGACGCCGTCGCAGACACGGGTACGGGCACGGGAAGCGGCGGTTTTCTCGGGTCATGGGGAATGCTCCTCATGCTGCTCGTCATTTTTGTCGCGTTTTACTTTTTCTCCATCCGCCCGCAGAAGAAGCAGGAGAAGGAAGCCGCGGACATGCGCAATTCGCTGACCATCGGGGACGAGATTACCACCATCGGCGGCATCATCGGGCGTGTGGTCAAGGTCACGGAGGAGACCGTCGTGATCGAGACGAGCAAGGACCGCACGAAAATGCACATTCTCAAGAGCGCCATCCGCTCGGTGGACGTCCATGCCGCCGACACCATTGAGACTGCGGAAAAGGCAGAAAAAGCCGACGCCGCGAAAGCGTCCGGCAAGGACAAGAAGGGCAAGGAAAAGGATGCTCCCGCGCCCGAGGCTGAGGTGGAAGCGACCGCCGAGACCACGGAGAACGCCGACGCGTCCAAATGAGACCGCCGGACAATCGGCACCCGTCGATCGACAACCGATAACCGATAACCGAATATTCAGAGGAGACTGTCACGTTCCGGCGCGGCAGTCCCCTTTTTATCTGCCGACTGCCCGGTCATAATCAGCGCACGCCCCGCATATCTATGGAACAGAACATTCCCGGACAGTCGGCAGTCGGCAGTCGCACCGGACGCGCTGTTCCCGGATAAAAAATCCACTTCAATATTTCACAAAAGGGGGCTGAACCGCCATGCAGACCGCCAAAGCCAACCGCAATCCCGCCGAAAAAACCGCCTCTCAGGACACCTTACTTTCCTGTGGCAAGGGAATCTTACGCGGCTGGGGCGCCCAGCTTGTCCTCGGTGCTCTGCTTTCCCTCGCCGCGGCGGGCATCGCCTATTCCGATGCCGACCCGGACTCCGTTACGCCGCTTCTGGGACTCGGCGCCACTCTGCTCGCCTGCCTGTGCGGAGGTTTTGTCGCCGCGCGCACCACCCGCCACTCCGCGCTTCTCTGCGGAATCGGTTGCGGTGCGACGTATCTTCTGACCGCGTTTTTGCTCTCGTGGCTCCTGCCGTCCGGTCTGCGCGGGCAGACCCCGGTAGCCTTCCGCCTTGCCACCTATGGGGGGATTCTTCTGTCCTCCATCGTGGGGGCTCTCTGCGCGGTCAACCTCGGCACCAAGAGCAAGAAGACGCGGCGGCGCAAGAGAAAATAAGCGAAACAAAAGGGCACCCACGGCAGTCGAAGCCGCCGGGGGGATAACACCGGGGGGGTCGGAATCCCGACCGGCATTTTTGCGAGTCTGTCAAAACAAGCGTGGTATCGCCCGAATGCGGTACCACGCTTGTTTCAATTTTCTAACAGCCCCAATTTTATTTATCCGGCAGACGTCGGCTTGCGGTAGAGGTAAAAATCGAATTCCACCTCGGTTTCAAGCGTCGTGCGCCCGTCCAGCTTGCCCCGGTCGGCAGGCGAGGTGCGCCAGTAGTACGGCGTCATGGAAAACAGCGCCGCGATGTGCTCCTCTCCCCGCACGGTCACAGAATACGACAGCCGTTCCTGACCGAGGGATTGCAGTCCGGACGGCAGATCCGATCGCCCCATGTTTTTGTACGGGTCATCGTACAGCGCTCGCTTGAGTCCGAGCAGGTGATTCTCCCCCGCCCCGACCACGATCAGAAACCCGCCCGGGCGCAAGACCCGTGCAAACTCCTGCTCGGCGCAGGGGGCAAAGACATTGACGACGGCATCGACCGACGCGTCGGCAAGCGGCAGGCGGAACAGGCTCGCCACCGCAAACTCTGCCGCAAGCCCCTGCCGTTGCGCCGTGCGCGCCGCCGCCTCAACCGCGTCGCGCGACAAATCAATTCCAAACGTATCAAACCCCGCGCCGCAAAGCCGATTGGTGTAATATCCCTCGCCGCACCCGGCATCAACCACCGGTCCGGCGGGCGCTCCGGGCATTAGTCCGGACAGAAGCGACACCAGCTGATCTGCCGCCGCCGCGTAATATCCCGCCGACAGAAAGGTCGTCCGTGCCCGGACCGCCTCGCGGCTGTCGCCGCTCCCGGCGTGCCCCGGCAGAAGATGGGCGTACCCGTATTTCGACAGGTCAAAGGTATGCTTCCTCGCCCCCCGGCAGAACAGGATTCCCGCCCCGTGCGCCCCGTCCCGTTCCATGGGCGCGCCGCAGATCGGGCAACGCAGGGCGCGCAGAACCGTCTCGTTTTCAAATCTCATACTGTCTCTCCATTCTCTGTTTTCTGCGGGGCTGACGCGCCCTCCGCCTCTTGTGTCGCGGGGATGGTGGAAAGTTCAAACCAGAACTCCGACCCCTGCCCCGGCGCACTGCTGACACCGTAGGTCGCCCCGTGCATCTCAAGGATTCCCTTGACAATGGACAAGCCGAGTCCCGTTCCGACCGTCGCGCGGCGATGCACGCGATCGACTTTATAATACCGATCCCAGATCAGCGGCAACTGCTCCTGCGGGATGCCCTCGCCGTGGTCGCGGACGCTGACGCGCACCCGACCGTCCCGGACGGTCTGCGTGACCTCGACCCGCTTATCCGCACCGCAATAGTTGATTGCGTTGTTAATCAGGTTGCAGACGACCTGTGAGAGCATACCGCGGTCGGCGCTCACGTGCGCCGTCTCCCCGCCCGAAAACGAGATGGTATAGCCGTCGTGGTGCGTGAACTTTTCATACCGTCCGAGAAGCTCCCCGATCATGCCGGTCAGATCGACCGTTTCCCGCTTGGCGGACAGTGTGCCGGATTGCAGGCGCGAAAGGTCCAGCATGTCGTTGACGAGCGCCGACAGTCTCGCCGTCTCGTCAATGATGACCTGCACGTTCTCCGGCGTGTTCTCCCCCGGCAGATCGCGCATGACCTCCCCGTAGCCGCGAATCATGGTCAGCGGCGTGCGCAGGTCGTGCGAAATGTTGGCAATCAGCTCCTTTTGCAACCGATCGGTCTTGGAAAGCTCCCCGGCGGCGTAGTTGAGCGTTTGCGCCAGCTCCCGCGTCTCCCGGTATCCGTTGCCGGAAAAGCGCGTGGAATAATCCCCGCGCGCCAGCGCCCGCGCCGACTCGTTCATGCGGACAAGCGGGCGGGAAATGCGCCGCGACATCAGGTACGCCACAAGGAGCGCCCCGGCGAAAAGGATCACGGCAATCCAGAAAAACTGGGTTTTGAGCGTGGAGACCGTTGCCGTCATGGGGGTCAGCTCGGAGTCCAGATACAGGACATATTCGTCGTTGTCCTCCGTCTGCACCACCTTGATGTGGAGCAGTTTTTCCGGCTCCCGCTCCTCGCCCGGAGCCAGCACACCCGGTCCGTGACTGAACGCCCAACGCCACTCGCCGCCGTTTTGCTTCGCCTCAGCATACCGCGCCGTCAGGTAGCTCTCCGACACAAAGTGAACCAGGCAGTCACTGTTGACATGGGCGGACGCCACCTCGCTCACGTAGCCGTCCGACACCCGCCACACGCGGATGCACATGGAATATTCCACGGCGCACGCGTCCACCGCCGCGGACAGCGCCGCGTCATCGCCCAGTGCCTCCGTGAGCACGCACTGCGTCCGGCGCAGCTCCCGGTTTTTGATGGAGCGGTACAGCGGTCCCAGAAGCAGAATCTGAAAGACCCAGAGCACCAGCAGCATAAAGCCGATGAACGCGCCCAGATAGGCAAGCAGTTTCCACTGAATCCCGACGCCGCGACGCTCCCGCGGGGCTTCGCCGTTGTTGTTTCTGTGTTTCAATCCGTGCCTCCGTCCGCTCAGTTGCCCTCAAAGCGATAGCCGACGCCCCGGAGCGTGGCAATGTGCCCGCTGTACTTCCCCAGGCTCTTGCGGAGCAACTTGATGTGGGTATCCAGCGTGCGCGCGTCGCCGTAAAAATCGTACCCCCAGACCTCCGAGATGAGCTTTTCTCTGGAGAGTGCGATGTTGCGGTTGGCAAGCAGGTAAAAGAACAGGTCGTACTCCTTGGGGGACATGTCCACCCGTTCGCCGTCCACAAAGACCAGCCGCGCTGTCACATCGGCGCGCAGTCCCCCGCCGTCCAGTTCAATCACTTCGTTCTGCCGGGGAGCCTCCGCGCCGCCCGCGGCAGCGCCTCCCTTGCCGACCCGCTTCATGATGGCGCTCACGCGGAGCATCAGCTCCTTGGGCGAGAACGGCTTCATGACGTAATCGTCGATCCCCAACTCAAAGCCGTTGATCTTGTCGTACTCCTCGCCGCGCGCGGAGAGCATGATGATCGGCGTGTGGCTGGTCTTGCGGATTTCGCGGCAGGCGGAAAATCCGTCCAGCTCCGGCATCATGATGTCCATAATAATCAGATCGTAGGTGTTCTTTCTGCACAGAAGCACCGCCTCCATGCCGTCGCATGCCTCGCTGACCTCGTGCCCCTCAAACTCGGCGTATTTGCGGATCAGCGCCCGGATACGCGCCTCATCGTCCACTACCAGAATGTGATACATGTTGTCCCTCCATGGTCTTTTTCTGTATTCTGCTGTCGCTTGTCCTTTTCTCAGTTTTTCATCTGCGCGCCCGTGGGGACGTACTCCCGGAGCGTCAGGCTGACCTCCACGCGTTTGTTCTGCCGCCACAATGTCAGCGCCACCGTGTCGCCCACGTGGTAGCTCCCGAGGAGCTTTTCCGCCTGTGCGCCGGTCGTGACCTCGGTGCCGTCAATGCTGACCAGCCGGTCGCCGTACAGAATTTCATCGCTGTACTCCGAGGACAGAATATACACGCCCGTCTGCGTCGAGCCGAAATAGCGCCGCGCCACGAGCACGTTGGAGCTTGTCACGTCGTAAAGATCCAGCCCCGTGTCCACCACGCCGCGGACATAACCGTATTCGATGAGCTGGCAGATTACGTCATACGCCGTGTCGATCGGGATGGCAAAGCCAAGTCCCTCCACGTCGTCCTGCGAGCACTTGGCGTTAACCACGCCGATGAGCTGTCCCGCCATATTGAACAGCCCGCCGCCGGAGTTGCCGGGGTTGACCGCCGCGTTGGTCTGGAGCAGTGTCATCTCGGACTTGTTGATGGTGATGTTGCGCGCCGTCGCGCTGATGATGCCGTCCGTCACCGTCCCGCCGAGCGAGCCGAGCGGGTTGCCGATGGCAAAGACCGTCTCCCCGACCAGAAGGTCGCCGCTGCATCCCAGCGTCGCCGCGGTCAAAGGCTCGTCCGTGGTGATGTGAATCACGGCGATGTCCGAACGCTCGTCCGTGCCAACCAGCACCGCCTCGCAGACCGTGCCGCTCGCAAGACGCACCGTAATGCTGTCCGCGCCGTCGATCACGTGGTTGTTGGTAACGATATATCCCTCGTCGGAAATAATCACGCCGCTCCCCGCGCCACTGCTGACGTAGTTGCCGAGCCAGCCGCCGCTGACCATGGTTTCCGTGGAAATTTCCACGACCGACGGTGCGGCGTGGCTGATCGCCTCGGTCAGCGTCGCGTACGCGTTCTCTCCGGCGGAGCCGCTGTATGTTACCGCCCCGAGCGGGTCAGTCTTGCTGATCTTGGGAAGCTCCGTGCCGGTCGGCGTCCCTTGGGTTTGCGTCGCGTTAGCGTTATTCTTCCCCGTGTTATTCCCGTCGGTGGAAAGATGGCGGGTCGGGTCATCGGGGTTGGAAATGCCTCCCATGAACAGATAGTAACGCCCCGCGAGCAGTGCGCCGCCGACGCCCGCGCCCATGCAGAGCGTCAGGCACAAAAGCAGGGCGAGTGCGACCCGCACGCTCTTTTTGCCACGGTGTCCGTGTCCGCGCCCGGCGGAGTTTACTCCGCACTGCGGCGTATATTTCATTCCGTCTCCCTCGCGGGTCACGGTGTAAGCGCCGCCCGGCGCCGCCTCTGGCTGTCCGTCCGTCCGTTCGTTTTTCATCCGATCCTCATTCTGATTCCAAGTATCGCTCATGTTTCTCGCATCCTTTCCTATTTTCCCGGATTCATGAATAAGAATGTCTATCTCTACGGTACCAATTATACGCGGCGTTTGTGACTATTTCATGACGGATTGAAAAAAAGTGGCTGAAAGTCGCGGATATATCTTTGAAACTGAGTTGAGAAAATCCGCGCTTTATGGTATAATGTAACCTGACAAGAGAACCAATGCGACGTCATCCGACGTCAGCGCAAGGAGGCAGACTATGTACCCGACCGTATTCCGCTATCTTGATGACCACGGGATTTCCCTGTCCGGCGTTCTGCGCCTGTCGGACTGCACACCGGCAAAAATGTATCTTCTGGAGCGCGACGGCTTTGACCTGTCGATACCGGAGAATATCCGTGTGCTGATTTTTGCCGTTCCCTACCTGACCCGCGTGTCGGATGAACCGTCGCGCAACCTGTCTGCGTACGCGGTCAGCCGTGATTATCATTTGTTTTTGCGGGAGCTGTTTGCCGACTGGCTCCCCAGATTGCGGGCGGAATTTCCCGACCGTCTCTTTGCGGGATACGTCGATCACTCCCCCATCGGTGAGGTCGATGCCGCGTGCCGGGCGGGGCTGGGGGACATCGGCATGAACCACCTGCTTCTGACGCGCGCGTACTCCTCCTACGTCTTTCTCGGTGAACTGATCACAACGCTGGACCTACCGCTCACCGAAGCACCGCGCGAACGGACGCCGCTTTGCACCCGGTGCGGCACCTGTATGCGGGCTTGCCCCGCCTACAATAAGGAATCGGGCAACGCCGACTGCCGCTCCGCGCTGACCCAGAAAAAGGGCACGCTGACCGACGCCGAACGGGACATTCTCACGGCGTTTCCGCTCGTCTGGGGGTGCGACATCTGCCAGGAGGTCTGCCCGTGCACGATCGCCGCGCGGCGCGCGGGAACCATCTACACCGATATTCCGTTCTTCTCCGAAAACGCCATCTCCCACCTGACGTCGGAGGCGCTCGACGCCATGGACGACGCTGAATTTTCCACCCGCGCCTTCGCGTGGCGGGGACGGCAGACCATCCGGCGCAATCTTCTCTTCAAGGAAACCGCGGAAAAAACCGCAAAAGAAACCGCAAAGGAGGGACAAGCACCGTGCTCCATCTGATTCTCGGCGGCGCCGGCAGCGGAAAGTCCACCGCTCTTACCGAGAGCATCTCCCGCGATGTGGAAGCGGGACGCCACGTCTTCCTGCTCATCCCCGAACAGCAGGCAAACCTGACCGAGCGCGTCATCCTCCCCAAGCTCCCCACACGCGCGGGACTGACATTTACCGTCACCGGCTTTTCCCGGCTGGCGCGCGCCGCTTCCGACCGCTTTGGCGGTGCGGCGGTCGCCCCCCTGCAAAAAGGGCTCTGCTCGCTCCTTATGTGGCAGAATCTGCGCGAAATGAACGGGATGCTTGAGGAATATCACAGCGACTCCCCGCGCACCGACGCCAATCTGACCGCCCTGCTTCTGAAAACCGTCGATCAGCTCCGCGCGGACGCCATCACGCCGACCGCCCTGGAGCGCGTCGCGGCGCGTCTGCCGGAGAATACGCCCCTGCGCGGCAAGCTGCGCGACATCGCCCTTTTGTACGCCGCCTACGACAACGCCATCGCCGAAACCTTTGAGGACAGCACGCCCGACACGGTGGACCGGCTGGCAAAGCTGCTGGAGACCCACGACTTCTTCGGCGGCGCACGTGTATATATTGATTCGTTCACCGGCTTTACCGCGCCGGAATACGCGGTTCTGCGTGCCATTTTGCGGCAGGCAAGTGAGGTGACGGTCACGCTCAGCGCCGACCGGGAGGATTCCCGAAACCCCGCCTTCCTCGGCGTCTGCGACACCGCACGGCGTCTGCGCCTGTTGTGCGAGCGCGAGCACATCCCCGTCGAGGTCGTCACGCTGACCGAAAATTACCGCACCGACTCGCCGGAATTGCGCCTCCTGGAGCGCGGGCTGTGGGACTTCACCATCACCGCGCAGACCCGCCCCGACGTTCCACCCGAGGCGCGCGGCGCGCTCACGCTCATGCGTGCCACCAACCTGTACGCCGAGGCGGAGGCGGTTGCTCTCCGGATTCTGGATCTGGTGCACCACGGCACCGCCTACGGTGAAATCGCCGTCGTGTTCCGCGACAGCGACACCTACCGCGGGGTCATCGACGCGGCGCTGGAGCGGCACGGGATTCCGTTCTACTTTTCCGAGAAAACGTCGCTCGCAGAGCAACCGCTCGCCCGCCTCATCTTCTCCTCCCTGCGCGCGGTCTGCCGCGGCTACCAGCAACAGGACGTCTTAGCTATCCTCAAAACGGGACTGTTCCCCGTGGACGCCGCGGATGCCGACCTTTTCGAGCAGTACATCACCACGTGGCAGATCACCGGGCGGGGCTTCACCGCCGGGGCGTGGACGCGCAACCCGGACGGCTACACCGACCAACTCTCCCCGCGCGGCGAGCAGATTCTCGCGGCGGCGAACCGCGTCCGCGAAGCCCTTATGACGCCCCTGTCGGCGCTCGGCGAGGCACTCGGGCGCGCGGAACACCTCCCCGCCCTGTGCTGTGCGGTCTACGATTACCTGTGCGCGCTGGACATGCCGGCGCTCTGCGCCGCGCGTGCGGAAGCGGAGCTAGCCGGAGGGTACGTCAAGGAAGCGGGCGAGACGTTGCGCGTATTCGACACCGTGCTTCTGACGCTGACCCAGATCAGCGCCCGCCTGCCCGAGCTTGCGCTGACACCCGATGAATTTGCCGCTGCCTTGCAACCTGTTTTTGCGCAGACGCAGATCGCCTCGGTGCCATCGCTCCACGACAGCGTGATTCTCGGAAGTGCGGATACGCTCCGCGTGGAAAACATCGCAGTCTCGTTCGTGCTCGGCGTCAACGAGGGAGAATTTCCCCGTGCCGCCGTCGACAGCGGGCTTCTGACCGAGGCGGACCGACGGGTGCTCTCCGAATCCGGACTGTCGCTCTCGGGTGAGAGCGAGCTTCAGTCGGCAAATGAACTTCTGTTTCTCTACCGCGCCATGACCAAGCCCTCCCGCCGCCTGTTTGTCTCCACCCTGCGCGCCGCAACCGACGGCAGTGCCAAAGCGCCCTCGGTCGCCTACGCGCGTCTGCTCTTTCTTTTCCCGTATCTGAAAGATGCGATCTGGGACTTCGACCTGTCCATGCTCCCGACCGCGCACGACCGCGCCACCGCCGGACAGACCGAAACGCTCCCGTCCGCCATGGCAGAAGCACTGTTCGGCAACACTCTGCGACTGACGCAATCGCGGATTCAGACCTTTGTGCGGTGTCCGTACAGCTTTTACTGCCAGTATCGGCTCGCCCTGCGCGAGCGCAAGGCCGCCCGCGTGGAATACACCGACAGCGGAATTTTCCTCCACTTTGTGCTGGAGCAGTTTCTGCGCCGTCTGACGGACGGCGGGGACGGTCAGCTCCGCCTGCCCGACCCCAATCAAATCGAGCCGATGACGGACGAGATCGTCAACGCCTACCTGCGCCGCCTGATCGACACCACCGGGGCGGATATGGTGACGCTTCACATTTTCCGCCGCCTGCGCGCGCTGACACTCATTCTCCTGCGTGACATTCTCAACGAGCTGACGCACAGCCGCTTCCTTCCCCACGACTTTGAGGTCCGCATCGGCGGAGGGGGAGCGGGAGACCTGCCGCCGTACGAGATCACGCTTGCCGACGGCAAACGCATCCTTCTGGGCGGCGTGGTGGACCGGGTGGACATCTACCGCCGGGACGACCGCATCTACCTGCGCGTCATTGACTACAAAAGCGGCGCCAAGGCGTTTTCGCTCGACGACATCCGGCAGGGGCTGAACATTCAGCTCCTCCTCTACCTGTTCGCGCTGTGCCGTCCGAGCGGTGCGCAGCCCGCCGGGGTGCTTTACCTTGCCACCGCAGGCAGCGGAGAAAATCCTACCCCGGAGCGTTCGGGGCTCCTTCTGGACGACCCCGACGTGCTCCTCGCCATGAACGACGAGGCAGACCCCCATTATCTCGCCGGGGTCAAGCAGGACCGCAACCACGATTTCCGTGGGCGCGCGCTGATCTCCGCGGACGGGCTCCACAGCCTGGAGGGGGAGCTTTGCGACATTCTCCGCACCATCGGCGAGCGGATGTTCCGCGGCTATGCCGACCGCACGCCCAGCGAGGACGCCTGCCGCTTCTGCCCGCTATGCTCGTCCTGCCCCGACGCCATACGCGCCGCACGCTGACCGATAATTCCGACAGAAAGGAAAACCGCTATGCCAACGCAATGGACCCCCACACCGGCGCAAAGCGCCGCTATGACGCTGACCGGCAGAGATATTCTGGTGTCCGCCGCCGCCGGCTCGGGAAAGACCGCGACGCTGACCGAGCGCATCATCCGCCTTCTGACCGAGGTGCGCCCGGACGGAACCCACGCGGGGGACATCTCCCGCATGCTGATCGTCACCTTTACCCGTGCCGCCGCCGCCGAGCTGCGTGCCCGTCTGTCCGCCGCCCTGTCCGCCGCCATCGCCGCGCACCCGGAGGACAGATACCTGTACCGCCAGCTCGTCGCGCTGGGAAACGCGCACATCTGCACCATCGACGCTTTTTATCTGGAGCCGGTCCGCGCCCATTTCGAACAGCTCGGTCTGCCCTCCGCCTTTCGCCTTGCCGACGAGTACGAGCTGACGCCGCTCAAGGAGCAGACGCTCCGCCGTCTGATCGCCGACGCCTACGACCGTGCCGTCGTCGCGTCCGCGCCCGCGGGGCAGCCGCTCGACGCCCTGCGTGACAACCGCTTTGCCGAGGCGCTGGACAACCTCATGCCCAACCGCGACCGCGGCGAGCTTCCGTCTATTCTGCTTTCGCTATATGAGAAACTGCTCACCTACCCCGCCGGAGTGGAACTGCTCCGCACGGCGTCGGAGCGCTTGCGGAAGGAAGCGGAGATACCGCTTGCCGAGAGCGAAATGGGACAGGCGCTGATGCACGACATAACAGAACGCCTGTCCGCGCTGGGGAGCGCGATGAGCCGCGCCTGCGGAAAATTGCAGGAGCATCCGGTGCTGTGCGAGCGCTACCTCCCCGCGTTTGCACAGGATCTTGACACCCTGCGCCGTCTGTGCGGCTCGCTGGAGGCGGGCGACCTCGCCGGGGCACGGGAAATATTGAATACGTACAAGCCCGCGAGCCTGAAGGCGATTCCCCGCGGGACCGAGCTTCCCGCCGACACCGAACACCACAAGCAGACGCGGGCGGCGGTCAAAGAAACGCTCGCGGCTCTGCGCGAATGTACCCTCTTCGGCGATGAGGACGCCGTTCACGCCTCCATGCGCCGCACCGCCGACACCGAGCGGATTCTGTACGATCTGCTCACCGCCTACGACGCCGCCATCGGGGAGGAAAAGCTCCGCCGCGGCATGTTGGATTTCTCCGACATCCGCCGCTGCATGTACCGCCTGCTCGTTGACCGCGACGGGAACGTCACCGACATCGCCCGCACGCTCGCCGATTCCTTTGACGCCGTGTATATCGACGAATATCAGGACGTGGACGCGGTTCAGGACGCCATCTTCGCCATTCTCGGTGCGGGAGGCAAGCGGTTCATGGTCGGCGACATCAAGCAGAGCATCTATTCGTTCCGCGGCGCCGAGCCGTCCGTCTTTACGCACTACCGCGACACCTTTCCGCCCTACGACCGCGCGCAGGAGACCGACACGGGCGTGTGCGTGTATATGTCGGAAAACTTCCGGTGCGACCGCAGTGTCATCGACTTTACCAACGCGGTTTGCGCCCCGTTGTTCCGCGCCTGCGGCGACCGTCTGAACTACCGCGCCGAGGACGATCTGGTGTGCGCCAAAGCCGATGCGGACGCGCATCCCCACCCCGTCCGTGTGGTTCTTCTGGAAAAGCCGCAGGAGACGGACGTGACTGAGGGCGCAGAAGCGCCGGAACAGGCAGGGACAGCAGAGAAACCGGGCACGGCAGAGGGAGTGGGAACGGTAGAGCAAGCCCCCGCCGCGCCGCGTGCAAGGTCCGCACGCACGCTGTCCCCGGAGGCGCTCTGGATTGCCGGAGAAATTCATCGCCTGCTCTGCGAGGAGCCGGGCGAGGGTGAGACACGCCCCCGCCCCGGCGACATTGCCGTCCTTTTGCGCTCCATGACCATGGCGGGCGATCTGGCGACCGCTCTGCGCGCCTACGGCATCGACACCACCTACACGGCAAAGGAGGATTTGTCCTCCCACCCGGACACCATCCTCCTCTACAATCTTCTGTGCGTGATCGACAACCCGCGGGACGACGTTCCCCTCATGGGGCTGATCAGCGCGGAGGCGTCGCCCTTTACCCTTGCCGACATTCTGACCGTCCGCGCGGCGATCTCGCCCGGACTGCCGCTGTATGACGCCCTTTGCGCCGCGGCACAGGGGGCGCCGCTTCCGGAGGAAACCTCCCCCGACCTTGTGTCGCGCGCCCGGGCGTTTCTTTCCGACCTGGAGCGCTTCCGCGCCATGGCGACGACGCTTCCCGCCGACCGACTGCTCCGCAAGCTGTACAGTGAACCATTCCTCGCGGACAAGGCGACCACCCCGCCGCTCCTCGCACTCTACGACATGGCGCGGCGGTGTCAGAGCGGCACCTACTGCGGGCTCTACCAATTTGTCACCTACCTGCGCACCATGATGGAGGGCGACCGCGCGTTCTCGGCGGCAAAGCTGCACGCCGGCGGCGACGCGGTGCAGATTCTTTCCATCCACAAATCCAAGGGACTGGAATTTCCCATCGTGTTCGTCGCCGGGTGCGGGCAGCGCTTCAACCGCGACGACCTGAGCGCCCCCGTTCTGTTCGATCCCGCGCTCGGCATCGCGACCAAGCTCTACCGCGACGAGACCGCCTCGCTGGAGGGAACGCTCCCCCGCGAGGTCATCGCCGGACGGCTCGGGCGCGAACAGCTCCGGGAGGAAATGCGGATTCTGTACGTCGCGCTGACCCGTGCGCGGGAACGTCTCTACGTCACCGCCAAAATGTCCTCCACCGCGCAGCGGGCGCTCGACCGTGCGGCGGGAGGCGACCCCGGCGACCCGAATCGTTTTTTCTCCATGGGGAATGATATCGACTGGATTCTCAGCGCACTGGCAGAGGACGCCCGCCCCGCCGAAGAGAGGCGCTGGGGGGTAGAGGTTCATCCCCTCCCCGACGGACTTCAGGAGCAGCCGGACGCCGCGGCGCGTGGGAATACCGCCCTTACCGGTACCGAAGCCACCCTGCAACCGGGTGTGCAGGATTTCTGTCGTCGGGTTCTGACGGAGCATCACACCTACACCGACCCCCGCGCCCTTTTGCGAAAGCTCCCCACCAAGGCGGCGGCGTCCAAGCTGCACGGCATCACACTGGAGGACGTGCAGAGCGGCAGTCTCCGCTTCGATGATGGGGAGGGCGACGAGGGGCTTGCCGATGCGTTCCTCTCGGAGGAGGAGCAAAGCCCGGACCAGCTCCGCCGCCGCATTGAGCTGATGCGCGCCGCGACCCCCGCCTTTGACACCCTGCTGGAAACCCGCCGCTCCGCGGGCGCGGCGGAACGCGGCACCGCCATGCATCTTTTCTTGCAGTACTGCGACTACTGCCGACTCGCCCGCACGGGTGTCCCGCAGGAGATCGAAACGCTGATCGCCGACCGCTTTCTCACCCGGCACACCGCCGAAATTCTCAACCGGGATCAGCTGGAACGGTTTTTGGAGAGCGACCTGTTCGCTCTGATTCAGAGAGCTGACCGCACGTATCGCGAGCTTCACTTTGACCGCTTTCTGCCCTACGAGCGCCTGACGCGCGACGCCGCGCTCGCCCGCGCACTGCGGGGATATTCGCTGTACGTCCAGGGCTCGCTGGACCTGCTTTTGGAGATGCCCGACGGCGCGCTCATCCTCTGTGACTATAAGACCAACCGTGCCCGCGCCGCCGACGGGGACGTGGATTCCGACCGCTTCCAAGCCCGGCTGGAGCAGGAGCACACCGATCAGCTCCGCCTCTATTCCGATGCCGTTCTCGGGCTGTTCGGACGCCGCCCCGACCGCGTGCTCATCTATTCCACGTCGCTCGGGAAAACGTTCGACCTGACCGACGCCGCCCTGAAAAAATCCTGATTCCGGAGGTTCCTCATGCCTGTTCTCTACTTTTTTGAGGGGTTGCGCACCCCAGTCCTTGATACGCTGTTTTCCCTTGTCACCCACCTGGGCGGCGAGGCGGTCTTTCTCGCGCTGACGCTGACCGTCCTCTGGTGCATCGATAAAAAAACCGGCTATCTGCTTCTTCTCATCGGGTACGTCGGCATCCTTGCCAATCAGTTTCTGAAGCTCGCGTTCCGCGTCCCGCGCCCGTGGGTGAGAGACCCCTCCTTTACCATCGTTGAGTCCGCCCGCGCCGGCGCCACAGGGTATTCGTTCCCCAGCGGTCACACGCAGAACGCCATCGACGTGTTCGGCACGCTGGCGCACTCCGTGAAGCGTCGCGCGTGGCGCGCGGTGCTGATTGCCCTGATCGCCCTTGTCGCGCTCTCCCGCATGTACCTCGGCGTGCACACGCCATGGGACGTCGGCGTCTCGCTCGCCATCGGGATCGTGCTGCAGCTTGCCCTCTACCCGCTGTTCTCCCGCGCGTATGACTCCCGGCACAGCATGCTCTTCGTGCTCGGCGGATTCGTCGCCGCGGCGGGTGCGCTGACTGTTTACACGACCTGCGCCCCGTTCCCGGCGGACATGGACGCGGAGAACCTCGCGGACGGAATCAAGAACGCCTACACATTTCTCGGGTGCACCATCGCCATCGTCCCCGTGTACCTCGCGGATCGCCACCGTCTGCATTACCGCACGGATGCGCCGCTCCCCGGGCAGGTCGTCAAGCTCGTCCTCGGACTCTGTCTGGCACTGCTCGTCAAAGGCGTCCTCAAAGCCCCCCTGCTCGCGCTCACCGGCGGGCATCCCGTCGCGCACGCCATCCGCTACGCGATTTTAGTTTTGTTCATCGGGATCATCTGGCCGATAACCTTTCCGCTTTTCCGCAAGCTCGGCGCCCCGCGTGGGAACGCGGACGCCTGAAGGTTGTGCGCGCATATTTTGTCAAACCCCTTGACAAACGGCTCGCAATCTGCTAAAATGGGAGGAAACTTGAGGGAGTAGTCAGCGCACGCGCTGTGCGGCAAGTCGACATACCGACATCCGTCCTGCGGATCGTCCGGCTTGCCTTAATAGACAAGACTCATGTGCAGAGCGGCGTGTGTTACTCACCCCCTCCCTGCACATGGGTTTCTTTTATGCCCGCCCGGGCGCTCCCTCGGAAGCGAGGAATATCTCATGAATTTCGGGGACTTTGTTGAAATTTTTCTGATCGGCGTCGGGCTGTCGATGGACGCTTTCGCGGTCGCCGCCTGCCGGGGACTGGAAATGCGGGAACGCATCCGCGTCTCCCACATGTTTGTCATCGCGCTGTTTTTCGGCGGTTTTCAGGCGCTCATGCCGCTGATCGGCTGGTGGCTTACAAAGAAATTCGAACAGTCCGAAATTCTGAACATTGAAGCGTACGACCACTGGGTCGCCTTTGTTCTGCTCCTCTTCATCGGAGGGAAAATGCTCGTGGACGTCTTGCGCGAGAGCAAGTGCGGGCAGGCTACCTCCGCGGACGGCGCGGCGGATAGCGCTCCCACCGAGGAAAAGCTCAACCTTCCGGAGCTGTTTGTCATGGCAATCGCCACCAGCATTGACGCGCTGGCGACCGGTGTCATCTTCGCAACGGAAAACAGCGTCCGCATCGCCCCCGCCATCACCATCATCGGACTGACGACCTTCGCACTCGCCATCGTCGGCGTGCTTGTCGGGCACCGGTTCGGTACAAAATATCAGAAGAAAGCAACCATCGCCGGCGGCGTCATCCTGATTGTGATCGGCACAAAAATTCTCCTCGAGGGCGTCGGACTGCTGAACCTGTGACCCCCTCATAGAAAGGTACCTTATGCTTCGTATACTCGCACTCGGCGACATTGTCGGCACGCGCACACTGGAATACCTGCGCACGACGCTCTGGACCAAGCGGCAGGAGCTTGGCGCGGACTTTGTTGTCGCCAACGGAGAAAACGCGACGGAAATTCACGGAGTCTGCTCTCGTGACGCCGCCCTGCTTCTGGACTGCGGCGTCGATCTGATTACCCTCGGCAACCACACCTTCGGCATGCGCGACCTCTATGATTTTCTGGACAACCACCCGCGCGACATCCTCCGCCCCGCCAACTTCCCCGCCGCCTGCCCCGGTTGCGGCGACGTCGTCCGCGACATCAACGGCTATCGCGCACTGTGCATCAACGTGAACGGAACCGTCTTTATGGAGCCGCTCGACAACCCGTTTTCCGCGGTGGAAGCCGTCCTGCGGCGCGAGGAGGGACGCTACGACTTCGCGCTCCTCGACATTCACGCCGAGGCAACCTCGGAGAAGATGGCGCTCGCCCGCGCCTTTGACGGGCGCGTCTGCGTCATGTTCGGTACGCACACCCACGTCCCGACCGCCGACGAGCGGATTCTGCCCGGCGGCTCCGGGTACATCACGGATCTCGGTATGTCCGGTCCCGACGACGGAATTCTGGGCACCAAAACCGAGGCGGTTCTGACCAAAATGTGTCGGCACATGCCTGCCCACTTCACTGTGGCAGAGGGCGAAATCGTTGTGAATGGCGCGCTTTTCGAGGTCGATCCCGCCGCGGGGCGCTGTGTCGGTGTCCGCCGCGTCCGCTTCTGAGCGCGCGTATCATTTCCCCTCAAAACGGTCAAACTGTAAAGGTCAGATCATAAACAAAGAAAATAAATCCGGAAAGGAGCACTCTCCCATGTCTGTCATTTCCCTGAACGAAGAAAACTTCCGCACGCAGGTGCTGGAGTCCGATTGTCCTGTGCTGGTCGACTTTTTTGCCACGTGGTGCGGTCCGTGCCGCATGATGTCCCCGCTGGTCGATAAGATCGCCGAGGAGCACCCGGAATATCGTGTGTGCAAGCTCGACGTCGATGAGCAGAGCGCGCTGGCACAGCAGTACGAAGTCATGAGCATCCCGACGCTGATCGCGTTCCGCGCCGGTCAGCCCGTCGCCCGCAAGGTCGGCGTCTGCTCCGAGGCGGCACTGCTCGACATGCTCGGGAAGTAATCGCCGCGCAAATTTTCGCCGTGCAAAAAAGAGACACACCGTCGCACAAGGAAGGCGCTCAGCGCAACCCCCGGTGCCCGGTGTGTTTCTTTTTGTTTGACTTCGCCCTGCTTTCGAAATGTGCCGCCGCGCGGTCAAAGTGACGGCAGGCGCGCCGCGGTCATTTTTCGGCTAAAATCCCCTTGATTTGCGCGATGACCAAGAGCTGCTGCTCGGCGGACAGCCGCCGAAACAGCGTGATGTACTCCGCCGTGTTCGCGTCCGCGTCGGTTCCGTTTTCCTCCTCGCCGTAAAGCAAAAATGTCGGCGAAACATCCAGCGCCTCCGCGTATTTCAGAATCATGGACTGGCTGATGTCGCGGCTCCCCTTCTCCACCTTGGAAATTGCAGAGCGTCCTACATACCCGACGCGGCGCGCCAGCTCGTCCTGCGTCATCTTTTTTTCCACACGCGTCGCACGGATTCTTTCATAAATCGTCATGACCGTCTCCTCCCGCTTTTTGTTGTATTCTAACATAAAAGAATGTGCTTGTCAATCCGTTTTGGAAACATATCGGATGTTTTGAGAAAAAACTGTTGACATTATGGCAACAATGTGGTATGATATGGTAGTCCCCGGATTGGAAACAAACTGAAATCAAAGGAGTATACTCATGCAGAATATCACGAATACAAACAAACTCAGAGGAAGAATCGTCGAGCAAGGCTATACCTTGCAGAGCTTCGCAAACGCAGTGGACATTTCGCGTCTCAGCCTCCGCAAGAAAATGAGCGGCGAGGTCGAATTCAAGGCGGGCGAGATCGTCCGCATCTGCACCCTGCTCTCCATTCCGCGCGCAGAATTGTGCGATTATTTTTTTACCTGTTTTGTCCCCAAAACGGAAACTGCCGGCTGATTCCGGGAAAAGCGCTACCCGGCGCCGCCGATCGTTCTGCACCGCATCCCGTCCGTCGACGGGCGGGCGGACACCCGCGAACGCTTTCATGACATCCATCGCCATCCCCGGGGACTCTCCGCAATCCACATCCTCCGGCAAAATACCGGGATAATATAAAAGTACGCAAGGGCTGTTAAGAAACTCGATGACTTGAGTTTTTTGACAGCCCTTTAAAAATACCGATTATCGGGATTCCAAGATTCGGGGTTGTCATATTTTCCGCGATCATGACGGAAAAATGAAGATTATGTCCGTTTTGTAAATTCACCGGACTATTTTTAACCGTGACAAAAGCTGTCGCCATTGCCCCGTATAGTGAGGGCGCAGCTGCAAGATCGGCGCGCAAAAAAAACGGAACGCGCCGGAAAATTCTAAGGAAAACACAAATCAAAGGAGAAAAATTATGTCATTCAATTATCAGAACTACTACGATGAGGGCTGTTGCGGCGGCTCCTGCGGCGGCTCGTGCGGGGATTCCGGCGGCAGCACCGGAGGCGGCTCGTGCGGCGGCGAATACCCGCCCTCCGGAGGAACGGTCTACGTGTCCTCGGTCAGCGTCTCGCCCCGGTCCGTCTACCTGAACGTCGGCGAATGGTACTACTACGCCACCGCGACAGTGGAGCCGTGCAACGCCGACAACACCGGCGTCTATTGGTACAGTGAAAACTCGTGCGTCGCGTCGGTCAATTCGTCCACCGGCTACATTTATGCCAACGGCGCGGGCTCGACCCGCATCTACGCGGAAGCGTCGGACGGAAGCGGTTGCCGCGACTACCTGACGGTCACGGTCCGTGACCGGATCGAGGTCTCGTCGGTGTCGCTCGGCTACTCGTGCCTGTCCCTCACGGAAGGCGACAGCTTCTGCATCCCCGTCACCGTGACACCGCAGAACGCGGACAACCGATCCCTGCGCTGGTCCAGCTCAAACGAATGTGTGGCTACGGTCATCGACGGTGTTGTGACGGCACATGCCGCGGGAAGCACGCACATCACGGCAACCGCCACGGACGGGAGCGGCAAAAGCGACTCCTGCCTGGTAACGGTGTCCGCGCACCAAAGCATCCCGGTGTCCTCCGTCAGCGTCTCGCCCGGCTCCAAGACGATGACCGTCGGCGCCTCCGCGTATTTCCACGCGACGGTGTGCCCCGGCAACGCCACGAACGGACGCGTCGTATGGAGCAGTGAGTCCCCCTGCGTGGCGACCGTCAACCCGCACAGCGGGCTGGTGTACGCCAAGAGCGCCGGATGCACGCGCATCATAGCAACGGCGGCGGACGGAAGCGGTCGCTCCGACTATTGCTGTCTGACGGTCACGGACATCGCCCACGTCAAAACGGTCACGCTGAGCCATAGCTGTCTCATGATGAGCCGCGGCGACACCTACCGTCCGGGCGTGGAGATCTGCCCCGCCGACGCCGCCAACAAAACGCTCCTGTGGAGCAGCAGCGATTCCTCCGTCGCCGAGGTCAATCGGCGCACGGGAGTTATCACCGCACGCTCTGCCGGAAGTGCGACCATTACGGTCACGGCACAGGACGGCGGCGCGCACGCAAGCTGTACCGTCACGGTGACGCAGACGACGCTTTGCCCCAAGGAGGAAGAAAACAAAAACACGGTCACGGAGAGCACCGTCGCCGACCCGGTGGACGCGTATACCGGCGCGCACCAGATCAGCAACACGCTGATGTCCCTGTACGGCGGGCAGAACCTGCGCCTGGTCGCTCACTACGATTCCACCCAGCTCGCCGTCGGCACCCTCGGCGCCGGCTGGTACCACAACTACGAAAAGTACCTGCGCGTGGACGGATGCGAGGCGCGCGTTTACAACAGCCCATCGAGCTTCTCCCGTTACGTCGCGGACAGCGACTGCGGCGTTCGCTTCACCTGCTGCAGCGCCGCCAAAAACGGCTACATCCTCACAGTCGATCACAGTCGTGCGTACCCGTACATCATCGACTGCAATTCGGAGAAAACCGAATACTACAACGCCGCGGGCGACCTGGCAAAGGTGACGGATCACCAAGGCTTTGAGGTGCTGATCTCGTACGCGGGAACGCTTGTCACCATCACCGACGGCACGACCGGCAAAAAAATCACGCTTGAGAAGGACGCCTCCTGCCGGGTCATCCGCGTGTACGACGACGCGGCGCGCGAGGCGGTTCTGACCTACACGGGCGACCTCCTCACCGCCATCCGCGACGTGAACGGCAACACGCTCACCTACACGTACGACGCCGCCGGCAGAGTCATCACCGGCACCGACTCCGCGGGCGTGTGCTACTTCACGAACACTTATGACGACTACGGGCGCGTCGTCCGGCAAAAGGACGCCATCCCCGGCTCCGTCCCGACCACTTTCACGTATAACGGAAACGTGCGTCTCACCACCAACCGCAACGGCAAAACCAGCCGCCGCGAATACAACAGCGACGGGCTTCTGGTCAAGCACACCGACGAGCTCGGCAATACCAAAACCTACGCCTACGACAGCCGTTGCAACGTCATCCGCGAGACCGACGCCGCCGGGAACTCGGTCGAAAAGGTCTACGGCAGCTTCAATAAGCCCACGCAGATCACCGACCAGAACGGCAACAAGACCTTCTTCACCTATGATGCGGCAGGCAACGTCGTCAAAATCCGGCACCCCTCCACAGACGGCGTCACCCCGGAGGAAACGTTCGCCTATAACAGCCGCAACCAGGTCATCCGGCATACCGACCTGCGCGGAACGGTCACACTCTATACCTACGACGCGTCCGGCATGCCCGCGACGCAAAAGACCGGCTCCCGCGCCGCCGTCACCCTCACCTACCGGGACGGTCTGCTCAAGTCCCGCACCGACGCCATGGGCAATACCACCGGCTACACCCACAACGCAATCGGTCAGGTCATCGCACAGACCGACGCGGCGGGCAAAACCGCAACCTACGCCTATGACGCGGCAGGCAACCTGCTCCGCGCCACCGACGAGAACGGCAAATCGGTCCTCACCACCTACGACGGCAACGGGCAAAAGACCTCGCTCACCGATCAGAACGGCAACAAAACCGAATATTCCTATAACGGGAATATGAAGAACACCGCCGTCACCTTCCCCGACGGCAACACCGTCCACTATGAGTACGACGGCGAAGATCACCCCGTCAAGATCACCGACCGGGCGGGCAACATCACGCACATCGCCTACGACGACGCCGGCAGAGTCATCTCCCGCACGTTCGCCGACGGCGCGACCGTGACCTACGAATACGACGCCGCAGGAAACCTCGCCAAGGAGACCAACCCCGCCGGAGGCGCCACGACCAAAACCTACGACGCGGCGGGCAACGTCCTCACCGTCACCGACCATGAGGGCAATATCACGCGCTACCAGTATAACGCCCGCTCCAAACCCATCCGCGTCACCAACGCCGTCGCGGGCACGACACTGTATGAGTACGCCCCGTCGGGCGACCTGCTGAGCGAAACGGACGCGCTCGGTCATAAAACGACCTATACCTACGACGCGTTCGGCAACCGCCTCACCGTCACCGATGCAGAGAATCATACCACCACCTGCACCTACGACGCGTGCGACCGCCTGCTCACCACGCGGGACGCCCTCGGCAATACCACCACCTATACCTATGACGCGCTCGGGCGTTGCACCGCCGTCAAGGACGCGCTGAACCATACCACCACCTACGGCTACGACGCGCTGGGCAGAAGAACCACCATCACCGACGCGCGTGGGAATACGTTCACCACCGCCTACGACGCGGCAGGCAACGTCATCAAGACCACCGACGCCAAGGGCAATATCCTCAGCACCACCACCTATAATTGCCTCAACCTGCCGCTGACCGTGACCGACGCCATGGGTAAGGCGACCGCCTATACCTATAACGCCCTCGGGAAAACGGAAAGCATCACGGACGCGCTCAACCACCGCACCGCGCTCACCTATAACGCCCGCGGGCAGAACACCGCCGTCCTCGACGCGGCAAACGGTACGAGCACCGCGACCTATGACAGCCTCGGGAATATCACCCGCCTTGCCGGACCGCTCGGCGGCGCGACCGACTATACCTACGACGCCATGGGCAGACTGACCACCGAATCCACCGCGTCGGGCGGAACGCTGAAGTATTCCTATCACGCGCTGAACGTCCGCGAAAAGCTGACCAACGCCCGCGGACAGGAGCGCCGCCTCTTCTACGACGCCCTGGGACGCGTGACGGGTTGCGTCAGCCCCGAGGACTCGACCGCCTATACCTACGACGCGCGCGGCAACGTCCTCACCGTCACCGACGGAAACGGCACCATCCGCCGCACCTACGACGCGCTGGGACGCGTGCTGAGCTGTACCGATACCTACGGCATGACCATCGGCTATGAGTATGACGCCGTGGGCAACCTGACCAAGGTCGTCTACCCCGATCATACCGCCGTCACCTACCAGTACGATGCCTGCGGCAACCTGACCCGCGTCACCGACTGGGCAGGACGCGTCACAGCGTATACCTACGACGCGAATAACCGTGTCACAGGCGTCGCCAAACCCGACGGCAGTACCACCACAACGGTCTACGACAGCATGCAGCGCGTCACCTCCACCGTGGAAAAAACGGCGGGCGGCACCGTCATTTCCGGTTTCGAGTACACCTATGACGATTTGTCGAAAATTGTCGAGGAAAAAGTGCTTGACAAAAATATCAAATTGTGCTATACTTATGACAGTCTCAACCGAGTCACGTCGCGCGTCACGCGGAATGTGTGTGATAACTCCGTCATTTCGACCGAGAATTACACCTACGACGCGGCG
>CAKSNQ010000005.1 GCA_934476315.1 uncultured Eubacteriales bacterium
ATGTATATCTGTGCGCCGCCGCAATGTTTTTAATCGGCCTCGGAAACGGCCCGCTGTTTCCGAATTTTAACTACCTCACGCCCGAAAACTTCGGCAACGATATTTCACAGTCTGTCATCGGAATTCAAATGGCATCGGCATATATCGGAATCATGCTTGCTCCCGCACTTTGCGGATTGCTCGGTCAGAGATTCGGTATGGTCATTTTCCCATTTTACCTGATATTGTTTTATATTATTTTGATACTGTTGACGATCCGTGTAAGAGCGGTGCTGAAGAAAACACAGAACAGAGTTAAGGCACCACCGCGCAATTCATGATTGGCTTACTCGCCCGCGCCTTTTTCGTATCTTGTGACTGGTTGCATCTGCCTTACCTCATTCTCGTTCCGGAACGAACGCGAATGAGAGTATCGACATACGATTTTGTGTCTGTTACCACATCGAAAAAGATGGGGAAGCAGGCACAGTTTTCCTTCGTAGAAGGGTGAAGCGAGTGCAGATTCCGGCGGCACAGAGAAAAGCGTCTTCTTTTTTTGTAAAAATCGAATTTGCGAATGATTTGCATATTGACAAACGGCAAAAGACATGCTAAAATGAAAGAAAATATGCGAACGAATCGCAAATCGGAGGCGCGGAGTGTCAAAATATCTGACCAGACAGCGAAAAATTCTGCTGGATTTTCTTGCGGAAAACAGTGATCGGCAGCTGACTGCGCGGCAGATTTCCGATGCTTTGCAGGACAGTGGCGTGAGTCTCAGCGCCGTTTACCGCAATCTTGCCGCTCTGGAAAAAGAGGGAGAGCTTCGGCGGGATGGGCGCGAAGGCACGCGCGACGCCGTCTATCGGTATGTCGGCTCGGCGGACTGTCGCGAAAGCATTCATCTGCTTTGCAAGTGTTGCGGGCAGAGCATTCACATGAAGAAATCCGATGCCGAGGCGTTGCTTTCGGGCGTGCTGAAAAACAGTGGATTCCGGATTGACCGCGCGGACACGGTTCTCTACGGAATCTGTGGCCGTTGCGAGAGAAAATAAATGAAAAGGAGGAAGCCCGGGTGAAATCGAACAAGCGTATTTTCAGAACACTGCTCTGCATGGCGGTTCTTTTTGCCGTGGCTTTTTCTGCCCTCTATATTGTTGCCGAGTCGGGGCACGTCTGTACGAGTGAGCATTGCGCAATCTGTCATCAGATCGAGCTTTGCAAAAATCTGTTGCGTTCGCTGACGCTTGCCGTCGGTATCGTCGGTGTTGCCGTTACCGGTGAGTCTCTGTGCGGATACTGCTGTACAAGGCACAATGATATAACTGCCGCGCCGACGCTTGTGGCGCTTCGGGTGAAACTTTCGGATTAAAACATAGAGAAACAAGGGTGAAGTCTGCTTTTTCGGCAGGCTCTTTCGGCTTTGCCGTCGCCCTTGTTTTTTGCGCTCATTTTTATCTGAAAATAATCCGGAGGACTTCTGAATATGAAAAAAATCATTGCCATTCTGATGGCGCTTACTCTGCTTGCAACCGCCTGCGTTCTTGCGGGATGCAACAACCATACGGATACACAGGACGACAAACTGTCCGTTGTCACCACCATTTTCCCGGAATACGACTGGGTGAAAAATATCCTCGGCGACAAGGCTGACCGTGCCGAGCTGACCATGCTGCTTGACAACGGCGTGGATCTGCACAGCTATCAGCCGACTGTGGACGATATGGTGAAAATCTCGAACTGCGACCTCTT
Source organism: uncultured Eubacteriales bacterium (assembly GCA_934476315.1). Taxonomy (GTDB): domain Bacteria; phylum Bacillota; class Clostridia; order Oscillospirales; family CAG-272; genus SIG644. Next base: position 1,732 of record CAKSNQ010000005.1, read on the forward strand.
TATTTATGTCGGCGGCGAATCTGACGGTTGGGTAGAGGACGCGCTGAAAAATCCCAAGAACCCGAACCGGAAGGTAATCAACCTGCTTGAGGTGCTCGGCGATGCGGTGAAAAATGAAGAATCCGTAGAGGGCATGGAGAAACACGAACACGAGCATGACCACGGGGACGAAGAGCTCACCGCCGAGGACATCAAGGATCGCACGCTTTCCGATTTTGCAGGCGAATGGAAATCGCTTTACCCGTACCTTACCCGCGGCGAGCTTGACGCTTACTGTGAATACAAAGCCGAAGAGGACGGCGACGATACGACTACAAAGGAAACCTATCTTGAAAAATACAAAGCCTCTTGGCAATGCGATGCCGAAAAAATCAAGGTGGACGGTAGCACCATCACCTTTACTTACACGGACGGGAAGACCGTTTCCGCGACCTACACCTATGCCGGCTATCAGCCGAAGCTGAACAACGAGGGCAAGATCGGAAGCGTGCGGTATCAGTTCACGACCGACAGCGCCGATGCACCCAAGTATGTGCAGTTCAATGACCACGGTCATGAGCCCGGCGAGGCGGAGCATTTTCATGTTTATTTCGGAAATGATGCCTTTGATGCGCTGATGGATTCTGCAACCAACCCGTTCTTTGTGAAGGACGCCCTGACGGTCGACGAAATTCTTGACGAGCTGATGGGTCACAGTCATGAGCACGAACATGAGGAGGAAAAGGACGAGCACGTCTGGCTTTCTCTGCGCAATGCAAAGGTGATCTGCCTTGCCATTGCCGAACAGCTCTCCGCCCTTGACCCCGATAACAAGGACTCATATGCGAAAAATCTGCTGACCTATACCGAAAGCCTGACCGCGCTTGACAAGGAATATCGCAAAGCGGTGGAAGAAGGTTCGCGCAAAACGCTCCTGTTCGGCGACCGCTTCCCGTTCCGCTATCTTGTCAATGATTACGGACTTGACTATTTCGCCGCGTTCTCCGGCTGCTCCGCAGAAACCGAGGCAAGCTTTGAGACCATTACCTTCCTTGCCGGAAAGGTGGATGAATTGGAGTTGCCCTGCGTGTTGACGAGCGAGGGTGCCAATCACAAAATCGCGCAGACCATCGTGCAGAACACGAAAGCCAAAAGTCAGCAGGTGCTGACGATGGATTCCATGCAGTCAACCACTTCGCAGAATGTAAAGGACGGCGCAAGCTATCTTTCGATTATGCAGAAGAATCTTGAAGTGCTGAAAGCGGCGCTTCGGTAAGGAGGAAAACGGCATGTCGCTTCTCACCTGTCAGAACCTTTCTGTCGGATATGACGGAAAAGCGGTTCTTGAAAATCTGAACTTCTCGGTGGAAGCCGGAGAGTATCTTGCCGTCATCGGCGAAAACGGCTCCGGCAAAAGCACGCTCATGCGCACGCTTCTCGGCTTGCAGCCTCCTGTTTCCGGCAGAATCCTGATGGGCGAGGGGCTTCATAAAAACGAGATCGGATACCTGCCCCAGCAAACGGTTGTGCAGAAGGATTTTCCGGCATCGGTGCGGGAAATCGTTCTCTCCGGCTGTCTGGGGCGGTGCGGCTGGCGTCCGTTCTATAACTTTGAAGAACAGGCGCTTGCCGCAGGTGCTATGGAGAAAATGCGGGTTGACGATCTTGTAAAACGCTGTTATCGTGAGCTTTCCGGCGGACAGCAGCAGCGCGTTCTGCTTGCCCGCGCACTCTGTGCCACAAGAAAAATGCTTCTTTTGGATGAGCCTGTTTCCGGTCTTGACCCGAAGGTCACTCTGGAATTGTACGAGCTGATTGAAAAACTGAACAGTGAAGACAAAATCACTATTATTATGATTTCTCACGATATCTGTGCCGCGCTCCGCTATGCCGATCACATTCTGCATATCGGCGAGCGTGTGTTTTACGGAACCACGGCGGAATACCTTGCAAGCCCACAGGGGAAGATCTTCTGCAAAGCGGAAGGAGGCGAGGAAGAATGACGGCAATCTTTGAAAAGCTCGCGTTGTATTTTGAGTACCCGTTTGTCCGCTATGCGTTGATTGTCGGCGTGCTGATCGCGCTTTGCTCTTCGCTTCTCGGCGTGACGCTGGTGCTCAAGCGTTTCTCCTTCATCGGCGACGGACTTTCCCATGTTGCATTCGGCGCTATGGCAATTGCGGCAATTCTGAAGCTGACAAACGAAATGCCGCTTGTGATGGTTGTGACCGTTCTGTGCGCCATTCTTCTCCTGCGCACGGGGCAGAATGCAAAAATCAAGGGCGACGCGGCAATTGCCATGATCTCGGTCGGCTCGCTTGCCGTGGGATATCTACTGATGAACCTGTTTTCCACTTCGTCCAACCTTTCGGGCGATGTGTGCAGCACGCTGTTCGGCTCGACCTCCATCCTGACGCTCTCAAAAACCGAGGTATGGCTTTGCGTCATTTTCTCGGTGCTGGTGGTGGCGGTATTTCTGTTTTTCTATCACAAAATTTTCGCCGTCACCTTTGACGAGAATTTTGCAAGAGCCACGGGTACACGCACAGGGCTTTATAGCCTGATGATTTCGGTCATTATAGCAGTCATTATCGTGCTTGCCATGAATCTTGTCGGCTCGCTTCTGATTTCGGCACTGGTCATCTTTCCCGCACTCTCCGCCATGCGGATGTTCAAGACCTTCAAAAGCGTCACGGCCTGCGCGGCGGTGCTGTCGGTGGTCTGTTCGGTTGTCGGGATTCTGGTTTCCATTCTTGCGGGAACGCCTGTCGGGTCTACGATCGTGGTCGTGCAGATCGGTGCATTTGCGCTTTCGTGGTGCATGGGGAAACTTGTGGGAGGATTTGCTAAATGAAAAAAGTAATATCGCTGCTTCTTGTCTGTTTGTTTGTATACACGCTGTGTGCGTGCGGAAAAAGCCCGCGTGACCCGGTGACAACCACCCCCGATACACAAAACGAAGGTGTGGATGTTGACCTGACCAAGCTCAGCAGTACTATGGTCTATTCCGAGGTCTATAATATGATGGTGGCTCCGGATAAATATGTCGGCAAGACCGTCCGTATGCGCGGCCAATTTGCGCTTTACGAGGACACGCAAAGCGGCGCACGCTATTTTGCCTGCATCATCGCCGATGCAACCGCCTGCTGCTCGCAGGGACTGGAATTTGTCCTTGAAGGCACGCACGCATATCCGCAGGATTATCCGTCTCTCGGCACTGAAATTACGGTAACGGGAGAATTCCGCACTTACGAGGAGAACGGAAATCTTTACTGTCACCTGACAGACGCGAAGATGGAATAAAGGCAGATATGCTCATATAAAAGAGCTATCTTTCATAACAACAGCCACCCGACTTTTGCGGTCGGGTGGCTGCTGCTATATTCAGAGCTTATCGCTTAAAACGGTTAACAATCAGTTCTTCATCATAGTAAACTTTATCAATCGCTGTAATCCGAGCAATTCCATTCTCCGCTTCGACAATCGTAATCAAGCAATTATACGGAGCATGTCCGCATCAATAATCTTTCGGATTATCCTTCGGAAAATTTACTATTCCTCTCATGGCACATCCATGCGTACTGATCAGATATGTTTTTCCGTCATCTTTTGCGATCGGTTCCTTCAAAAAGTTTTGTGTTCTGTCGCATACATCCTGTATGCACTCGCCGTTCGAAAACCCGGCAAATTTGAATGGATTCATAAAAAACAGGTATCATGCCTGCCCCATTTCCGAAAGACTTTTTCCTTCCAAATCTCCGAAGTCAATCTCTATAATAAGGGCTACCGTGAGCGCAATATTAAGTCGTTTTTGCCATCTCATACAGCACCTACGAAATTGTATTTCGGGCGGTATTTGCTTTGCCGTATAAACGATATAACTGACCGCCAGAATGGTTATGAATAGCAGTAAAACCGCTATAAATGCTTTTTAGTGTTTTCATATTGAAATTCTCCTGTTTTTTATAGATAAAAACTATATCCGCCGTGAAAGCGGCAAGAGATACGGCAAGTGGGAAGTGTTGGTTTAGGGCAAAGGCGAAACGCTATTCATGAACCGTGCTGTAAGATTATTCGGTATTGGGACAGACAACCAAGCTCCCCCGAAAGAGTGACGTGATTTTGCCACCGGCGAGGTTGGGATGAATTTCATCATCCCTGCTTGGCAATCCGCCGACACTTTCACATAGGCTAAAGCCTGCGCTCCGCGCCGCTGTGGCGGTGGAAAAGTTTCGGCGGAGGTAGAAACCATCCGCTTTTGAGGCGTGGCTCTCCCTTCCGTTTTAGGTGGCTCCGCATGGGCGTTAGGCTAGCTCTGTTTTTCCATACTGTTGGCTCTTGTGAGGCGATATTTACACCCCAAAGGGAATATAACTGTTCTGATCTTAAGCGTTAAAATTCGCTATTAACGATTATACCGCGGTTTTTCCGTTTTTTCGATTAATTCTTATAAAAAATTTACAAGCTCAAGGCGCCCGCCGGAGATTTCCGACGGGCGCTTTTTTTGCTCGAAAAAACCAACTTTCCCCAAATTTCTTTTTTAACCCGGACAGCGGTTGTCCGGGTTAGGGTTTAGAATGACGGCGGAATGGAGGTGAGCGCTTGATGGGAACTGCCGAACGAAGATGCGAGATTATGAAAATTCTGTGCCGGCGCAGACATGAAACCATTCACAATTTAGCATCCGAGTTCGGCGTTTCCGCAAGAACCGTTCAGCGGGACATCGAAATTCTGAGCAGGACCGAACCCATCTTCACACAATGCGGTAAATACGGCGGAGGTGTGTATGTGGTCGAGGAATATTCTTTGAATCGGATGTACATGGCAGAGGAGGAGCTCGGCGTACTACGCAAGTTGTACGCGGCAGCTGACGAGGATCCCGCTCTGCTGACAAACGAGGAAAGAGCCCTGCTCGGAACCCTGATTCTGCAATACTCCAAGCCAAAATCAAAAAAATGAAAGGATTTTTACGTATGAAAGAAAAAGAAAAACAATTATTCAGGGCGTTGTGCAGCTTCAAAAATCCGGAGTTTGACCCGGAGCTGACCGAGGCTGCCACGCCTGTCGTACTTGGACATCTTTTCTTCAACCGTATGCAGGGTGTTGCTTACGACGTGCTACAAAAGCACGGACTGCTTGGCAAGGTCAACCGTGAATTTCGCAATTCGCTGGCTTCCGCGTATGAACAAAATGCGGAGAAAAACCGCAGCTTCTTCCGGTGCGTCGGCATGCTTTCCGAAATTCTCGCCACCTGTCACAGCAAGGTTGCCATGCTCAAGGGCGCGTACCTGTGTGCTCACTATCCCGACGGTTACAGAACGTCAAACGACGTTGACCTTCTGGTTTCGCCCGAGGACGTGACCGCGGTCGGGCGTGCGCTTGCAGATGCCGGCTTCCGGCAAGGAAATGTCCGCGGCGGTACCTTCATTCCTGCCACCCGACGGGAGATCATAGAGTCCAAAATGATGCGGGGCGAAACGGTCCCCTACATCAAAGAGGTAAATCTCCCCTTTATGAAATTCTTCGAGGTGGATATCAACTTCTCGCTGGATTACAAGAACGATGACGGCAAGGTGTTGTCGGATATGTTGTCCAGAACCTGTGTCATGGAGGAAAAGGGCATCGCCATTCCCACGCTGGAGCAGGCGGACTTCTTCCTTCACCTATGCGCCCACCTTTATAAGGAGGCGACCACGCTCCCCTGGATCGAGATGCACAGAGACATGACGTTGTATAAATATTGCGACATCTATATGCTTCTCTCGGAAATGAATGAGGGGCAGCTGTTCCGGATATTCAAACGCGCCAAAGAGCTTGAAATGGAAAAGATCTGTGCTTATGCCATCCTGGAAACTGCAGGACTGTTTGACATAGCAGATGTGTATGCGCTTCATAAAGCGGAAGAAGCTCTTGCGGATGACCCGGATTTTTGCCTCAGGGTCACGTCCCCACAGGAGAAAAAAACGCTGATTTATAACACGTGCGACGCAGGCAGGCGGTTCTTTATGGAATCGCGTGCGGAGGATTTGAGAGAGGTGAAGTCGGATGAAAAAACTTAATATGCGAAAGAACGATACTCGGGGGCTGTTGATTACCTTCTGCGGTCTGGACGGCTGCGGAAAGACCACCATAATGCATCGGCTCATCGCGGACCTTGAACGGGAGCACGAAGTGTTCGTCACCAAACAACCGACGAATGTTGTCCGTAATTCCGAGGTTTTCCGGACCTATATGGACTGTCCGGATCACGATGCGTTCGACTATCGCAGTCTGTCGCTCCTGGCGGCAGGCGACCGTCTGCAACACGTGAATAAGGTCATCCGCCCGCAGATGGAGTCGGGGAAGATTGTCCTCAGCGACCGGTATTTTTATTCCTGCCTTGCTAATCTCCGGGCGCGTGGCTACAAGCACGACCGCTGGATTTACGAGATTGCCGAATCGGTCATAGAGCCGGATGTCGCGTTTTTCTTTGATCTTCCCGTAAGAGAAGCGGTCGCGCGTGTGCGCCGCCGTCCTGAGGAAAAGGATCGGTATATCGACATGACGCTTCAATATCGGCTCCGGCAGGAATACCGGAGGATCTGCGCGGCGAATCATGGCGTTCTGGTGCCCACGACGCGCACAGAGGACGAATGTTATGCGATGGTAAAAAATGCGGTAAAGGAGGTGCTTTGCGATGGAGATCTTTGAGAAAGTCAAGGCGGTTCTGCATGAGCTTTGCGGTGCGGAGGAAATTTGCCCCGAGAGCGAGCTTCAGAGCGGTCTGGGGCTGGACAGCCTTCAGATGGTCGCGCTTCTGATGATGCTGGAGGAAACCTTTTCGATCACGCTGGAGGAATCGGATATGAATCCCTTCGACCTGACAGATGTTGCGCATGTTGTCGGGCTGGTAGAAAAATACGTAGGCGGTGACAAGGATGACGACAAAAAAGAGAATTGAGCTTCCGCTCATCGAGCCGATCTACAGTACCTACCACAACCAGGGCGCCGCTACCGCGATTCTTGTGAAGAACCCGTCCATCCGGAACTGGTATATGAATCAAATTATGATGCTCCAGTGCAATCGGAAGTTTCTCAGCGGCTTCACAACACCCGAAATCAAGGTGGCGTATGCCACGTGGAACGAGTGCCCGTACCTGTTTCAGCAGTGGTATGACATGCGGTACCTCGGCGGATACAGCAATTACGTGATCCGCAATCTGATCGACGCGGGCTATTATGTCTGCTTCGGTTTCGTAGACGATTATTACGTGGAGGGAAAGAGTTGGTACCATCAGCGCCATTTCAGTCATGACGGTTGTATTTGCGGCTATGACCAGGAAAATAAGACCTATTGCATCCACGCGTATGACGTCAACTGGATCTATCAGAAGTTCTGGACACCCCAGAAATCGTTCAACGCCGGGCGGGTGGCACAGTTCAAGGAGGGCAAGTTCGGACGCCTTTGCGGCATCAAGCCCAAGGGAGACCGGATTGCATTTTCCCCGGAGACCGCGCTCGGAAAGATTGCGGAGTACCTGGATTCCACAATGGAGAAGTACCCGGAGACAGGCGAAGGAAACGTTTATGGAATCGTCGTCCATGACTATATCGCCAAATACGTCGGCAAGCTCTACGACGGTTCGATTCCCTACGAGAAAATGGATCGGCGCGTATTCCGCATGATCTGGGAGCACAAAAAGGTCATGCTTCAGAGAATCGCGCTCATTGAGGACGCGCTGACGCTGGACCATTCGGTCAGTGAGGCGTACAACGCCGTCGTCCGCGACGCGGACCACTGTCGGATGCTTTACGCCGCGCACCATATGAAGCAGAGGAATTCCGTCCTGCCGGTCATACAGAAAAAGCTGCTCTCCCTGCGGGAGCAGGAGCAGACGCTCCTTGAGCAACTGCTCGAAAAAGGAAAGGAGACAACGGTAAAATGAACCTTTGGACGTACGTAAAGGAGCATATGATGGAAAATTCCGATCAGAGAATCGCGGAGGGCAGGGAGTCGCTGTCCTTTGAGGAAACAGTGATCTGGGCGGAGGAGTTTGCAAAGAAGCTGAACGACTTTCATTGCTGTGCGATTCTTTGCTCCTCCGAAATGGCGACGGCAATGTCCCTGCTCGCCTGCTTTGCCGCCGGAGTGACGGCAGTTCCTCTTTCCATGCGGTATGGGGAGCTTCACTGCAATAAAATTCTCAGCGCCATCAGCCCCGACGCGATCATTACGGACACCGACAGCAGGATTCGGGTGTACAAAATCAAGGACAGCCAGTATATTCCGCCTCAGGAGCACCCGGCGCTGATTATGTGTACCTCCGGCACCACGGGCATCCCGAAAGGCGCGATGCTCAGCGAGCGCAATATCATGACCAACGTGTCGGACATTGCGGAGTATTTCGTCATGGATCGGAGAGATACCATTCTGATCGTGCGCCCGCTGTATCATTGCGCCGTGCTGACCGGCGAATTCCTTACCGCGCTCATCCGGGGAGCCTGCGTCCGGTTCTATTCCGGGCAATTCAACCCGATGATGACGCTTGAGCTGATCCGCGAGAACGCGATCACCGCGTTTTGCGGGACGCCGACATTGCTTTCCGTCATGGCGAGATTCAAGCGCGACTCCTATACAGATACCCTCCGGCACATCTGCGTCAGTGGGGAGTGTATGGGCGCCGAGGTCGGGGAGCGGATCGCCGATGCCTTCCCGCAGTGTGCCGTTTATCACATCTACGGGTTGACCGAGGCGTGCCCCCGCGTCAGTTATCTGCCCCCGGAATATTTTCGGGCGTATCCCGATTGCGTAGGTGTCCCGCTTCGGTCCGTGTCGGTCAAAATTCTGGACCCGCAGGGCAAGCCCTGCGGGGAGAACGAGGCAGGTATCCTGTACGTCAAGGGGGACAATGTGATGCTCGGGTACTACCGTCAGCCGGAAAAGACCCGCGAAATTCTGCGGGACGGCTGGCTGTGCACCGGAGATGTCGCACTCATCAACAGTGCCGGTTTTCTGAAGATCAAAGGGCGGAACGACGACCTGATTATCCGCTCCGGGATGAACATTTATCCCGCGGAGATCGAAGCGGTCCTGAAACAGGATCCGCGGGTCAGGGAAGTGCTGGCATATGGCTTCCGCAACCAGCTCAGTACCCAGATCGGCTTGAAAGTCGTGGGCGATTTTGCATCTGTCGATGAAGTGAAACAGCTCTGCCTGCGGCTTCTTCCGCCGTACCAGCACCCGTCTGCCATCGAACTTCTGGAAGAACTGCCGAAAAACGGTTCCGGAAAGGTCATACGGCGCGGGTGACGAAGGGGGACAGAGCAGAAAAATGAAAACGATGACAGAACGGGAGAAAAAGCACCTTCTGACCGAGGAGCAATACCGTGTTCTTCTGGAACGCTTCGGGCAGGGCAAGCCGGTCTTCGAGCAGGTCAATTATTATTTTGACACCGATGACCTCGCCATGAACCGCCGGAGCATCACGTGCCGGATTCGCCTGAAAAACGGCAGATATAAGGGCACGATCAAGCGCCATAGAACCGGGACGGATCACAGTACCGAGACTGAGATCGAGGTGCGCGACGGCATCCGGGAAAATGCGTTTGTCGATATGGGTCTGCACCTTAAGGGACAACTTGTCACGGAGCGACACGTCATTCAGAAAGACGCGTATTGTGAGGTGGTGCTGGACAAAAACGACTACCTCGGCATCACGGACTACGAGCTTGAGGTCGAGTACCTGCCCGGCGGCGAGACGGCGGCAGGGGAGACGATACGCGCGATTGCGGAGGTTTTGCAATGCGGAACGCACGTGAAACGCGGGAGTCGCGACAGCGCTAAAAGCAAGTCCGAAAGATTTTTCCGGAAATTGCTGGAATCAATTTTAACCATGACAGAAGATGTCGCGGTTGTCCCTTATACTGAGGGTGCAGCTGCAAGGAACAAATAAAATACCAAACAAAATCTTAAGAAAAAGGAGAATTATTTATCATGGCATGCAGAAATGTTTACCGGGTACCGACGGGGGATGAGGACGGGCATATGCCCAAGAGTATGATTACCGTCCCCGCGGTGGCAAAAAATGTGAACCGTCTCCTCTTCGGCGCCGATTCGGCAACGCGGGCAGACGTCCTTCTTCAAAACAATATCCGGGAATTTGAATGGGTGGTCCGCAACAAAATTTACCCGAATTTCTACGGCAGATACCTGACCGGAAAGGATTGCCTGACCAAGGAAGAAATCAACTTCCTTCACGACAAGGGGTGCAAGATCGCTCCGATGTGCAAGGATATCTGCACAAAGGTAACGGAGTACGAGGGGCGCATGCTCGGTAAAAAGCTCGCGCTTCGCGCTCAGGATCTGCAGATTCCCACGGGCACCGCGATCTTCCTGGAGCTTGGCGAGGAGGAGGCAGTGAAGCGCGACTTCCTGCGTGGCTACGCGATTGCTCTGATGGAGGAGGGCTATACCCCCGGCTTCAAAGCGAATACCGACGCGGCATTTAAGTTCGACCGTGAATTCAGTCGCGGGCTTCTGACAGAGAACAGCACCTTCAGAAGATGCATGATCTGGGCGGCGGCTCCCATTATCGACAAATTCAACGGAATCAGAACCGCTCATCTGATCCATCCGGACAGATGGATGCCGTTTGCCCCCTCGGGGATGACGAGAAACGAGATTGCCGTCTGGCAGTATGGCAAAAATGCCCATCCCATCGAGGACGACAACGGAGGAGAAACGTTCTTCAACCTCAACCTCGTTCGCAACGAACAGGTCATCATCGAGAAAATGTTCTGATACACACAACAATTCAAATAAAAATGTAAAGGAGAAAAAATATGTTAGAGAATTATCATGCCTATTACGACTACGATTCCTGCGGTGGGTCCTGCGGCGGCGATTGCCCTCCCACCCCGACCCCCGTGTACGTTACCTCCGTCAGTGTCACGCCGAGCTACCTCAGCATGAAGGTCGGAGAGTGGTCCTATGCCCCCTACGCCTCTGTCTTGCCGTCGAACGCCGATAACAGAACCGTGCAGTGGTACAGTAACGATTCGAGCATTGCCTCGGTCAACTCCTCCAGCGGCTACGTCTACGCGAATTCGGAAGGTACCACGCAAATTTACGCGGTTGCCACGGATGGAAGCGGTTGCCGCGACTACCTGACCGTGTCTGTGAGCCGGAGAGTTCTGGTTTCCACGGTGGAATTCGATTACACGAGCGTTACCCTTGAAAAGGGAGATAGCTGGCAGATTCATGCCACGATCTGCCCGTATAACGCGGATAACACGGGACTGCGTTGGGAAAGCTCCAACACCGATATCGCAACTGTGAGCAACGGTCTTGTCACCGCCGTATCCCGCGGCACCGCGACCATTACCGCGACCGCACGCGACGGCAGTGGCGCAAGAGCCATTTGTACGGTTTACGTGACGGAAACCATTCCCGTGACCTCCGTCAATGTCTCTCCACAGTATAAGTCGATGTACTGCGGAACGTCCAGTTATGTTTACGCAACGGTTTCCCCGTGCGACGCTACCAATTCAGAAGTGCTGTGGAGCAGTAGTGATGAGTGCGTTGCCACGGTGAACCCGGACAGCGGTCTGGTCTGGGCACGGTGCGCCGGTACAGCGGTCATCCGCGCAACCGCCCGCGACGGCAGTGGCGTATCCGGCTGTTGCTACCTGACGGTCACGGAACAGATTTTGGTTCAGAATATTTACCTGAATCACTACGATATGACTCTGCCTGTCAATTCGTCCGGAATTCTGGAGGCATCCATTTGCCCCGAAAATGCCACGAATAAGACGATTTTGTGGACCAGTAGCAATACGCAGGTCGCCTCCATCAACGGCGCCGGCACCGTGGTCGCAAGGGGAATCGGTACCGCAACGATTACCGCCAGCACCTACGACAACAGTGGCGTAACGGCATGCTGCCAGGTAACGGTCGTTCCGGTTCCGATTGAGAAGGTGGAACTGAATAAGACCAAGATGTTCCTTGGAAAGGATGAGGTTGTGCAGCTGCAGTGCAACGTGACTCCTCGCAACGCGACAGTGTCGACCGTTACATGGGAATCCTCTCCCGGCTACGTTGCAAGCGTCTCCTCGAGCGGTGCTGTGACTGCCCTTGCCGATGGTACCGCCACGGTTACGGTACGGGTCAACGGAACCTATACTGCCACCTGCGAGGTTGTCGTGGATACAAGAGAAAAGGTTGTGATTGAAAAAGCGCTTGATACGGACAACGAGGAATACTTCAAAATCAAGTTTGATGATGGAAGCATCTGGAAAAGCATTGGTTGCGATTTGTCGCTGGACGTCAATCGTTCCGGAGGCCTCATGTCTGACCCGGATGACGAACGGCTAAACTGCCCGGAGCGGAGACATATGAGTAATGTGAGTATGAATTTCTCCGCAAGACAGCTTGCGTTCGCTTACTTGTGTGATCCTCTGGGTGTCGAATTCTACATGAATCGTTACGACACTTCGGCGCACCCGATTTCAGCACTTGGGCTGATGTGTTTGAAGGATGAAATTTACAAGAACATCTTCGGACGCTGGCCGCGATTGTTCCGGGAACTTCCGGATGGTCAGGTCTCCTACGTCGTGTATACGCAATCTCAGGATGTTCGCCCCCATTATTATTCCGACGCTGAAATCATGTTCGGCGGACACACCATTGTCGATTTCCTGTCTCTTGCGTCTTTTGCCTTCAATGTTATCAACAGCATCGCGTTGTCTATCTTCTCCATGGCTTCCGATTCCTTCGGTACATTTATGACAGCTATGGATATTTCAAAGCTGCTGTTGTTCAATGGCGCAGTAGAGGACACTCTTGCTAGCGGCTCGTCGGCGGCATTGTCCGAGTATGTGAACAATGTGATTAATTCCAGCACGAGCGTTCAAGCTGTGAGAAGCGGTTTGTCGAGCAGATTCGGCTGGGCGATGAACGTTCTGGATTTGATTCCTACCATTCTGGATGCTGCAGGTGCATTTGCGCCATCGCTGAATGAAATGAAAGTTTACACCAAGATCGACTCCGAGAACTTCCGGACTTGCTTCCTGGTGGACGGCGATGAAATGAGTTTGCAGGAACTTCTTGAAAACCTTGAAAACTAAAAAATAGCATAAAACTCCCGTGGACTACTCAGGTAGCCCACGGGAGAAAATTACTTGACCTGCGTCTGAAATCCCGCCCATTCCGGGGATGTAAAGCCCTTGGCGTCCTTGTGATAGTACACCGTGTACTCAACAGGGCAGAACGAAATGTGAGGGACAGCCTCCGCATCGTACAGATAGGAGTCCGGAGCGTCGCCGTCAAACGTGACCTTCTTCAGCCCGCTGCAACCCGAAAAAGCCGCGTTGGTGACGGTTGTCACCGTTTTGGGGATAACAATCTCCGCCAGCTTCAAGTCCTTGGCGAAGGCTTCGATGCCGATGGTAAGCAATCCGTCGTTCAGCGTCACCGTTTTCAGGGCGGGGCAATCCGAAAAAGCTCCGTCGCCGATAGCTTTGACGCTCTTGGGGAGAATCAATTTAGACAAGCCCGTGTTGTGGAAAGCATACGGGAAAATTTGCTCGAGTCCCTCGTAAAATTCCACGGACTCCAGCCGGGTGCAATCGGCAAAAGCAGAATCCGAAATCGTCACGACAGAGACGGGAATCCTTACATGACGCAAGGAAAAGCAACCCATGAAAGCGCTGGCGTCAATCTTTGTGAGCGAGTTGGAAAGAGTAACCGACTCAAGATACACGCACCCGGCGAAGGCATATTCGCCGATCAATTTGACCGTATCCGGCATCGTGAGCGAAACGACCAGACTGGAGATAAAGGCTTGCGCCCCGATCTGCGTGACCGGAGAGGCGTTGATCATATCCGGAATGGCGACCGCGCCGCCCTTGCCGATATACTTGGTAATCGTGACTCCGCCGTCGCTGTTCGTCCGGTATTCAAAATCATTTGCCGGAGTGGTGGGAGTCTCCCGCGTTCCGCGGAGAGAATCACAACCGCCAAGGCAGATCAGAAGCAAAACTACGGATAGAAAACTGCAAAGTATTTTTTTCATTAGATACCTCCAAAGTTTGGCTGACCAAAAAAGCAGGTGGATTTGTACTTCAGATAATTATCTGATCTGCGTTTGAAATCCCGACCATTCCGGGGATGTAAAGCCCTTGGCGTCTTTGCGATAGTACACTGTGTACTCAACGGGAATGAATGAAATGTGATACGTTTCCGGGTCATACAGATAAGTTTCCGGTGCGTCGCCGTCGAAAATGACTTTCTTCAGCCCGGTGCAACCGGAGAACGCCGCATTGGTAACGGTTTTCACGGTCTTGGGAATGACGATTTCTTCCAATTTCATATCTTTGGCAAACGCTTCATTTCCAATCGTAACCAGCCCGTTATTCAACGTCACCGTTTTCAGAGAGGGGCAAGACGCGAACGCCCCGATGCCGATGGTCTGAACATTTTTGGGAAGAACCAGCTTGGTCAGGCTCGTGTGGCTGAACGCGTATGCGGAAATCTGCTCAATCCCCTCGCCAAACTCCACGGTTTCCAGCCGCGAGCAGTATTGGAACGCGGATTCCGAGATAGTTTTGACAGAGGAGGGGATTTTCACGTTTCGCAGGGAAGAGCAATTCATAAAGGCGCCGAGTCCGATGTTGGTGAGCGCGTTTGAAAAGGTGATCGACTCAAGATTTGTGCATCCGGCGAAGGCATGCTCACCGATCGAAGTCACAGTATCCGGCATCACCAGGGTGACGATCAGATTGGACATAAAGGACTGCAACCCGATCTGTGTGACCGTGGAACCGTTGATTGTTTCCGGGATGGAGACCGCGCCGCCTTTTCCAACGTATTTGGTGATTGTGATTCCACCGTCACTGTTTGTTTCATATTCAAAATCTTCTGTGGGACTTGTGGGAATTTTCTGCGCTCCCCGGAGAGAGTCGCATCCGCTGAGGCAAAGTAGCAACAAAACTACGGACAGAAAACTGCAAAGTATTTTTTTCATTGATACCTCCAAAGTTTAGTTGAACAAAAAATAGGTGGAATCTGTATGCACATTATACTATAAATTATCGGTGCTGTCAATAAGTGCCAATAATATATACAGAAAATTCATTTTTAATTGATTAAGCATATATAAAATAAGGGAAACGGGTATGGTAAGAATCCCGAAAAACTGTCGGAATTTCTTGGAAAATCGCGCAACAGAGAGAAAAACATACAGGCGTATGAAGCGCGGAGGGGGAGTAGATCTACCGCTTTCCCGATAAATTCCATTAAGAAGCATATGACCGTGCCGGGGCTTATATCACAAATATTTTCATTTTTTCCAAAATATTTTCCTGCGATTCCATAGCCTACTCGGATTTCAAGCACACGCATCTTCGTTCAAAAAACCACCCGTTTTGAGGTGGTTTTCGTTTTGAAATCGATCCGGCACGTTCCCATTATGGGAACGTGCCGGAATAAAACATAAACCTTAAGACTATTTGATTGGAATCATCTCGTATACTCCCACCCATGCGCAGTCATCCCAGCCTTTGGCTTCCGGATGATAGTAGATTGTCGGGGCGGAGTAAAAACTTGTCGGTTCAATGATCTCGGGGCAGTCCCCTTCAAAAACAAAGCGGGCAGAGCACCCTCCCATGATCATAAAAGGCAATGTGGAAAATCTTTTGGTAGATTTAGGAATTATAATTTGAGGATTTGAGGAAATAGAAAAGTACCCATAGAAACCGTCGAGATCTTCCCATCCGTCTTTAAATATGATTTTTTCCAGAACCGGCGTTTCGTAGAAGACGGATTCAGAGGACATGAATTTTAAGTCAAGCGATGTGGGAACGCGTATTGTTTTTAGCGAAGAACAATAGCTGAATGCGGCTCTTCCGATTTTCTGAAGACCGTTCGGAAGATCAATTTCCAAAAGTGAAGAGCAATTCCGGAAAGTGATGGCACCAATTTCCACAAGAGTTTCCGGGAGCGCAATGTGTTCAAGTCCGGTACAATCTTCAAATACGCCGCCGTCCATGTCTTTTAGCGCAGTCTTCGAAAAATCAACCGTTTTCAGGTTTATGCACCCTTGAAAAGCGCGTCCGCCAATTCCTCTAAGGTTTTTGGAGACTTTTATTTCTGTCAATTCTTTGCAGTCCCTAAATGCGTACCGCCCGATTCCAAGAACGGTATCCGGGAGAGTAACTGAACGCACGTTGCTGCCTTCAAATGCGCCAGAGCCTGGGATGCCACTGCCGGTAAAGAGAATTGAGAATACTTTCTTTCCGTCAATTTCCGCAGGAACAACAACGTTTTGAGAGGTTCCAATGTACTTGGTGATATATACCGATTGACCGTCATCGCTTAGTTTATACTCAAAATCCGTCGCCGGGGTTTCTTTCGGGGCGTTATGGCACGAGCAGAGACAAACGATGGCAAGCAGAGCGGCAAACAACAACAGAAGTTTTTTCATAATGTCTCCTTAATAAAATATGTAATGAATTTTGGGTGTGCCTGATTTCAAACGATGCTTACTTGGCTATTATCGGGGGACAACCTCCGGGTTTATCCCATGTCCGCGACTGTCGCCGCTTTGAATGACGGGAAAAACAGTGCTCGCATCGAAAATTTTGCCGAGTCGCGTAACAGGAAAAATACAACCTTTTTTTTCATTGAAACCTCCAAAAGTTTTTCATAATACACTGCTTGTGACGGAAAAATAACGGGAAGCTCTCCCACGTGTATTATACTATAATTTGAGCGTTTTGTCAACAGATTCCAAACACATTGGCAAATATCTTTGCAATGCATGGCTTTTTGGGGGTCGCGTACAAAACTCCGCGATACCTGCGCAGACAAGCTCGTAAAACAAACCGAAAAGTTTTTTTCAAAAAGTCGAGAGTTGTCGATAAATTCGATGTTGACAAAAAAGGAAAAATATGTTAAAATTAGAACAGCAAAGCAAAGAAAACGAAACGAAAGGCAAAAATTCGACCCTGAAAATGAAATCGACATTCCGGATTGCTCCCGTTTTTCAGTATTTCGGCAGCGCGATGACGCGTCAAAAAACCATGTCCGTCTCGTCCCATCATTTCCGATATTACGAAGAAGAAAACTTTCGCTACGTGAAAGCTGCGGTTGACAGGTATGAAAAAAAGACTGTGCGCAATGGATTCCCGCGCTCGGGAGTGACTTGGAAGCCAATGCTTTTCATATGCTCAAATCCGGTTGAAGCTGGAATTTTTTCGATGGAAATAGCCGATCGGATCAAAAAAGATTACCCGAAAATCCGAAAACGAGAAGAATGGAGATAGCCCTATGGGAAAGAATTACTTGCCGTTCGGCGAGTACATAAGGCAAAGACGCGAGAGCTTGAAAATGTCGATGCGGGATGTCGCCGTGAAAGTGCAGATTTCTCCCGCCTACCTATGTGACATTGAAAAAGGAAACCGCAAGCCTCCCGAAAAGTATCTGGAAAAGTTCGCGGAGGTTTTGCAGATTGCAGACGCGGACGAGCTGAATGCATTTTATGACAGCGCAGGAGTCAGCCGGAACGGACAGCATACCGACATCAACTCCTACATCGAGGGCGTACCGTTTGCACGCATGGCGCTACGAACGGCAAAAGACAACCATTACACCAATGATGACTGGATGAGACTTGTAGAGATCATCAGACAAAAAAGATAAAAATGGGGGGATTTCACATGCACTATGCGCAAAAGAGTAACGGTTTGTACGTACTTTACAGAAACGACATTGAGCGGATTGCAGTGGAGATCCTGAAGAGATACGCCCCGTCAAATCTGTGCGTCCCCAAACCGCTGAATACGACGGATTTTTTGGAAAACTACCTCGGGCTGGTCGTTAAGAATCGGTACATTTGCGATTTTGGGTCCGGGATTCTCGGGTTGACGGTGATGGGAGACATCGTGCCGATTCCGTCGTACGATGAATTCCTCCGCCCGGTCATCCTGGAAGAGACCTTCGGGACTGTTCTGATCTCGCCGCTCTTACTGAAACGGAACCGACGCCCTCGCCGCCGCTATACGGAAATGCACGAAGCTGCTCATTTTATCCTGCACCGCCCGTATTTCGAACGGTGCGAGCGTACCACGGGGGCGGACTCGAAGTGCCCGTGTACGTTCATTGCCTGCCGCAAGGTGGAACGGGATCGGGAGGAGATCCGAACCGATCTGGACTGGTTGGAATATCAGGCAGACGCGCTTGCCGCGGCGCTTCTGATGCCGCGTGATGCCTTTGCCGCACGCGCGCAGGAGGCTTTCCGGGAGAACGGAATCCGCGGGCAGTGCATGGTGGTCGGGAAATTCGACAACTGGACCGCGCTCCACCGCGTGATTTATCAGATGGCGGAAACATTCTTTGTGTCCTATCGTGCAGCCCGGATCAGAATGTATCATTTAGGACTGATTCGCGAATATCAATAAGTGGATCTCCATACTCTCCGCAATACGCGCAATACGGTGAGCAATACACCGTATTGTTTTTTACCCCGCCTGTTCGCACTTTTGTGAACAGAGATTATCAGGCGAATATCGGAGGAGGGCTATATGACAAAGTATCCGTGTCCTGTTTGCAACAGACGTATTTGCGATTCCGGAAAAAAGCTCTATCTTACCCGTTCCGGTGAGGAAAACGCGAGAACGGCAGACCTTTTTATCAAGTGCCAGAACTGCAAGAACACCATCGCTGTTGAGGTCATCCGGGGAATCGAATACGGTTCTCCGTGCGAGGAAACGTTTTACTGATTTACATTTCAAAATTGAACCTTGTACATAGCACGATGTTTGAACATACGAGCATGACAAGTAGCGTCAGAGCTATTTGTCATGCTCATTTATTTTTGCGGAAAGGAGGGGGAGTGCGATGGGAACTGCCGAGCGGAGACTGGAAATATACAAATATCTGTGTCTTGTCAGAAAAGCGACCATGCCTCAGCTTGCGAAGAAGTTCGGCGTTTCCGTCAGAACGATCCAGCGGGATATTTTTGAGATCGAGGCAACGTTCCGCGTCCCCCTCGAGGTGAAAACAGGGAAATACGGGGGAATCAGTGTGTTCGGTGACTACACGCTGGACCGCGCGTATATGTGCGAGGAGGAGCTGCAGTTGCTGTGCAAGGTGCAGGCACTGGTCAAGGGGCAGGTGAGCGAGCAGGAAAACGCGCTTCTCTGCGGGCTGATTAAAAAATATTCAAAAAGTGCGTAAAATATTTTATCGGTGACAGTCGTTGACGGCGTTAAAATTTATAATGCAGGTACAGCCGAGCTGAAAACAAACAAAGAAAGGAGAAAATCTCATGGAAGATGTAAGAAAAGACCTACAGGTTGTTCTGGAGCGTCACGAACAGCAACTTCTGACGCTTGAGCGCGACATTTCGGATCTGAGGGCGGTGCAGGCGGAGATTCGTTCGATGAACGAGACCCTCGTCACCCTGGCGACCGAAATGAAGCATACAAACGAGCACCTGGCGCGTCACGAGCAGAAGATTGAAGCCATAGAAGCCGCCCCCCGCGCGCGGATGCAGCAGATTGCAACCGCGATCTTTGCCGCCCTCGCCGGAGGAATTATTTCTGCCGCGATTGGCATGATTTTTGCATGAGGAGGGATGAAACCATGAATTTTGAACAGTATATCAAGCCGGAGCTTCTCATTTTGATCCCGGTGCTGTATGTCATCGGAATCGGTCTGAAAAAAAGCAAGCTCCCCGACACGCTCATTCCTCTGATTTTGGGCGGGATTTCCATCGCCCTGTCGGCGTTTTGGGTGATCGCGACCAGCGGCATTTCTACGGCTGGTGACGTTACCTACGCGATGTTCGTGTCGGTCACGCAGGGTGTTCTTGCCGCAGGAGCCAGCGTCTATATCAATCAACTGTACGTCCAATCCAAAAAGAAGAAAAAGTAAAGGGGAAGACCAAGATGTTGCACCTGATTTTTATCACCATCGGCGTGATTTATAACGGAATCAGCCTGTGGTTTATTCGGATGTTTTTCAAGGAGCGGGACGGGGTCACATGGAAAAATTATCTGAAGTGCTTTGTTGGTGCTCCTGTGGGGTGCGCGGCATCCCTGTTGCTTTTCCCGATCAAAACCCCGAACCTCCTGTTATTTACGGTGATGGGAGGTCTGCTCGGGGAGCTGGGCATTCTGTTCACCCTTGCCGTAAAGCAAGCCGGCGAAAAAAATCCCGCGGGGCGATACAGCGACAGCACTCCCGACGCGCGATTTTTCATCACGGGGGACAAGCACCGTCGGTTTGCGGAGGTGAAAAAGTTCTGCCGTGTGATGGACACGAAAAGAAGCGACGTATTGATTGTCCTCGGAGACACCGGGTTCAATTACTACGGCGACAAGCGGGACGACAAGCTCAAAAGGGAAATATCCGCTCTGGCTATCACGCTCTTTTGCCTCCACGGAAACAAGGAAAACCGCCCTCAGAATGTGGGGAGCTACGGAATCCGGGACTTCTGCGGCGGAAAGGTCTACTATGAGCCACGGTATCCAAATCTGTATTTTGCCATGGACGGTGAAATTTACACCTTTGAAGGCAGAAAGTACATGGTTGTCGGCGGGGCGCACAGCGTGGATAAAATGCGGAGTCTTGAGGAAGGGAAGCCTTTTTGGGAGGACGAAATGCCGGACGGGGAGGTCAGACGGACAGTTGAGAACAGATTGCAAAAAGAGGAAAACAAAATCTACGGAATGTTGACGCACACCTGTCCGATCCGTTGTCTCCCGACGGAAATGTTTGTCTCAACGCGGCAAAGCGCGAATCTCCGGAACCATCCCCGCCGGGTGGCGACCATGAAAAAATCAAAAAAGTTTATCAAGCCGGATATCGACCGTTCCACGGAAATATGGCTTGGCGAGCTGGAACAAAAGCTCGAATACGAGGCTTGGTTCTGCGGTCATTACCACATTGACAAGCGCCTTGGCAAGGTCAGGATGATGTATCATGACATCCGCCCGCTACACACACCGCCCCCGGAGGATACGCCATGCCCGACCTGAAGGTGCTCCTGTCACCCCTGCCGCTTTTCTTCCTGATTGTGATCGCGGGACTTGCCATCGGGAAAATACGGATTTATCACGTCTCGCTTGGAATTGCCGGTATTCTGTTTGCGGCAATTTTTGCCGGTTTTCTCATGAACCGATGGATTTCCGGAGCGCACATTCAAATATTACAGAGCGTGCAGGGAACAATGAACACATTGTCAAAGCTCGGCTCGTCCCTGTTCGTCTCTGTCATTGGATTGCAAACCGGGTTCTCCGTCAGAAACCGCTCCGGTGAGTCGCTTGCTTCCCTGGGGGTAGGCGCCGCGATGAGCACCGCGGGGGTACTTCTTGAGAGGCTGATTTCAGCGCTGGACCCGACGATCCGTGAGCCGATGCTCCTCGGCGTCCTCTGCGGCGCTCTGACGAGTACACCGGGATTGTCGAGCGTATGCGAATTGATTGACGGGCAAAGCGGGGAAGCGGTCTGGGGTTATGGGTGTTCCTATTTTTGCGGTGTTTTGTTTGCGGTGATCTTTGCCCGCGCACTGGGCGGGCGGCAAGCCGGGGAACAGCCGAAAAAGAAAACACCCGCAACGGAAAGCAAAATCCATCCGGAATGGATTCTTGTCAGCCTTCCGGCACTGCTGGGCGGGATTCTTGGCGAGACTCGTGTGCCGATTCTGAATTTTTCACTCGGAAGCACCACGTGCACCTTACTCGCCGGGCTGGTGGTCGGCTGTGTTGCCGATCGTAAACAAAACGCACCCCGGTACTCCCGACAGGTGCTGAATGTGTTCAGAAATATAGGACTGGCGTTTTTCTTCGCGGGAACCGGGTACACCACGGGAACGCAGGCGGTCAACATCTGGGGCAAAGCCGTGATTTATGGGGCGTCGATCACCTTGACCGCGATTTTGTGCGGCATACTCCTGTGCCGCCTTGCGGCTTCAAGATTCCGCCTACGCCCCGGATTTGTCATCGCCGGCGGAATGACGAGTAGTCCCGCATACGGAGCAATCGGCACGGGTGACGACGAGGCTTGCGTGAATCATTTTTCATTTGCCTATTTTGGCGCCATGCTTGCGCTGATGGTTGCGATTCAGATTATTGGCAGATAATTACATTCACTCACAAAAGCACCGCATAGGATCTCGTTCACCGCGGGAGAAAAAAAGCACTTGCAACGCAAGTGCTTTTTTTGGTGGGAGCGGGTGGATTCGGACCACCGAAGTCAGAGACAACAGATTTACAGTCTGCCCCCTTTGGCCACTCGGGAACGCTCCCATATTGCGTTTGACCCGCAACAGACGGTATTATATCAAAACAAATCGGATTTGTCAAGCCCTTTTTTCAATATTCTGCATTTATTCGAGAAAATTTTCCGCTTTCTGCGCAAAACCGTGGACATTCGGGCGGAAATGTGGTAAAATGTTGACGGATAAATTTCAGGAGGACTTGTTTATGTCAAGAATTTTGCTCATGTCGGATATACATTACTGCGAGCCGGTTTGGTACGGCGTACCATCGGAGACGCGTATGAAGCATATGGTGGAGGCGCTCCGGGGCGAATATGAAAGGGAACCGTTCGACCTGTTGCTTCTGCTCGGGGATTATTCGCTGGATTTTTGGGTGTACCCACCGTACGGCTCGGTTCTGAATCGCGGAATTTCCTTTACCGAGAAGTTCATCCAGGAAGTCTACCCGCTCCTGCCGCCCTGCCCGAAATTCATGATTCCCGGAAACCACGAGCAGTACGGAGAGGAAAACTGGCGTCGACTGACCGGCTTTTCCCGGCGCACAACGGTTCCGTACGGACGGAATCTGTTTATTCTTCTCGATAATTTTGCCGCCGATCTTGACCCGACCGTGAACAGCGACGGGACATATACCCCAGCGGATGTTGCGTATATCCGGGAGCAGATGGCGGCGCACCCCTCCGACCACGTCTTTCTCTGCGCGCACGAATTCATTCCGGAGGAGGAGAGCGAGGAGTTCAAGACACTTGTCCGTGAGGACGACCGTATCGTTGCGCTGTTTGCCGGGCATACTCACCTCTCGAAGCCGATCCCGCTCGGCGAGGCGTTCGGCAACAAATACCTGATCCGCGACGGACAATTCTCGTACTCCAAGGACCTGCCGAACAGCTGTTGGGGATGGCGGGAGATTCGGTTTGAGCCGAACGGACGCGTGACCACGGCATACATCACGCCGGACAGCGATCTGATTCCCGGAGGAAAGCCCATGCACCATACGGGTGGCAAGCAGGACGCAATGGTGCTGGTGGAGGCGAACGGCTGACACAGCCCGATAGCCGATGGACGATAGAAGATAGACGCTAGACGGGCAAACGTCGACCATATACAGACAGAATACTGGGGTATCGCGCAGTCGCGCGATACCCCAGTGTGTTTTTATCAGCGGCAAAATGTTTGCTGTTTTCTATTACTTTGCGTCCTTGACAAAGTAGAACATTTTCGCGAATTCGTCGGCGGAGTCGGACGAAACAGCAACGCCGCCGAGCAGTTGCTTGCCGGAGTACTTCTCGCCGCTCTTCCGATCGGTGTAGGTCGCCTCCGGCTCAGCCTGTGCCAGGACAAGGCGGTATTCCCGGGGCGTCTGTGCCTTGGGTTGCAGGAACGACAGCAGAAACTCTGTCCGGGCATCGTTCACGTAATAGAACGCGGAAATGCCACATTCAAACGGATTGAGAAGGCGGTACAAGTCTCCCTCCTCAACCAGATGCGCGTAGGTTCGATATTCCGCGATCTGATTGCGGATGGTCTCACGGGCAGTTTCGCTGACCGATGAGAAGTCAAACTCATACCCAAAGACACCCTGCGCCGCGACCGCGTAACGGAAGAAGAGCGACCGCGGAACTTCGACGGCGTTTGAATGGTTGGAGACGTGGCAGCTCATGCAGGCGGCAGGGTAGCCGAGCGAGGTGCCGTACTGAATGAAGGTGCGGCGTTCCGGCGAGGTGTTGTCGCTGGTCCAGATCTGTGAGCTGTATTTGAGCATTCCGAAGTCAAAACGTCCGCCGCCACCGCTGCAATTTTCGATCATGACGTTCGGGTAAGTATCAACGAACCATTGGAACAGCTCGTACAGCCCGAGCATGTAGCGATGCGGGACCTCCATCTGCGCTTCCGGTGGCAGAGCGGGCGAGCCGACCTCGGTGAGATTCCGGTTGAAATCCCACTTGATATAATCGAGGGAAACGCCCTCAAATGCCTTTGAAAAGACATCTTTGAGATATTTTATCACCTCATGGTTGGAAAAATCAAGTACAAGTTGATTTCTGCCAAGGGAACATGCACGTCCTTTGCACTGAAGCACCCAGTCGGGGTGCGAGCGGAACAGATCGCTGTCCGGATTGACCATTTCCGGTTCGATCCAGATACCGAAACGAAGCGGATATTCCTTGATACGACGGACGCAGGCGGCGAGTCCGTCCGGAAACCGCTCCGGGTTCGGGAACCAATCTCCGAGCGCGGCACGGTCATTGTAACGCTTGCCAAACCAGCCGTCGTCCATTACCAGCATGTCGGCGCCGCACGCAGCGGCATTTTTCGCGTAATCCAAGATTAGCTTTTCGTTGATGTCAAAGAACGTTCCTTCCCATGAGTTGAGAACAATCGGATGGTGCTCCCACGGGCAGGGGCGCAGAATGTAACGGCGGGCGAAGCGGTGATAATTGCGGGAAATTTGCCCGATTCCTTCCGTGGTATAAGACATCAGAGCCTCGGGGGAGAAAAACGCTTCGCCGGGCGCGAGGCGCCAGCGGAAGCGATCCGGGTTCAGACCGACCTGGATGCGTGTGATTCCGTGCTGATCCACTTCGATGGTATTGCAAAAGTCTCCGCTGTATACAAAGTGGAAGCCGTAGGTTTCGCCGGATTCCTCCGTCGCGTCCTCAGCAGTCAGCGCGAAAAAGGAATTCAGGGCATGTCCGGTCGCGCCGCGTCGGGAGTCCAGCACCAGCTTGGCGTGCGGTAGGGGAACGCTCTCAAGATTCCGCTCGTTGACGTGCGAGCCGTGCAGAAGCAGGCATTTGAAGTGACTGTCGGGGATGTCCAGTGACAAGCTCATGCCTTTTTCGAGAACGACCGGGGCGTTGCTCTTGTTTTCCAAAATATAATAGCGGGAAATCACATCCGTATCCGGGTAAACGGTGTAGAAAAGGTGAACCAGACAATCGGTCACGGTGTCTCGGAGCTGAATTTCCAGCGTCTCGGTGGACACACCGACGGAGGCGAAGGGAAGCCCCTTGATTTCCCGACGCCCCTTGAAAATGCGGTGGGACTCGTAGGTAAACTGCGTCGCGCAGTCGCCGTTGGCATTGCGGATGCGAATGGCGTCTTCACGGTAGTCGCCGGTATCAAAGCCGGGGAACTCCTGCATATTTCTGTTCAGTGAAAAGCCGACGCCCAGGTCTGCGGGAAACGGAGAAAATGAGAGACCGGGGAAGCGGTACGGCAGCTCCGGAATGTTCTCGGAGTCTCCGTAATAGCGGTGCATCAGGTAGCGGTTGCTCACGATCTCCATGATATAGCGGGTTTTGGATGTGCTGAGAACAAATTGCTGTACATCGGGTAAAAATTGAATCGACATGGCAAAGCCCTCCCATATATTTCAGAGAAATTATATCAAGAGCGCCAGTAAAAGTCAAGAAAAAATTGAACATTTTTACGAAGAAGTACTTTTCTTTTTGCGCGGATGGTGATATAATGAGCGCGGAGAAAAATCAAAAATGACAAACGAGAAATCAGATGGAGGAAATTTGTATGGCACTCATTTTTGACAAGGGCGACCGAATCCTGTTTTTGGGAGATTCCGTGACGGATATGGGGAGCAACAACCCCGTCGGCGAGGGGTTGAATAATTCCCTTGGCTTCGGATACGTGCGCATGGTGGAGAACCTTCTGTGTTCCGTTTACCCGGAATTGACGCTTCGCGTCACGAACGCAGGCGTGAGCGGAAATACGAGCCGCGATTTGCTGGCACGTTGGGAACGCGACGCGATTGCCCTCAAGCCGCAATGGGTCAGCATCTGCATCGGCATCAACGATGTCTGGAGACGCTTTGACGTCCCGAGCCTGACCGAGCTGGCAGTACCGCCCGAGGAGTATGAAAAGAACGTCGAGCAGATGATCGTCTCGATCAAGGATCAGGTCAAGGGCATTTATTTGCTGTCGCCGTATTACATGGAACCGAATCCGCAGGATGAGATGCGTGCTTACATGGACCAATACGGAGCCATCTGCCGCCGTCTCGCGGAAAAGTATCAGCTCACCTTCATTGACCTGCAGGAGATGTTCGACCGTTATTTCCGCTTCAAGCACTCCGCTTATATTGCGTGGGACCGCGTTCATCCGAATCAGATTGGCGCCACGTTGATTGCAAGAGAATTCCTACACCATTGCGGATTTGACTACGAGCACAAAGCCGAAATTTGAGCCTGCTCAAACTTATAAAAGGAGTTTTTTAATCTCTTACGCCGTGCATACGACAATGTTTTGCAAGTTTTGATGTTAAATTATTCATTTTTGATTGACAATCTCTCTTATTTGTGCTATACTGTCAACTATAGAAGCGCATTTTCTGAGAGAAAGAGGTTGTCATCATGATAGAAATATCAAAAAAGTCAAATCTGTTGGAGCAAAAGTCGTACCGCTACCAGTTGCAGGACGTCGCCGAGCCGAATCTGTACCGGGACATTTATCCCTACGACGAGGTTCCCAAGGTGGCGTTCAACCACCGCCGCGTTCCGATGAATATGCCCTCGGAGATATGGATCACCGACACCACGATGCGCGACGGGCAACAGTCGCAGGAGCCGTACACGGTAAAACA
Organism: uncultured Eubacteriales bacterium; assembly: GCA_934476315.1. Lineage (GTDB taxonomy): Bacteria > Bacillota > Clostridia > Oscillospirales > CAG-272 > SIG644. The sequence goes on from CAKSNQ010000005.1 coordinate 28,567, forward strand.
GATTGTTGATCTTTACCGTCTGATGTCGCGGCTTGGCGGTCCCAAGGGAATCATCCGCCAGACCGAATTTTTTATTTACAGTCAAAAGGATAGAGAAGCTCTGGAGGCGTGCCGCGATCTCGGCTTGCGCTTCCCGGAGATCACGACGTGGATTCGCGCGAAGCGCGAGGATTTCAAACTGGTCAAGGATCTTAAGCTCAAGGAGACGGGCATTCTTGTCAGCGCGTCGGACTACCACATTTTCAAAAAAATGAATATGACGCGGCGCGAGGCGATGAATTATTATCTCAAAACCGTCGGCGACGCGTTTGAGGCAGGAATCATCCCCCGGTGCCACCTGGAGGATATCACGCGGGCGGATTTCTACGGCTTTGTCGTCCCGTTTGTCAATGAACTGATGCGGATGAGCGCCGACGCCAAGATTCCCGTCAAAATCCGTGCGTGCGATACGATGGGTTACGGCATCCCGTTCACCGAAGTTGCGCTGCCGCGTAGCGTTCCCGGTATTATTTACGGCTTACAGCATTATTCGGACGTCCCCAGTGAACAGCTGGAATGGCACGGTCATAACGATTTCTGCAAGGCGGTGACAAACGCGTCTACCGCATGGCTGTTCGGCGCCTGCGCGGTCAACTGTTCCTTACTCGGCATCGGTGAGCGGACGGGCAACATCCCGCTGGAGGCGATGGTGTTCGAGTACGCGTCGTTGCGCGGCTCGTTTGACGGCATGGACCCGACGGCGATTACCGATATTGCCCGGTATTTTCACGATGAGATCGGGTATAACATCCCGAACATGACGCCGTTCGTCGGACGCGATTTCAACGTGACGCGCGCGGGAATCCACGCCGACGGACTGATGAAGGACGAAGAAATTTACAATATTTTCGATACCAAGAAGATTCTCAACCGCGGCGCCGGCGTTATGGTTTCCAAAACCTCGGGACTGGCGGGAATCGCTTACTGGATCAACCAGAACTACGGGCTGGAGGGGGAAGACAAGATTGATAAGCGTGACCCCCTGGTCGAAGAGTTGAAGGCGTGGGTCGATGCGGAATACGACAACGGGCGGCTGACCTCGCTTTCGGCAAACGAGCTGGAGCATAAGATCGGCGAGCTTGCCGGGGATCGCTTTTCCGGGCAACACCACAAGAGCATTTAATCCGCCCGGGCGAGAAAACACATGTGGAAAGGAACGGAATCAAGACAATGGGCTTGACCATCGCACAAAAAATTATTAAGGCGCACCTTCTTTCCGGGGAAATGATACCCGGACATGAGATTGCGCTTCGTATGGATCAGACGCTGACGCAGGACGCGACGGGAACCATGGCGTATCTGGAATTTGAGGCAATCGGAATCCCGCGGGTGCGCACGGAACTGAGCGTCGCCTACGTGGACCACAACACTCTCCAATCCGGCTTTGAAAACGCCGATGACCATCGGTATATTCAGTCTGTCGCAAAAAAATACGGAATCCGCTTTTCGCGTCCCGGTAACGGTATTTGCCACCAGGTACATCTGGAACGCTTCGGAATTCCGGGGAAAACGCTGATCGGCTCGGACAGCCACACCCCCACGGGCGGCGGTATCGGAATGCTCGCGTTTGGCGCGGGCGGAATGGACGTTGCCGTTGCCATGGGCGGCGGTGCTTACTACATCACGATGCCGAAAATGCTGAAGGTCAATCTCCGCGGCAAGCTGTCGCCGTGGGTCAGTGCCAAGGACGTCAGCCTGGAAATTTTGCGGATTCTGTCCGTCAAGGGCGGCGTCGGCTACATCATTGAATGGGGCGGCGAGGGCATTGCAACGTTGACCGTTCCGGAACGCGCGACCATCACCAACATGGGGACGGAATTGGGCGCAACCACGTCTATTTTCCCGTCGGACGACGTTACCCGCGCCTTTTTGAAGGCACAGGGGCGCGAGCAGGATTACGTGCCGCTGTCGAGCGACGCAGACGCGGTTTATGACCGCCAGATCGACATTGATCTGTCCACGCTGAAACCCCTGCTGGCTTGCCCGCACAGTCCCGACAATGTCAAGAGCGCGGAGGAACTGAGCGACGTCAAGGTCGATCAGGTGTGTATCGGCTCCTGTACCAACTCGTCGCTGCGTGATATGCTGCGCGTTGCCGCCATTCTCAAAGGCAAAAAGATCGCCGATTCTGTGAGCCTTTCCGTCTCGCCCGGCTCCCGCCAGGTTTTGAGCATGCTGGCGGATTGCGGCGCACTGTCCGATATTCTTTCGTCCGGCGCCCGGGTTCTGGAATGTGCTTGCGGTCCTTGCATCGGCATGGGCTTCTCGCCGAATTCCGGCGGCGTCTCCCTGCGTACCTTCAATCGGAATTTCGAGGGAAGAAGCGGGACGCGGGACGGACAGGTCTACCTGGTTTCTCCCGAGGTCGCGGCGGCGTCCGCTCTGACGGGGCACATCACCGACCCGCGGACACTGGGGGCGTACCCGGAGATTTCCATGCCCGACGCCTTCAAAATCAATGACTCGGCAGTGCTGATGCCCGCGGACGCGGATGAGGCGGCAAACGTCGAGGTTCTGCGCGGTCCCAATATCAAACCTTTCCCGAGCCCCATTCCGTTGGCGGACACGATCAAGGCTCCGCTGACGCTGAAGGTCGGCGACAACATCACGACCGACCACATCATGCCGGCGGGCGCGAAAATTCTGCCGTACCGCTCCAATATTCCGTACCTGTCGAAGTTCTGTTTTGCCGTCTGTGACGAAACCTTTGCGGAACGCGCGATGGCGGCAGGGCAGTCGATTATTGTCGGCGGGGTCAACTATGGACAGGGTTCCTCGCGCGAGCACGCGGCGCTGGTGCCTCTTTACCTGGGTGTGCGTGCTGTGGTGGTTAAAAGCTTCGCGCGGATTCACGTGGCAAACCTTATCAACGCGGGAATCCTGCCGCTGACCTTTGCCGATCCGGAGGACTATGAGCTTTTGGCGCAGGGCGATGAGTTGGTGTTGGAAAATATTATGGAATCGCTGGATAGCGGTGAATTCACTTTGACCGATACAACCAATAGTAGAAAAATAAAACTGCGTGGAGACTTTACGGAGCGACAGAAGGCGATGTTGCGTGCCGGCGGGCTTTTGACGTATACCCGTGACGCGGAAAACAGGAAATGATGTGGGGAGGTTGAAAAAATCAACATGGCAAAAATCCAGATGAAAACGCCGCTTGTTGAAATGGACGGCGACGAAATGACGCGGATTCTATGGAAGATGATCAAGGATGAGTTGATTCTTCCGTACGTGGATTTAAAGACGGAATACTACGATTTAGGATTGCGGGAGCGCGAGCGGACAAAGGACGCCGTCACGGTGGCGTCTGCCGAAGCCGCGAAAAAACACGGTGTCGCCGTGAAGTGCGCGACGATTACTCCGAACTGTCAGCGAGTTGAGGAATATCATCTTTCCGAAATGTGGAAAAGCCCGAACGGGACGATCCGTGCCATTCTGGACGGAACCGTGTTCCGCGCACCGATTCTGATCGATTCGGTCAGACCGGTCGTGCGCAACTGGAAGAAGCCGATTACCATCGCGCGTCACGCGTACGGCGACGTGTATAAGGCGACCGAAATGAGAATCGAGGGAGAGGGGAAGGCGGAGCTCCTGTTCACGGATAAAGACGGCAAGGAAACCCGCCGTACCATCTACGATTTTGAATGTCCGGGCGTTCTCCAAGGACAATACAACAAGGATTCCTCCATCCGTTCCTTTGCCCACTCTTGCTTCCGTTACGCGATCGCGACGAAGCAGGACCTGTGGTTCTCGACCAAGGACACGATTTCCAAGCAGTACGATCAGACGTTCAAATTGATTTTTGAGGAAATTTATGAAGAATCCTACCGCGCGGAGTTTGAAAAGCTGGGAATCACCTATTTCTACACCCTGATTGATGACGCGGTGGCGCGTGTTATCCGCAGTGAGGGCGGATTCATTTGGGCGTGCAAGAATTATGACGGCGACGTGATGAGCGATATGGTGTCCACGGCGTTCGGCTCGCTTGCCATGATGACATCGGTGTTGGTTTCTCCCGATGGGAAGTACGAGTATGAGGCGGCACACGGAACGGTGACGCGGCACTATTACCGCTACCTGAAGGGCGAAGAGACATCGACCAACCCGATGGCGACCATCTACGCGTGGACCGGGGCTTTGCGCAAGCGTGGCGAGCTGGATGATCTGCCGGAACTGGTCGACTTCGCGGATCGCCTGGAGCATGCATGCATCCAGACTCTGAATGACGGCATCATGACAAAGGATCTGGCGCACCTGGTGGAGGACGGAACAAAAGTCACCGCGGTGAACAGCTCCGAGTTTATTCGCGCCATCCAGGAACACCTTGAACGGTCCCGTGTGTGCCGTTGACTCTATGACCGAAGCGAGGTTTTTACCCTTTGGCGGGTGAAGACCTCGCTTTTTTATGAATTTTTCAAAACCGCTTGATATTTAAGGAATTTTATAGTATGATGTAGTGACGCGGGCGGGTATTGCTTTGTTTTTCTTCAACGCAATTTGCGGCGGAGACAACCGACGCCACTCGTCCCACCACACACCGGGAAATAAGAGACAAAGACAAAATCACAGGTGGGCGCCCCTCAAGGCAGAGGACAGAAATAAAAAATGAGAACAAATAAAAGAGTGAAAGGGAGAAACAAAAATGAAACAGTGGCAGGAGGAAACGCTGGTACAGGGGCTTTTTGATTGGATCGAAGCGTGCCCAACCGCGTATCATACGGTGGATCAGATTCGAAAAGCGCTGGACCGAGCGGGCTTTGTTGGGCTTTGCGAGTCAGAACCGTGGACGCTCCGCGCGGGAAAGCGATATTATGTCACACGCAACGATTCTTCCGTTCTGGCGTTCCGACTTCCCCCACACCCGGAAGAAGCCACGGGGTATCAGGTAGTTGCCGCTCACGGCGATTCGCCCTCGTTCAAACTCAAGGCGGATTGCGAGGAGGTAGTACTGGATCACTACACAAAGCTCAATGTTGAAAAGTATGGTGGAATGATCTGTTCCACTTGGCTGGACCGCCCGTTGTCGGTTGCCGGGCGCGTGATGATACGAAACGAAGCCGGGGAGATCGAGAGCCGCCTTGTCCGCGTTGACCGCGATCTGGCTCTGATTCCGAATGTCGCTATCCACATGAACCGCAACATCAACGATGGCTTTTCGTTCAATCCCCAGGTGGATATGCTTCCGCTGGTTGGTGAAAAATCAACCAATTCGCTGAAAAATCAATTTGCAAGCGAAATCGGGGTGAAAGAAGAACAAATTCTCGCACATGATTTGTTTTTGTATGTTCGCCAGAGGGGATGCCGCTGGGGGGTAAACGAGGAATATATTTCCGCTCCTCACCTGGATGACCTGATGTGCGTCTATACCGCCCTTCAGGCGTTTCTGTCCGTTTCCGTGAATTGCGACGTCTCTTGCATGCCAAACAGCATCCCAATGCTTGCGGTTTTCGACAATGAGGAAGTCGGCAGTGCAACAAGACAAGGTGCCTCCTCCTCTATGATTGAGGATACTGTTGCGCGCATTGAACACGCCATCGCGGGGAAAAATCCCGACGGACGATATTGCCGGATGGCGAACAGCATGATGCTCTCCGCCGACAATGCCCACGCCGTTCATCCCAATCACCCGGAATATGCCGACGCACAGAACCGCCCCTATATGAACGGGGGGATTGTTGTGAAATGCCACGCGGGACAGGCGTATTCCACCGATGCGGTCAGCGCGGCATTGTTCAGCGAGATCTGCAAGCGCGCGGAGGTGCCGATGCAAACCTTTGCGAATCGTTCCGACATGCGCGGAGGTTCGACGCTTGGAAATCTGGCGGCAACGCGAGTGCCGTTTTTGACGGTGGATATCGGTCTGGCACAGCTTGCGATGCACTCGGCTTATGAGACCGCAGGCGCAAAGGATCTTGGTTACATGGCGCGGGCGTGTGAGGTTTTTTATCGCAGTGCCGTGATTTCGGACGGCGCAGGGAAGTATCGGCTGGTTCAGGCGGATTAATTAAGCCTCATTTGATACAGAAAGCCGACTGCCGGACAGGAAAAATCAGGCACCGCTCCCTCTGAATAAAAGATAAATTCTGATGACAATACTCCTTTTTGACGGGAAATATAACTTTACGTCAAAAAGGAGTATCCATGTATTATAACAAGGTTGAAATTTGCGGCGTCAACACCTCGGAGCTGACCGTGCTGAGCGACGCGGAGAAGAAAGACCTTTTGATACGGACAAAAAAAGGGGACAAGGATGCGCGCTCCGCCCTAATCTGCGGGAATCTGCGCCTGGTTCTGAGCATTATTCAGCGGTTCACCAACAGACACGAGAATATGGATGATTTGTTTCAGGTTGGTTGCATCGGACTGGTAAAGGCGGTTGATAATTTCAACACTGGGTTGGATGTAAAGTTCAGCACGTACGCCGTTCCGATGATTATCGGGGAAATCCGACGTTACCTCCGCGATAACAATTCAATTCGAATCAGTCGCTCTATGCGTGATCTTGCCTATCGCGCGCTTCAGGCGAGGGAAGAATGGATTCGCGAAAAGGAGAGTGAGCCGGATATGGAACAGCTTGCCAGTAAGCTGGGCGAAAAAAAAGAGGCGGTTCTGCGCGCAATGGAATCCATTGTGGAACCGATCTCCCTGTACGAGCCGGTTTTTACGGAGAACGGCGACTCAGTGTATGTCATGGATCAACTCAGCGATGAGAGCGATCAGTCGTGGTTGGAAAACATCATGCTCAAGGACGCGATGAAAACACTGACCGAACGCGAACGGCACATTATTACCATGCGTTTTTACCTGAACAAAACCCAAATGGAAATCGCAGACGAGATCGGAATTTCGCAGGCACAGGTCTCGCGTCTGGAAAAAGGCGCCCTCGACCACCTGAAAAAAAAGATGTAATTTTGCGCGTAGCGACGAAAAGTCCCCGCAGTACCGAATGGGCACTGCGGGGACTTTTTTGCGATATTGAATTACCGCGGAATCAATACATTCCGCCCATGCCGCCGCCCATGCCACCGGCAGGAGCCGCGGGGACCTCTTCCTTCTGGTTGACAACCAGCGACTCGGTGGTAAGAATCACAGATGCGATGGACGCCGCGTTCTGGAGGGCAGAGCGCGTCACCTTGGTCGGGTCAACAATGCCGCTGCTGATCATGTCGCAGTAAACTTCGTTGTATGCGTCGAAGCCGTAGCCGATCTTGCCACTGTTCATGATCTTGTCCACAATCACGGAACCGTCTACGCCTGCATTTGCCGCGATCTGACGGATCGGCTCTTCCAGTGCCTTGACAACAATACGGACACCGGTGCGCTCGTCACCCTCGGTCGTGTCGATCAGCTTGGCAACCTCGGAAATGATGTTCAAGTAAGCCGTACCGCCGCCGGCAACCATGCCTTCCTCGACAGCCGCGCGGGTTGCGTTGAGCGCGTCCTCAATGCGGAGCTTCTTTTCTTTCATCTCAGCCTCGGTAGCGGCGCCGACCTTGATGACGGCAACACCGCCGGCGAGCTTTGCGAGTCTTTCCTGCAACTTCTCGCGGTCGAAATCAGAGGTCGTCGTCTCAATCGCGGTACGGATCTGCGCGATGCGGGCTTTGATGTCGTCAGAGTTTCCGCCGCCGCCGACAATGATCGTGTTCTCCTTGTTGACCTTAATCTGGCGGGCAGTACCCAGCTGTGCCAGCGTCGTATCCTTCAGCTCCAGACCCAGCTCGGAGGAGATGACCTCGCCGCCGGTCAGAATGGCAATGTCACGCAGCATTTCCTTGCGGCGATCGCCAAAGCCGGGAGCCTTGACCGCAACGCAGGTGAACGTGCCGCGGAGCTTGTTCAGAACCAGAGTCGTCAAAGCCTCGCCCTCAACGTCCTCGGCGATAATCAGCAGCTTCTTGCCTGCCTGAACAATCTGCTCCAGCAGGGGAAGAACGTCCTGAATGTTCGACAGCTTCTTATCCGTAATGAGAACCAGCGCGTCGTCCAGCACTGCCTCCATCTTGTCCATGTCCGTTGCCATATAGGGCGACAGGTACCCGCGGTCAAACTGCATGCCCTCAACCACCTCCGAGTAGGTGTCGGCGGACTTGGACTCCTCAACCGTAATCACGCCGTCGGAGGTTACTTTCTCCATGGCATCGGCAATTAGTTGACCGATCACCTCGTCGCCTGCGGAAACCGTACCGACGCGGGCGATGTCCGATTTGCCGCTGACTTTCTGTGAGTTGGCGGCAAGACATTCAACCGCACGGTCCACTGCCTTCTTCATGCCCTTGCGCAGAACCATGGGGTTGGCGCCGGCAGTCACATTCTTCATGCCCTCGCGAACCAACGCCTGCGCGAGCAGGGTAGCAGTCGTCGTACCGTCGCCGGCGGCATCATTGGTCTTGGTTGCCACTTCCTTGACAAGCTGAGCGCCCATATTTTCAGCGGCATCCTCCAGCTCGATGTCCTTGGCGATGGTCACACCGTCGTTGGTAACGAGCGGAGAGCCGAACTTTTTGTCGAGCACCACGTTCCGTCCCTTGGGACCCAGGGTAATCTTTACCGTATTCGCCAGTTTATCCACACCGCGCGTCAGGGCGTTGCGCGCTTCCATTCCATAAAGAATATCTTTTGCCATAATATTTACTCTCCTCTTTACATATATTGATTTCGGTACATCCGAAGATCACTCCACGATCGCAAGAATGTCACTCTGACGCACAATGTTATACTCAACACCATCCGCCTTGACTTCCGTTCCCGCGTACTTGCTGGTGATGACCTTCTGACCGACCTTGACTTCCATCGTTACCTCGTGTCCATCGACCATTCCGCCGGGACCGACGGCAACTACCTCGGCGATCTGCGGCTTTTCCTGTGCACTTGCGGTCAGGATGATGCCGGTCTTGGTTTTTTCCTCCGCCTCAACCATCTTCACTACAACTCTGTCTGCCAACGGTTTGATAGTCATAATTCAAATACCTCCTTGAAATTATCGGCGCTCGCCGCCATGCGGAAACTTCCGCTTGGAGGCACGCCGAGAGTGTGACCTTGGCACTCTTTGATGCTGAGTGCCAAACCATGATTATATTTTATACTAATTTTGGAAAAAATCAAGAGCTTTTTTATAAGTTCACATTTTATTTACAATTGTGCGCGGCAGTCGTCGGGGAAAGGGAGGAACCACCGGGGTTCGGCGCGCATTTTCACATGTATATCGGGCTGAAAAGGAGAAATGCTGTGACAATTTTTTCTTGGTGGAACCAAAACATTCTGGGCGTGGCTGTCCCGCTTTTTCTTTTGGTCACGGGCGTTTTTTACTTGTTCCGATTGCGGGCGTTCCCGTTTTTACACCCGATCCGCCTACTGCGCTCCGTTCTTGACAGCCGAAATCGGACGGACGGAATTTCTCCCCTGCGGGCATTGTCCATGGCGCTGGCTGGAACGCTGGGAGTCGGGAATCTGGTCGGCGTCTCCGCGGCGATTGCCATGGGAGGCGCGGGGGCAATTTTTTGGATGTGGGTTAGCGCTACATTGGCGATGCTGCTAAAATACGCCGAGGTGGTGCTCGCACTGGGTCATCGGGTCATGCTGTCCGGGGGAATCCGCGGCGGTGCAATGTATTATATGCGCGACACAGGAAAGCGGAACAGAACGCTCGGCAAAATCGCGGCGATGGTCTTTACCGTACTGTGTTTGCTGGACGCGTTCAGCATGGGATGCGTGGTACAGGTCAACGCCGTTGCGGGGGCGCTGGAAGCGAGCTTTCACCTTCCCGTGTGGGCAATCGGGCTCGGCATTGCGCTGATTACGCTGGCAGTCGGTGCGACCGGTGCCAACGGAATCTCCGCCTGCACGGAACGACTGGTTCCGCTGATGACCGTCGGATTTGTGGTTGTTTCCGCCGTGGCAATTGCAGGACAACACGATCGGTTGCCGCATGTTCTCGGCGAAATTTTCCGGGATGCGCTGCATCCGAAAAGTGCGGCTGGCGGTGTGCTGGGCTTTCTGTTCTCTCGCGGCATGCGCTACGGAACCATGCGGGGACTGCTTTCCAATGAGGCTGGGTGCGGAACCTCCCCGATGGCACACGCCTCCTCACAGATCAAGGACGCCGCCACACAGGGGTGCATGGGAATCATTGAAGTTTTTGTGGACACTCATGTCCTGTGCACTATGACGGCGCTTGTAATCCTGTTGGCATGGGATCATGTCAGCAGTCTGGGAGCGACCCCGATGCTGATGACATTGAGGGCGTATGAGGCGCTGTTGGGGCATGGCGCGGGAATTTTTCTCAGCATCGCGGTTTTGTTTTTCGGCTTGGCAACGGTACTTTGCTGGTCGCACTACGCAGTCTGTTGTTGCGACTACATGGTCGGAGATAGCCGGGAGCGTGCGATCGGGCAGTGGACACGGCGGATTTGCCTTTGGATGTACAGCCTGTTTTGCGTGATTGGGGCGGTTGTCGCCCCTGCCGGGGTGTGGACATTGTCGGATTTTTCCATCGGAAACATGACCTTGATCAATGTGGTGTTTCTGTGCCTCCATCACCGCGAGGTGGAAAACGCTTCGGCGGTGATGGTGGGGAAGGTGTCACACCTTCTCGGAAAGAAAGAAAAAAGCCCCCGACGATAGTGACTGCGTCTTTTTGATGACACAGGTGGTGTCGGGGGAATCAGTCATTTATTATAGTAGGCAACCACCAGATCGACAACTGCGTCGTAGTCGCGGGAGCCTTGAATTTTGATGGTAGCGTCATTGACCGCGCCGCTGATCGTGCCGACGGTCGAGTCGCGGTATTTGTCAAAAAAGCAACTGTACGCGTACATTTCGTAACGAACATCTATGGAGAGCGTTTGCTTGACCTCGCGATAGAGGTCGGAGTCGTATTGATACAGCGCGTCCGCAACAAATTCATACAGGCTCAGGTAGCCGCTGTATCGGATATACGCGTCGTCCGACCCGATACATACGAGAAAGGCAACAAAATTCGCCTCATCCTCGCGGGAAATGCCGCGTTGGTGCGCAAGCTCGTGCGCCGCGGTGTAAGGAATGGAATAATCCGGGAAAACCGTGTTGATATTCGCCTCGCCGGTGAAAAAGGTATACACTCCGGTGATGTGCGTGTAAGACCAGAGGTCGCTGGACATGACCGGCTTGACACGACACGGAAAGGTTTCGATCCATGACTTTTGGGCGCAGAACGTCTCATACGCCGCCGTCAGTTTTCGGTTTAACTCATCAAGCGTGTACGGCATCGCGGAAAAATCATGGTAGCGGAAATGGACATTTGCACTCTCCTCGTTGATGTGCTCAACAAGCGTCCGTGCAACGTCAGCAAGCTGCTCCGCGGTCGGCTCCACCTGACGAAGGTCCAGCTTTTCGGGAGCGTCAATGGTGCGTCCGTTGTACCCGGCGGCAAACATCCAGATGAAGAGAATCAAAAACACGCAGGCAACGCTGAGTAGTTCCAAAAAGTAAACCCCGACCGAGCGCCAGCTCCCACTTCTGTTGCGGATAGCGTGCGTGAGGACAAGCACAAGAAAGACAGGGAGGAACAGAACCATCGCTTCCGCCAGGGAGAAAGGAATCCATGCAGTCAGCCGGGCGAACAGCGTCCGCAGAAACTGACTGATGGAACGGTTAAACCCGTCGGAAAAGGACGGAGAGAGCCGCATCACCCCGTACAGCAGGAGGCTGACCCCTGTTGTGATAAAAATTCCAAGGCATGCGCGGGACAGGCTCGGGCGCTTGGCGGACTGGGGGGAAGAATGTACTTTTTCAGGGGAGGTGCTTGGCAACAAGGGCGAATTGTTTGTCATGCTTTCGAGGTGGCTTTTGCAAAAAGCATCCTTTCTGTAATCGTTTGGTTGTATTATTCAATAAGAGGTTGATATTCGGATGGGATTATTGACAAAAAACCTGTCGGTAACGGCGCATCGACGGTCATCGCCGTACCGGTGACCGGATGGGAAAACGACAGCGTTTTTGCGTGCAACGCATGCCCACAGAAATCCGGTACCTCGCCATACCCGTAGAGACCGTCGCCAAGAACGGGGGCGCCGCTCGCGGCAAAGTGTAGCCGGAGCTGGTGTGTCCGCCCGGTCAGGGGCGTTGCCCTCACCAATGAGCGCACGGAGCCGTCCTCCGTCTGCCACGACGCAACAACCTCATAGCGCGTACGCGCGACGGCGGCGTTTGGCTCGTCAATGTCACAGACCTCGCGCAAAATCACACTTTTCTGCGCGCGGCGAATGCCTGTCAGTATCTCCCCTTGCTTCTCCGGCATTGCGCCGCAAAGCAGGGCATAGTATGTTTTCCGGATATTTCCCAGCCGCATATCCTCAGACAGTCGGGACGCGGCAAGCTGTGTCTGCGCGATCAGAACAACTCCGCTCGTATTCCGATCCAGGCGGGTAATCGGTCGGAAAACCGGGGCGTGGCGTCCGTGCGACAACTCGTAGGCGGCGACGGCGTTCGCCAGGGTATCGTCAAAATGACCGTGCGACGGATGCGTCGGCATATCTGCGGGCTTGTTGCATAACAGAATATACCCATCCTCGTACAGGATTTGCAAAGGCAAGGCACGCGGTACGACCGAAGTAAGCGGCGCGGTTGTCATCGCGGAGGTAGCAGAACTTTGATCCTCAATCGCCAGGGAAAGTACCGCGTTCGCTCTCAAACGGGCGCGTACCGTAACCGGTTCGCCATCCAGGGTGATCCCGCCGGGCGTTTGCTTCAGTCGCGAAAGCAGACGGGAAGAAACGCGGCAAACCGTCCGGAGATATGTCCGCAAAAGCATACCGTCCTGCTGTTCGGATATGATATAGTTCATCGTTTCCCTCCGGAAAAGCGCCATTGCGAGAATACCTGTATTATAACCGAATTTTCCGATATATACAAGGGGATTCTGTGATTTCTTTGTGAATTTTTGACCCCACGCTGGCGCCGCACGGCATATCTTTCACTCTCCGCGCGTAAGATGTTACAGGTGCGGACTATCGAGGACTTACCGGAGATTTATCTTGTCAGTCCTGATAATGCCCGGAATTGCGGGGAAATAAAATGACAGAACAAAGATTTTCGGTCAGTCGGATGATATTCGGAGCGTTTCTCGTCTTTATAGTCGCGTTGTTTGTGAAAAATTCTCAACTGGCGATTGAATTTGTCAACAAAGGATTGCTTTTGTGCGCAAGAGTCATGATACCAACCCTGTTTCCCTTTATGGTTATCGCTGAAATTATCGTGCGGAGCGGCGTCGGGGAAATGCTGTCAAGACCGCTTTGTCGCGCGCTTCGTCCCGCGCTCGGTGTCGGAGAGGAGGGAATGTGCGCTCTGACGCTTGGCGTGCTGTGCGGATTTCCTGTCGGTGCGCGCACCGCGTCAGCCTATTACCGTAACGGCAAGCTCAGCAAAAGGGAGCTTCACCAGATTATTTGCTGCGGCAACATACCGAGCTCCGCTTTCGTTGTCGGCGCCGTCGGCACCGGATTGTTCGGCGACGTGCGTCTCGGGTGGATTCTGTTTACAATGGCGCTGTGCGCGGCTTTTTTGACCGGTTGCATCTTTCGAAAAATACTACCGCACGGAGGGAATTGGGATGCGATTCCGTCGCGTTCCGGGAAAACGACGCCGGGGAGAGAAACTGATTTTTCCTTCCATCTCGGCATGTTTTCAGAGTCCGTGACGGGAGCGGCATCCTCGATGCTGAATGTTTGCGCAACCGTCATCCTGTTCAGCGCGCTGATCGGATGTCTGACCTCTTTTTGCGACGCATTGCTACTGCCGCCCGTTGTCAGGACCCTGGTGTTCGGCTTGTTTGAAATGACGACCGGGGTATGCGAGGCTTCCGCCTTGTCCGGAGGCACCACGGCGCTCCTCTTGTGCGCGGCATTTCTCGGCTGGGCGGGACTTTCTGTGCACTGCCAGATTTTTTCCGTGTGTACGGAGTGCCCGCTGTCGCTTGGCTGGTTCTGGCTGTCGCGCCTGATGCAAACGGGCTTTTGCCTCGGCGGAATGACTCTCCTTACCCTGACGGGAATGTTTGATTCGCTGAACGTTCCCCGACCGCTTCACAGCACTTTTTCGGAAACTCTCGGAGGGGGGGCAAAAATTTCTCTGGTCGGCACGGTCTTTCTGATTTTCTTTTTGATCGCGTCAGTCGCGTGGATAGTTCGAATCCGGCAGAGAAAACGGGTCGGATAACCGTCGACCGTCGACTGTCGACCGTCAACCGTTAAACTTCCGACTATGTAAGAAAGGAGGCTTTCGTTTTGTGAAAGCCATGGTCGCCTACATATGAAAGAGCACAGTAAAAACCCCTCGTTACGTTCAAAACTCCGGCAGGCATACGACCGTTTGACATTGCGCGTTTGCCGCGCAGAGCTGACAGGAGGGCGAAATGTTCTCATTCAGGGGTGCCGCGATATCGTTTGTTACGATCCCACGTGCATCTCTCTTCAGGTGGAGGATCCAGACATCGGATTTCTGAGCGTGCACGGGACCTCACTTGTTTGCTTGAGCTATCACGCGGATGCGGTCGTGATCGAGGGAGAAATCCGGGAGGTGACGCTTAGTGGGCGGTGCGAGCGAAGCGGAGACGGTGCAAAATCTGAAAAATGAGTATAAAACAGCCGACAATCTGAATTTTTGCCGTTTACGACAATGCTTAACGGAGAAATCCCACGCCGATTCCGTAAGAAAGGAAAATTTCGCAAAAGCGAAGAGATGATTATGAAAATGAAAGCTGACTTTATTCTGTTCGGTTACGGGGACTATGTAGTAAAGAAGCAACATGCGGCTTGTTTTCTCAATTTGTGCCACCAGTACGGAATTTTATACACGCCGCTCGCAGGGGAAACACACTCCGCGCGACACACCAAAAAGGTTCACGGGTCAAGCACGGGCGAGCGGAGTCGGAGAAAAAGAAAAACAACGCCCCGTCGCAGGATACCACTTCCCGGCGCGGACCATGGCGCGGAGGGGGAGTGTGGTGGCGCTTCAACCTCTCAGGAGACTGCTGTCTCCAAAGAACAAGCGGATTTAGTAGAAAAGATAATCGATGAGGACCTCCGTATTCGTTGTCGGCTGAGCTACACCACGCGACTTTGTTTGCTGTGCGCGTCGCGCGGAATCAATATCCGACTGGAGCGCAAGGGAGGGCTCCCCCTTTGGTTTTATCGGTACCGCAGGCGCATGGGACTCCTGATCGGCGCCGTGCTTGCGTTCGTCCTTTTCTATATGGCGGGAAACGTGATTTGGGACGTTCGCGTGGATGGGGAGGAGAGCATCGACGTCACGGCGTTCGTGGACGAATTGGACGAGTGCGGTCTGCGTGTCGGGTCCTGGATTCCCAAGATGGATACGGACGCGATCGAGCGGCGGATTCTTTCCCGCTCGGACAAGGTCGCGTGGATCAGCGTGAATCTGAAGGGAACCGTCGCGTATGTTCAGATCCGGGAGCTGATGCGTCCGCCCAAGACGGAGAATGAATCTTTCGGACAACCGTCCGGACAGCCGGTCAATCTCGTCGCACGTTGCGACGGGATCATCGAGTCGGTGCGGCTCGTTTCCGGGGAGGTCGTGGTCAAACCGGGAGAACTGGTTCGCGCAGGAGACCTGCTGATCAGCGGCGTACGGGATTCCGGCAATTTCGGATACCGGATACGAACCGCCAACGGGCAGGTCATGGCGGTCACAGAACATACAATGGTCGTGCAGATTCCGCTCAAACAACAGGAAAAAAGCTATCTGCCGCAGAAATCAGAGCAGAAAACGTTGTTTTTTTTCGGAAAATCCATAAAAGTTACAAAAAACAGTGGAAATTTCGGGGAGGAATGTGATACAATAAAAAAGATGGAGGTTTTCAGCCTTGGCTCAGGTGTGCCGCTCCCGATTTTTGTGGAGACGGTTATCGCCCGCCCGTTTGAATGGCGGGAAATCTGCCTGAGCGAACAGCAGGCGGAGCGCATGGCGGAGGATGAGCTGGAACGTCAACTGAACGAAGCGCTCGCCGATCAGGGCATTTTGCTCTCGAAAGCCGTGAGCCGCTCGGTATCAGAGGAATATTATACGATCAACTGTCGCTATCGGTGTGTGGAAAATATCGCCGAGAAAAAACCGTTTTCGGTGCAGACTCCGGAAGCGGGAGCAGGCGAATAACGGGAAGCGCGGCGTCGCCCACCGTTGACATTGCTTTGAAAAACACAGGAAAGGAAACAGCATGAACCGGGAGAAGTTTGTAAGGACAGTGCGCGCGGGGAATTCTGAATTAACGGCGCGCGTGTTTGGTATGTTCGATTCCAATGTTCATTTGATTGAGCATACGTTTGACGTGGAAGTCCGTAATCGGACGCCGCAGGGGAGCGAGGACGACACCTTGTCCGTGGAGGGCAACGGCGAAGCGAATGTCAACCGCGCGGCGCAGGTTCTCGGAGCGCTCTGCGAAGCGGCACAACGCGGCGATGAGATTACCGAGCAATTTCTTCGCTATCTGATCAGCATGACGCAGGCGGGACGGCAGGAGGAATTGTCCGAAATGACGTCGGACAGCCTGCTTGTGACAACACGCGGTAAACCCATTCGCCCCAAGACCGTCGGTCAAAAAAAATACGTTGAATTGATCCGGAAAAACACGATCGTATTCGGCGTGGGACCTGCCGGGACAGGGAAGACCTTTCTTGCCGTCGCCATGGCGGTAAAAGCCTTGCGTGAAAAAAAGGTCAGCCGCATTATTCTGACCCGTCCGGCGATTGAAGCGGGAGAGAGACTCGGCTTTTTGCCGGGTGACCTGCAAAGTAAGATCGATCCCTACCTCCGCCCCTTGTACGACGCGCTCTTTGAAATGATGGGACCGGAAAATTATCAGGCGTGCGTTGAAAAACAGACCATCGAGGTCGCGCCGCTGGCGTATATGCGCGGGCGCACGCTGGACGATTCCTTTATCATTCTGGACGAGGCACAGAATGCGACGCCGGAGCAAATGAAAATGTTTCTGACGCGACTTGGCTTCAATTCCAAAGCGGTCATTACGGGCGACCTGACACAAACAGACCTGCCGCGAGGAGTGCGGAGCGGATTGTCGATGGTGGTCAGAATCCTTGCCGATGTCGAGGACATTGCCGTGTTCCGCTTCAGCGAACAGGATGTCGTCCGTCATCATCTGGTGCAGAAAATCATCCAAGCGTACGACCGTTACGAGCACAACCGCCACCCGCAGGAGACTCTCACCGCGGAAATCTCCGACAACAGGCAGTCCGACCGACGCCTGTTGTGGGGATCACACCAGAGAAATAATAAGAAATATACCGATCACTCAAAGTAACTACGGGGATTTTCCCCGGACGGTTCACCCAATCGACAAAAGACAAAAAAACAGGAAGAGTAAGGGAGTCAGAGAAAAATGAACGTGATTGTTTATTATGAAAATCAACAAAAAAAAGAAAAAATCAACTATAAGTTAAAAATGCTCATTCGGCGCGCCATTCTTGAAACGCTCGCCTATGAACAATACGGTAACGACGTCGAGGTCAGCGTGACTTTTACGGACAACGAGGGAATCCGGGAGATCAATCGCCGTTTCCGGAACATCGACGCCGCCACGGACGTACTTTCATTCCCGCTCTTCGATTACGAAAACGAAAAAGGCGAGCCTCCCATTGATGAGGTTGAGAATATGTTGGGTGACATTGTTCTGAATCCGGAGCGTGCCCGTGTGCAAGCGCAGGAGTACGGACATTCCTTCGAGCGGGAAATGGCGTTTCTGACCGTTCATTCCATGCTCCATCTGCTGGGATATGACCACGAAACATGCGAGCAGGACGAGCTGGATATGCGCCGCCGCCAGCACGAGATCATGGATCGCCTGGGGCTCTCGGTCGTAAGAGAACCTCAAAACTCAACTGAACCGGACTGAGAGGGGGGCCCCTTTTGCCGTATCCGAAACATCGGCGTGTGAGACCGACTTCTGTGGTGCGGGCGGCGGACAAGCAGGCTCCGGAGCAACCGACACGCGGTCGGACGGAAAATTTTTTCACGGCACACGCGCGCCTACTGACTTTTCTCGCCTGCATCGCCTTATTTTTGATTTTGTGCGGACCGATCAACATTTTTCGGGTCAACACATGGGTGAGCGAACGAGTGCAGGAGTCTGCCCGGATGCCGGTAGAGACGCTGATGCAGATTGCCGACCGCGGAGCCGCGCTGACATGGGATGACTTCGGGGGGTACGCGTTCCACGTCGTGGCAGAGGATGTGTGCTACATACGTCGGTACGAGGTTCGCGGAGGGGAATACGTGCTGTTTGTCAGCGCGGATGTCTGCGACGATCCGATCCGTACGGCGATTGTGATTCGCCTGTCGGACGCGGCGCGTGCCGACCTGATCTCCGAGGATAGCGCTTTTCTCTTTGAATGATAGTTCGCGCGGAAATCCCCGTGCACCGAAAGAAAAATAAAATCAATGACATAAAGGATAAATTTAACGATGGGTAACAAAAAGACGGCGTATATTGCCATTGTCGGACGCCCCAATGTAGGAAAATCGACGCTTCTGAACGCAATGATTCGTGAAAAAATCGCGATTGTGTCCAACAAACCGCAGACCACGCGCAACCGGATTCTCGGGATTCTCACGCGCGACGACGACCAGTTTGTCTTTCTGGATACGCCGGGAATTTTCAAGCCGCGCAACGCGCTCGGCGAGTATATGGTCAAGGAAGCGGACAGTACGCTGTCAGACGCCGACGCTGTGATCGTCATGGTTGACGCGGCGAAGCCGATCGGTGAGGTGGAGGAGCGTCTGATCGCCTCTCTGGAATCCTCGGGGCTTCCCGCGATTCTCGCCGTCAATAAAATGGATACGGTGACGCCGGAACAGCTTGCGCTTTGCCTGAAAACCTACGCAGATCGTTACGCATTTGACGCATTTGTTCCGCTGAGCGCCAAAAACAGCAAGAATATCGAGGTATTGCTGACGGAATGCAGCGCCTTTCTGAGTGAATCCGAGTGGTTTTTCCCGGAGGATATGACAACGGACCAGCCAATCCGGCAAATGGCAGCCGAAATTATCCGCGAGAAAATTTTGCGAACGCTTGACAAAGAGGTTCCTCACGGTGTGGCGGTCGTGATCGAAGAATTTCGTGAGGAGGGAGATCTGACCCGCATCCGTGCCGAAATTTTCTGCGAAAAGGCATCCCACAAGGGGATTATCGTAGGAAAGAATGGGGAGGAGCTGAAGCGCGTCGGCTCCTACGCACGAGCGGATCTGGAGAAATTGCTCGGTTGCAAGGTGTACCTGAATCTTTGGGTCAAGGTCAAGGAAAACTGGCGCGACAGCGCGAGAAGCGTGACTAATTTCGGCTATACAGAAGATCGTTGACCGCGGTCGGGATCCACCGGTTTGCGAAAACCGAAAGTGCGAAATACAAAAGGGAGGTTCTTATGCCTGAATTGTGCCATACGCCGGGTGTTGTTATCCGGGCGCGCAGGGATAAAGATGTGCTCCTGACGCTCCTGACCCCAACGCTTGGCAGAATTTCGGTGATCGCCAAGGGCGCCCGCTCGCTCAAGGGACCACAGATGTCACTGAGCCAGGTGTTTTGCTACGGAGACTACGAGTTGTACCGTCGCGGGGAAATTTACTGGCTCCGCACCGGGGAATTGAAAGACAATTTTTACGGCGTCGCGCAACGGCTCGACGCGCTCAATCTTGCTTCGTACTTCTGCGACGTGGCGTCCTTAGCGAGCGAACCGGATGTTCCGGCGGCGGAGCTGATGCGCCTTCTGCTGAATTGTCTGGCGTTTCTGGAGCGGGAAACGTACCCCGATCTGCTGATTAAAGGTGTGTTTGAATGGCGCGTGCTTGCCATGCAGGGACTGTCCCCGTCGCTTGGCTCCTGCCCGCGTTGCGGGCGGCGTGTTGAGGATATTTGCGCGGCTTCTCCGCTGGAAAACTTCACGCTGGATATTACGCAGGGGGCTTTACTGTGCGGCAAATGTCGCGGCGGACAGGTCGGAGCGCTCCCCGGTGTCGGAGTTGTTCCCAGCACCTCGGTGTCGGACGCGGTGCTTCTGTCCGCAGACGCGCTGGCGGCAATCCGCTTTGCACTCCGGACACCGATGGAGCGGATGATGTCGTTCCGCATGGAAAATCCGGAGGACATCCGCATGTTTTCTACGGCGGGAGAAAAATTTCTGCGTTATCACATGGACTGCGACAGCAAGGCACTTTCGATGTATTATGCTATGAAAATCTAATAGTAAGAGAAAAAAACAACCAACGAGAGATTTTGAGGAGTTTATATGCGCTTGACGTCGGCTCCGGCGGAGTGCCATGAACTCGCAACTGTGAAGATTTGATAAAGGACGAACATGAAAATTACGGAAAAAACACGATCTACATTGGAATTTGATCGCGTATGCGAAATGTTGGCGGAATGTGCCCCGACGGAGGGAAGCCGCGCCATGGCGTATACGCTGATGCCATCGGACGAGATCGGGACCGTTCTGCGGCGTCTGCGGCGCACGACGGACGCCAGACGCATGTCCGACGCCAAGGGAATGCCATCGTTCGGCATGGTGGTGGACATCGGGGACGCGTGCGAGCGTGCGGAAAAAGGCGCTGTGCTGACGCCTCGGGAGCTACTTGATATTGCCCGCGTTCTGACAACCTCCCGCACATTGCGGGAATACGGCACGGAAAACCGGAATTTCGAGACCTCGCTGGACGAAATGTTTGAGCGTCTGATCCCAAACCGACACCTGGAGAGCGAAATCACGCATTCCATTCTGGCGGAGGACATGATCGCCGATGAAGCGAGCAGTGCGTTGGCAGATATCCGACGCAACATCCGTTCCGTCAACAACCGGATTAAGGAGACTCTTCAGAAATACATTTCCGGTGGGACTCACGCCAAATACCTGCAGGAAAATCTCGTGACTACGCGGGACGGTAGGTATGTGATTCCCGTGCGTGCCGAGCACCGAGGCGATGTCCCGGGACTTTTGCACGATACGTCCGCCTCGGGCGCCACGCTGTTTATCGAACCGATGCCGGTTGTCGAGGCTAACAACGAGCTACGTATGCTCCGCGCGAAGGAGGAGAGGGAAATTGAAAAAATTCTTGCGACCCTTTCCGCGCATGTGAGCGACGCCGGGACCGCACTGAGCCTCAATTACCGCAATATCACGGAGCTGGCGTTCATCTTTGCCTGCGGCGAGCTGTCGTCAAGAATGCGCGGCATTGCTCCGACCCTCACCGGTCAGCGGATGGTCTCGCTCACGCGTGCCCGTCACCCGCTGATCGACAAAAATCAGGTCGTTCCGATTGATCTTTCTATCGGGCGCGAGGAAGATGGCACGGGATATGATACGCTCATTATTACGGGACCGAACACGGGCGGCAAAACGGTTGCGCTGAAAACACTCGGGCTGTTTTGCCTGATGGCGCAGTCGGGGCTGCACATTCCGGCGGAGGAGCCGTCGTCGATGTGCTTGTTTGACCGCGTTCTCGTGGACCTCGGTGACGAGCAAAGCATCGAGCAATCGCTGTCCACCTTCTCCTCTCACATGGTCAACATCGTGGACATTCTCAAAAATCTGACCACAAAGTCGCTGGTACTGTTCGATGAGCTGGGCGGGGGAACCGACCCGGTGGAGGGCGCGGCGCTCGCAGTGGCGATTATCGACGCCGTGCGGAAAGCCGGGGCTGTCTGCGCGGCGACCACGCACTATGCTGAGCTGAAGGCGTACGCGTTATCCACGCCCGGAGTATGCAATGCGTCCTGTGAATTTGATGTTGAAACCCTCAAACCAACCTATCGCCTCATCATCGGCACGCCCGGGAAATCCAACGCCTTTGCCATCTCGTCCAAGCTGGGGCTTCCCGATGAAATTGTTGAGAATGCCAAAGCCTATATCAGTGCGGATAACAAAAAATTTGAGGATGTGATCGGTGAGCTGGAGCAAAGCCGATTGGAAATGGAAAAGGAGAAGGCGACGGCGCATCGGTTGCGGGAAGAGTACGAGACATTCAAAAACCGCGCCGAGCGGCAGATCTCCCAGCGGTTGACGGAATCGGAAACAATGCTGAATAAGGCAAAGGAAAAAGCGCAGGCGCTTCTGACAGGAGCCAAGGCTTCCAGCGACTATATTCTGGAGCAGGCGGACAAGGTTCGCCGCGCTCAGCAGACCGACCGACTGGCACAGCAACTGGAGGAGACGCGGCGAAACGTCCGCGAGCACATACGGGCAAGCGAGGCGCTGATCGATCCGGTGGAGGAGCAGACGCGGAACGAAAATTACGTTCTGCCGCGTGCACTGCACAAAGGCGATGAGGTCATGCTGATGAATATCCGCAAGCCGGGAATTCTTCTGACCGATCCGGACAGCCGGGGAAACGTGACTGTCAAGGCGGGAATCATTACAAGCAAGACCAACATTTCCAATCTGCAACTGATTGAAAATGACAACACATTTGTGATTACGGCTGACCGCGACCGCAAAAAAGCATCCGACTTTCGTGCACAGGTCAGTTATGATTTCAAGCCGGAGATCGATCTGCGCGGCATGACCGGTGAGGAAGCATGGCTTGCGGTGGACAAATACCTCGATGAGGCGCAGCTTCACGGGATTCACACCGTGTCCCTGATTCACGGAAAGGGAACAGGAGCGTTGCGGAAAGCTCTGTGGGAGTTTTTGCGCAGAGACCGCCGGATCGCGAATTATCGTCTGGGACAGTACGGCGAGGGCGACAGCGGCGTGACGCTGGTCGAGGTAAAATAATGGGATTCGGGCACCTCGCCCCGGGCGAAAACCATCGGAAAAACCGTTTCTTTGTCGTATTCCGAACCGTGCGCTATATCCTTTTGTGTAACCTGACAAAAATAGGAAGCGTATATTGACAATATCGGACTTGTGTGGTATAATTAGGCATAAAATCAGAACGATATGGCAATATTTGTTGTGCATAGCGACAAGATTCCGGCGTTTTGTATGGCAGTTTCCAAGCAAATTCGATAAAACAGAGAGGATGGTTGAAATGGAGATCGCTATTATTGCCCACGATACAAAAAAAGAATTGATGACACAGTTCTGCATTGCGTATTGCGGGATACTGAGCAAGCATAATCTGTATGCGACAAGCATTACGGCAAAGTATATATCGGAAGCTACGGGACTAACCATTGAACGTCTTCTGACCGGAGACCAGGGTGGCGAGGAACAGATTGCTTCCCGGATCGCCTACAATGAAATCGATGTGTTGCTCGATTTTCGGGATACACGACCGAGTGAAAAAGAGAGCGAAGTGGAACATGAGCTGTTCCGTTTGTGCGATATGTACAACATCCCGGTGGCGACAAATATCGCGACCGCAGAGGTCCTGATTACGGCGCTGGATCGCGGAGATCTGGATTGGCGCGATATTGTGAACCCGCACTCTGCTTACAACCTCCGAAAAAAGAGCGCGGCGGGAAAATAAAATAAATTTTCAAACCCTCTTGACAAACGGAGCGGTTTGAAGTAAAATGTTGAGGAAGCGAATCGGACATGTGTCGGTTTTGCCGGTATACAGAGAGAGAACTACGATTAACGTCGTGCTGTGAGGTTCTTATGCGGGCGCTCCGATGTACCACCGATGGAAAATCGTGTATAGAAATGAGAACAAAGCTCGGGTGGAACCGTGCGGATGAACAAAAATCCACACCCCGGACAGACCAATGTGTCTGCCCGGGGTTTTGATTTAGCAAAATGAACGGAGGAAATCAAGGTATGTTTCAAGTAAAATTTGCAGAAAAAACCATGGAATTTGACGCTCCGCTGACCGTGTTTGACGCGGCAAAAGCGGCGGAGCTTGTGACACGCGCCCACATCGTGGCAAAGGTAAACGGCGTTCTGACGGATATGACACACACGCTGGACGGTGACGCGCAGGTAGAGCTTCTGACCTTTGCCGACCCCGAGGGAAGACATGTGTTCAACCACACGGCATCCCACATTCTCGCCCAGGCGGTCAAGCGTCTCTATCCCAATGCCAAGGTGACGATCGGTCCTGCGATCGAATCCGGCTTCTATTACGATTTTGACAGCGATGTTCCTTTCACCGCTGAGGTGCTGAAGTCCATCGAGAATGAGATGAAGAAAATCGTCAAGGAAAATCTGCTGATTCAGCGCTTTGAGTTACCGCGCGCCGAGGCAATCGCTCTGATGCAGGAGCGCGAGGAACCCTACAAAGTTCAGCTGATCGAGGAGCTGCCCGAGGGAGAGGTCATCAGCTTCTACCGACAAGGAGAGTACGTCGATCTGTGCGTCGGACCGCACCTGTTTTCGACGGGAGCTGTCAAAGCGTTCAAACTCACACAGTGCACGGGCGCGTACTGGAAGGGCGATCAGAAAAATAAGCAGTTGCAGAGAATCTACGGCATCGCATTCCCTACAAAGGAGGAGTTGAACGCGCATCTGACCGCCGTGGAAGCGGCGAAAAAGCGCGATCACAACAAGATCGGCAGGGAATTGGAGTATTTCACAACGGTGGACACGCTCGGGCAGGGGCTTCCCGTTCTGTTGCCGAAGGGCGCCCGCGTCGTTCAGGTGCTTCAGCGCTGGGTGGAGGATAAGGAACAGCGCGAGGGCTATTTGCTGACAAAAACACCGCTGATGGCAAAGAGAGAGTTCTTCAAGATTTCCGGACACTGGGATCACTACCTTGATGGCATGTTCGTCATCGGCGACCCGTTCGATGAAACCAAGGAATGCTTCGCGCTTCGCCCCATGACCTGCCCGTTCCAGTATCAGGTCTATCTGAATAAGAAACGCTCCTACCGCGATCTTCCCATGCGGCTGGGCGAAACGTCCACGCTGTTCCGCAATGAGGATTCCGGTGAGATGCATGGTCTGATCCGCGTGCGTCAGTTCACCATCTCCGAGGGACACAACATTGTCCGCCCGGATCAGCTTGAGGAGGAATTCAAGCGTTGCCTCGACCTCGCAAAATATTTCCTCGGCACAGTCGGTCTGTTTGAGGACTGCACGTTCCGCTTCTCACAGTGGGATCCCGCCAACCCGCACAACAAATACGAAGGAACCCCTGAACAGTGGGAGGAAGCGCAGGCGGCGATGAAGCGTATTCTCGACCACCTCGGCATCCAGTACTCCATCGGAATCGACGAGGCAGCGTTCTACGGACCGAAGCTGGATATTCAGTACAAGAACGTCCACGGCAAGGAGGACACCCTCGTCACCATCCAGATTGATATGTTGCTCGCCAAGAAATTCGGGATGGAATATACCGACCGCGACGGCAAGCAGGCGACACCGTATATTCTGCACCGCACCTCGCTCGGATGCTACGAACGTACGCTTGCGTACCTGCTTGAAAAATATGCAGGCGCTCTGCCGACCTGGATGGCGCCGACGCAGGTCAAGATTCTTCCCATCGGCGAGGAGCAGTACGATTACTGCGATCAACTCACCGAAAAGTGCATGGACCTCGGCATCCGCGCCGAAATCGACAAAAGTAACAATACCATCGGATACAAAATCCGCGGTGCTCAGACCGAGAAAGTTCCGTATATGCTGGTCATCGGTGCCAAGGAGGTTGCCGAAGGAACCGTTTCCGTTCGCTCGCGTAAGGACGGCGAGACGGGAAGTATGGCTTCCGACGCGTTCTTCGATACACTGTTGCAGGAAATCAACGAGAGAAGAAGATAAAATCTTGTTCTTTGCCGCCTGACCGACATGTGCGAATAAAAGCAAGGGGGTGTGAAAAAATTCAAAAATGAATTTTTTCACACCCCTACGACGTTGGTCTCGGCAGCTGAACGCCGCCGTTTCGCCATCCAAAGGGTCGAAAAGTCAAGAATACGGGGCAAAAACGACCAAGATCGCACAAAATGCCCGAAATCCGAAATCCAGACCGACATTTTTGCGGGGCTGTTAATTTAACAGCCCCTTTATTGTATCATCAGGATTGTTCAAACTGGCTGTTGTACAGCTTTGCGTAAAAACCTCCGGCACTCAGAAGCTCGTCATGCTTGCCGTGCTCGATGATGTTTCCGTCCTTCATGACCAGAATCACATCAGCGTCCTGAATGGTGGACAGTCGGTGCGCCACGATGAAAGAGGTACGGCCTCTCATCAGTTTCGCGAAAGCGTCCTGAATTTTGATTTCCGTCCGCGTATCGATAGAGGAGGTTGCCTCGTCGAGAATCAGCATCGGGGGCAGGCAAAGCATGACACGAGTGATGCACAAGAGCTGTTTTTGCCCCTGCGAGAGACTGCCGCCGTCCTCCCCGATGACCGTATCATAGCCGTTCGGGAGGCGCTTGATAAAACTGTGCGCGTGCGAAGCCCGCGCCGCGGCTTCAATTTCCTCGTCGGTGGCGTCGGGCTTACCCATCGTGATATTCTCGCGGATGGTTCCCGATTTCATCCAGGTTTCCTGCAGAACCATTCCGTAGCTCTGCCGCAGATTCTTTCGCGTCAGATGGCGGATGTCCACGCCGTCAACCGAAATGCTTCCCTCGTTGACGTCATAGAAGCGCATGAGCAGGTTAATCAGCGTCGTCTTTCCGCAACCGGTCGGACCCACGATGGCAATGCGTTGCCCGGATTCCACCCGGAGATTCAGATCGTGGATAAGCGGGCGCTCCGGAACGTAAGAGAACGCTACATTCTCAAGACCGACATTGCCCCTGACGTCGGTCAGCGGGACACTGTTCGGGTCATCCGGCATGCGGGCGGGCTGTTCGATCAGCTCAAAAATGCGGGCAGCGCAGGCGAGCGCATTCTGCAGTTCGGTAATAACACCGGAAATTTCATTGAACGGCTTGGTGTATTGGTTGGCGTAGGTCAGAAAGCAGGAAAGCTTTCCGACGGTGAATACCGTGCCCGGTTGCAGAACCGTCAGAGCGCCGGTCAGCGCAACACCGGCATACACCATAGCGTTGATGAACCGCGTGGAGGGATTGACAAGCGACGAGTAGAACGTCGCGCGCAGAGCGCAGTCGGATAGCTTTTCGTTGACATGGTCAAAGTGCTCCGCGGTCTGCTTTTCCATGGAAAATGCTTTGACGATTTTTTGGTTTCCGATCATTTCGTCGATCAGCGCCGTCTGCTCGCCGCGCACCTCAGACTGCGCGCGGAACATGTCATAGGTGTGAGTGGCGATATATTTGGCAACGAAAAGCGAAACAGGAGTCAGTAGTACCACGAGGGCGGTGATGCCCGGGTGCAGGGTCAGCATGAAAATCAGCGTGCCGAGAATGGTCAGAACTCCGGTAAACAACTGTGTGAATCCAAGAAGCAAGCCATCGGCGAACTGATCGACGTCGGCAATGACGCGGCTGACAATCTCTCCGGTCGGCTTGGTGTCGAGGTAGGACAGCGGCAGAACCTGCAAGTGCTCGAACGCATCCCGCCGCGTGTCGCGGATGACCTCAAAGGTGATCTTGTTGTTCAGCGTTCCCATCAGCCACTGGCATACCGCGATGATGAGCGCGCTGACGCCGGCACGGATGAGGAACGGGTACAACGCCTGAAAATCAATTTGTCCTATTCCGATCATCAGGTCAATTGCGTCGCCGATCACGATCGGAATGTAGAGAGTAAGCGCAACGGAGATTCCCGCGAGAAGTACAGAGAGAAAAATCAGAGGGCGATAGTGCCGCAGATAGCGGAAGACCTTGGCAAGAGTTTTCCGGCTTTGTTCCGCGGACAGCTTCGGCTTTTTTGGCGCTTTGGGGGATAATTTCTGTTTTGTTGAGTTTTTCATTGTATGAGTATAACTTTTGCTTGCGCAAAAGCTCCTTTCTTGCTGAAAATCAGATTTTTGCGGTGCGGGAGATTCAAACACGAGTCTTCAGATCGAAGCCTGATCTTTTTTGAACTGAGACTCGTAAATTTCCCGATAAACCACACAGTTTTTCAACAATTCGTCGTGGTTTCCGACGCCAACCAGGGCGCCGTCATCCAGAACGAGGATGCGATCGGCGTAGCGCAGAGAGGTTGCGCGTTGTGAAACAAGGAAGACGACAGGGTGGTAGGACAAGGAGCGGATCGCGTGGCGCAGCGCCGCATCGGTCGCGTAGTCGAGCGCGGAGGAGCTGTCGTCCAGAATCAGGATTTCGGGGCGTCGGATGAGCGCGCGCGCAATGGTCAGACGCTGCCTTTGACCGCCGGAGAAATTCCGCCCGTTCTGCTCTACCTCAGCATCCAGTCCGCCGGGCTTTCCGTGTACGATCTCGGACGCCTGCGCCAGGGACAGCGCCTCCTCCATTTCCTGCTCGGTGGCGTCCTGCTTGCCCCACGCAAGGTTCTCGCGGATTGTCCCCTTGAACAGTACCGCCTTTTGCGGCACGATTCCGATGCGCGCCCGAAGGGAAGTGGGAGACCATTCGCGGACGGGAATACCGTCCACCAAAATCTCTCCCCCGGTCGCGTCGTAAAAGCGCGGAATCAGATTGACCAGCGAGGTCTTGCCGGAGCCGGTTCCGCCGATGACGCCGATGGTTTCCCCTCGCCGCGCGGTGAACGTAATATCGCTGAGCGACGGTTCCCCCGCGCCGGGATAACACAGCTCCACATGGTCGAAGCGAACGACCTCGTCGTCCTCACCCGGTGCGGGGATTTCAGATACAGGATGCTCGCTGATCGGCATTGAGCAGGGTAGGCGGAGGAGTGCCTCGACCCGGTTCCCGCATGCAACCGCCTTGGTAATGTTGATAATCAGATTAGCGAACTTGATCAGCTCCACCAGAATCTGCGACATCAGATTATAAAGGGCGACGACCTCACCCTTGGATAGCGTCCCCTGGTTCACCCGAATCGCCCCGACGTAGATCAGAACGACGATGGCAAGATTGATCAGCGCGTAGGAAAGCGGATTGAGCAAGTTGGAAATTCTTCCGACGCGGTTTTGCAGGGTGGTCAGCGCCTCGTTTTTCTCGTGGAAAGCGTCCTTTTCTTCCTCCTCGCGGCAAAACGCACGGATGACGCGGACGCCCGTCAGATTTTCCCGCGTCGCACCGGTGATTCCGTCCAGATGGCGCTGAACCTTCTGATACAGCGGCAGGCATACCAGCATGATTGCGAACACAACCGCGAGCAGGACGGGAATGGCGACCGCAAATACAAGCGCGCCTTTGACGTCGATCGTGAACGCCACGACCATGGCGCCGAACACTACGAACGGCGAGCGCAAAAGCAGGCGAAGCGCCAGGTTCATGCCGGATTGAATCTGGTTGGTGTCACTGGTCATGCGGGTAATCATCGTCGAGGCGCCGGCGCGGTCCAGGTCGGCATACGACAGCTCGCCGATATGGGAAAAGAGAGCGTGACGGATATGTTTTACAAAACCGACCGACGCTTTGGCGGCGTAATACTGTGCGGTGATCGAGCTGGCAAGCCCGATGATTCCGAGCGCGATCAGAATCAGCGAATTGGTCAGAATTACTCTCCGGTCGCCGTTTTCAATACCGACATCGATGATGCGCGCCACAACGAGCGGAACGAGCAATTCAAAGCAGGCTTCCAGCAGCTTGAACAGCGGTCCGAGGATACTTTCCTTTCGGTATGGCTTGAGAAATTTCATCAGATACTTCATACAGATTCACGCTTTCCGATCCAAGAGATTTGCCGCGGCACAAAATTGTCGCGGTAACTTTTATAGTATAGCATATTTTCTGTCGATTGAAAAGGGGGGAGCTTGTTTTTTTTACATTGCAGCCGGAAAAAAGAGTCGGGAAGTTACCGGGCGTCCGCGCGCCGTCATAAAAAATTCGCTCCGCACATATAGTGTGCTGTCGGCGAGCTTGAAATCATGACGCCGTGAGAAAAAATGAAAAAACCGAAAATCTGGAAACACGGAGAGAGAAAGGAGCGGCGGACATGAAAAACACTACCTATCTGCCGGAGGGACAGCGGTTGACAACTGCGGAAAATCTGGAGGTCACATCAACGCTTGCGGGGCTTGAGCGGGCAATGAATACGGGAATGATCGTCGAGGGCGTGGCGAAGCTCTGCGATTCCTCCTTTAATCTGACGGTGGACGTCGGCGGATTTGAGGGGTACATGCCTTTTGAGGAGACCGTTTACGACCCGACCGGGCAGCCAATCAAGGACATTGCGGTCATTACACGGGTCGGAAAGCCGATCTGCTTTTGCGTGATGGGAGTGGTCAGAGGAGAGGGCGGCGAGAAGCCCCGGCTGCTTTTGTCCCGACGGGCGGCGCAAAGAGAGTGCTACCACCATTACCTGTCCGAGCTTTGCCCCGGGGATATTATCCCGGCGCGGGTGACACATCTGGAGTCCTTCGGGGCGTTCGTTGACATCGGGTGCGGAATTGTTTCACTTCTCTCTGTGGACTGCCTCTCAGTTTCGAGAATCCGTCACCCGCGCGAGCGGTTATATCAGGGAATGAATATCCGCGTGGTCGTCAAAAGCGTAGACGAGACGCGACATCGGTTCTTTGTCAGCATGAGGGAGCTACTCGGCACATGGGAGGAAAACGCCGCGGGATTTGAAGTGGGGCAGACGGTGACGGGGATCATCCGCAGTGTGGAAAGCTACGGAATCTTCATTGAGTTGACGCCGAATCTTGCCGGTCTGACCGAGCTTCGCGAGGAGTGGAAGGGAATGGAATCCTCTCTTATCGGGCAAAGCGCGGCGGTATTTATCAAGAGCATTACGCCGGAACGCATGAAGATCAAACTGGTCATGATCGACGCTTTTTCCGCGCCGCGCCAGCCGAATTCTCTGAGCTATTACATACCGGAAACGCAGGAGCACCTGGCAAAATGGGTCTATTCACCGGAGCACTGCAACAAATGTGTGGAAACAATTTTTGACATCTGACACAGCTTTGTGTATTTGAAACAAAAAACGGCGGTACGGCAGTACTGCCGTTTTTTCGGGGAAAGCGTTGTTTTGCAGGTTCGGAAAACCGTTGACTTTTCCCGTCCCCGGTGTTATACTGTGACAGGGAGACGGTCGTTTCCGCAATTTTCAACGAATCGAAGGTGTCTCCCGACTTTGGTGCCGCTCGATGGCGAAACGGAGATTGTTTATGTCTTTTCTGTCAGATGAAACCACATGGGAAGCGCGCGAGGTCATGAACGGACTGCGCGGGGAGGCGGGGAAGTTTCGGGTCATATACTCCCCCGAGCTTGCCTCTACCAATCAGACGCTGTACGAGATGGGAGCCGCAGGTGCCGCGGATGGCACGGTCGTCATTGCCGGGCATCAGACCTCAGGGCGCGGACGCATGCGCCGGGCTTTCTTTTCACCAGACCGAACCGGACTGTACATGAGCCTGCTGTTACGGCGCCCGATTCCTTTTTCCGACGCGGTCTATCTCACGCCGGCGGCGGCGGTGGCAACGGCAGGTGCCATTGAAGCACTCTCCGGGGAACAGGCGAAAATCAAGTGGGTCAATGATATCTACATAAATGAGCGAAAGGTGTGCGGGATTCTGACAGAAACGGCAATCAACGCCGCTGACAATGCGCGCTCCTTTGCGTTTGCCGTCATCGGGATCGGCGTGAATATCACACCACCCTGCGACGGTTTTCCCGATGCGATTTCAGACGTCGCGGGCGTTGCTTTCCGCGATGCTCAGAATACGGAAAATCTGAAATTCCGCTTGGCGGCGGAGATTTTGAACCGCCTTTCCGAGTTGCTACCCAACCTTGCTTCTCACGCGTTTCTGGCGGAGTATCGGGAGCGCTCGATGATTCTCGGACACTCCGTGACGGTTCTGCGAGGCGATACGGCTACCTCGGCTCTGGCGCTGAGTATTGATGACAGATGTCGCCTTGTCGTGCGATACGCGGACGGTCATACGGAGGCTCTCGACAGCGGCGAGGTCAGTATTAAAGCCAAAAGGGGCAGCAGGGAAGCCGGAAACTGAAAAATTCCAGACAAAGGAAAAAAACAAAGAACTCACGAACACTTGACACATAAGTTTTTGTGTGCTATAATAAAGAAAAGCTCTGAGAATTTTGACTGTCTGGCTTTGGTTATGTCGCTTTTTCTGATAAATGAAAGGAGCATGACGTTTTGTTTGAACACAATATCTCTGCGGTGTGTGCTTCATGAGGATTAAGAGTCGAAAGCTACTGCTTTTTCTGATCGATACGGCAATATACATCGGCGTCTGGGCGGTGATGCTGGCTGTCGTGGCGCTCACATGCGCGAGCAATGGCGAGGAGGTTTCCGCGCAGTACGTTCGCGACTCCTCATTGGAATTTCTTGTAACATACGCGCCCGTGGTCCTGTCGCGGTTGGCTTTCCGTGTGTACAACAATGTTTGGCGGTACGCGGATTCGCAGGTCTTTTTACAGATGGTGGCTGCGGATGCCGTGGGCTGCGCCCTCGGTGTGGCTGTTCTGTGCGTGATTCCGTTACCGACGGGGTTCAATCTGTGGTTTGCCGTGGCGCTTGTGGTTCTGTCCGGCGGAGCAACACTGTGTTCGCGTTTTGTCTACCAGCAGTATTATCGCCGTGAAAACACTCACACACAGCAAAAAAGAAACAAGGTTGGCGTAGCAATCGTGGGAGCGGGGCAGATCGGCACGCTTTTGGCGGATGAGCTGGTTTTGAACGCCTCCTCGCACTACTACCCGGTTTGCTTCGTTGATACAGCTCCCTCCAAGATCGGAAGCCGGATCCGCGGCATCCGCGTCTACTCGGAAGAGGAATTTTTGAATTCGGTAGCGCTGTTACCGATTCAGGAAATTTTTATTGCGCTCGCCGAGGCAGACCGTGCGAAGGCAGAGAGAGTGTTTGGTATTTACAGTCGTACGGGATGTAAGGTCAAGACCTACGACTTTCCCATGCGCGACGCGCGTGTGACCGGCGTTTCCAGAGAGTCCGGGCGCGTGATCCGCGATTTCAATATTGAAGATTTGCTGTTTCGCGGTGCGTTGCAGATCAATGACACGTTGACGCGGGAGTTTTACACCGGAAAGACCGTGCTGGTCACGGGCGGAGGCGGCTCTATCGGAAGCGAGCTTTGCAGACAGATTGCAGGACGCGCTCCGAAACAACTGATTATCTTTGATATTTACGAGAACAACGCCTACGAAATCCAACAGGAACTGCTTCGCAAATACGGCGACAACCTGAATCTTCAGGTGGAAATTGGTTCCGTGCGGGATTGCGCGCGACTGGAAGCAGTGTTTTCCAAATATCGCCCGCAGGTTGTTTTTCATGCCGCGGCACATAAACATGTCCCGCTGATGGAACACAGTAGCGGCGAAGCAATCAAAAATAATGTTTTCGGTACCTACAACACGGCGGACATGGCTGAGAAATACGGGGCGGAAAAGTTTGTTCTCATTTCCACCGATAAAGCCGTGAACCCGACCAACATCATGGGCGCCTCCAAGCGCCTGTGCGAGATGGTCATACAGTGCCGCGGAGAGAGCAGCACCGTTTTTGCCGCAGTGCGCTTTGGTAACGTCCTCGGGAGCAACGGATCGGTCATCCCCCTGTTCAAAAAACAGATTGAGGCGGGCGGTCCGGTGACAATCACGGACAAACGGATCATCCGTTATTTCATGACGATCTCCGAGGCGTCACAGCTTGTGATTCAAGCCGGTGCAATGGCAAAAAAAGGCGAATTATTTGTTCTTGACATGGGCAACCCGGTCAAGATTCTCGATCTCGCAGAAAATATGATTCGTCTCTCCGGTTTCCGTCCGTACGATGAAATCAACATCGTTGAGGTCGGACTGCGCCCCGGTGAAAAATTGTATGAAGAGCTGCTACTGAAAACCGAACACCTTGACAAAACGGACAACGACATGATTTTTGTCGAGCAGGACACGCCTCTGTCCCGCGATGACGTGGATAAAAAATTACAGATTCTTCGGAACGCGCTGGCGGAATCCCATAATGAAAGCGACTCTGAAGCAATCCGCGTCGCGATGCACCAGGTTGTCCCCACCTACTGCGATCCGGAAGCGGTGAACTGCCATGCGGCACAGGCGGAGGAAATGATTCTTGTCAACGCCGCCGCCGAAAAAAGCCCTGTGTGAACGCGCCGACTTGGTTGTGAGACTGATGTTGCCGGATGTTCAAAGGCTATCACAAAACTAACAGGAGTAAAAGATTGATGGAAGTCAAGCAAGAGTCTGGAGAAATCGATTTGATGCAAGTGCTTCGCGTTCTTTGGAAGAGAGCGTGGGTCATCCTCGTCTGTTCCGTTCTCGCAGCAGGACTTGCATTCTTCGGGACGGTAAATTTTATTACCCCGAAATATCAGGCAAATGTAAAAATGTATGTCAACAACACGTCGCTGAACGTTGGTTCCGTCGGTATTTCCGTTGGTAGCCTGACGGCGGCACAGAGCCTTGTCAATACATACATCGAGATACTGAAAACACGTCCGGTCATTGAGGACGTGATTGAAAAATCCAACGCGCCGTACACCTACGCCACGATGGTCGGCAATCTCCGGGCAAGCTCGGTCAACTCGACGGAAATTTTCAAAATTACCGTGACGGACACCGACCCGGAGCGAGCGGTAAAGATTGCGAACTCAATCGCGGAGATTCTGCCGGACAAAATTGCCAATGTGGTGGAGGGAAGCTCGGTCAAGGTTGTCGAGTGGGCTGACGGCACCGCTCGTCTTTCCTCACCCAACGTATTCAGAAACACGTTTCTCGGCTTTATTGTTGGCTTTATCCTGGCATGCGGCGTTGTTTTATTGCTTTCCATGAACGACCCGTTGATTCGTTCTGAGGAATATATTCAGCAGCGCTACAATATCCCGCTTCTGGCGGTCATTCCGAATATCCGTGCCAAGGACGAAAACGGTTATGCACGGAAGCATGGACGCGGGTACGTTAGTAAGTCCTCTCAGAAAAAGGAAGTGAACGGAGAGGAGGAGGACGAGCAATGAAACTTGATTTTGCCGAAAAAAGCGCCGAAAAAAAGGCGGGTCAGAACGCGACTTCCGTCGGCAAGGATATGAATTTTGCCGCTGCCGAAGCATTCAAGTTGTTGCGTACAAATCTGAATTTTTCGTTGCCGGACGAGAAAAAATGCCGCATTGTCGCCATAACAGGTGCACAGCAGGGCGTCGGAAAGTCACTGGTTGCTCTTAACCTGGCGTATTCGACCTCGCAGGCTGAAAAGCGGGTTTTGCTGATTGAGGCGGACCTGCGGATGCCGTCTATCTCCAGGAAAACCGGACTGAAGCCGACCCCGGGACTGTCCAATCTGCTGGCGGGTGCCAATGACCTGACTTCCTGCGTGCAACATTATGTAAAAAATCTCGACGTTATTACCTCGGGGGACATTCCGCCAAATCCGTCGGAGTTGCTCGGTTCCCACCGTATGCAGGAGCTGATGGCAGAATTCTCCGGACAATACGATGAAATTATTGTAGACCTCCCGCCGATGACCATTGTCTCCGACTCGTTGGTGATTTCTGATTTTGTCCATGGCTACATCGTCGTGGTTCGTGAGAACGAGGATGAAAAGGCTTCGTTCAACGAAATGATGCGCCAATTCGAGGTGGCGAAAGTTAAGGTTCTCGGTTTTGTATATAACTGCGCGGAAAACTCCGGTAAAAAGTACGGAAAGAAAAAATACAGGCACTACAAAAACGGCTACTACAACTACGACGGATATTACGGAAGCTCCGATCCTTCAAAGCAATGATCCGCGTCGATATTCACACGCATATTCTGCCGGGCATTGACGACGGAAGCCGCAATGTCGCCGAATCGTTGCAGATGCTGAAGATTTTGGCAGACAGCGCTGTTTCCGTCGCTGTCGCGACGCCTCATTTTTATGCGGAATCCGACCACCCGCTCCACTTCTTGAAACGAAGAGAGCATGCGGCAAATATTTTGACATCCGAATTATCCGGCAAGCTCGCTCCTCATATTCTGCTTGGCGCGGAGGTTGCCTATTTCGAGGGAATTCACACGTGTGAGTATGTAAAAGAACTTGCCATTCAAAACACACGACTCCTGCTTGTGGAATTGCCGATGTGCCAATGGACGGAACGCATGTTTTTTGAGTTGACTACCTTACTTGAACGTCGCGGTTTGGTGCCCGTGATTGCACACCTTGACCGCTATCGTCTGTCCGGACGGGAAATGACTATGGTAAAGGGATTCGTTCGTGACGGTGGCTTGGTGCAGTTGAACGCTGACAGCTTCCTGTCGTGGCGAACCGCACGCAAGTCGAAGAAGCTGCTCATAGACGGAACCGCACAACTGATCGGGTCCGACTGTCATAATATGCAGACGCGCCCGCCGCGAATCGGTCAGGTCTGCGATGAAATCGAAAAAATAAAAAAAGGGAATCTCCCGGAACGAATGGAGCATACCTTACGTACTTTTTTCCCAAAAGATATTTTACTTGAGCGTTCTTAAATTCACATAAATTCCAACCAGAAAGAAAGGACAATGATTATCATGAAAAAAACAGTTGCAATTCTGATGACGCTGGTAATGATCGTCGCCATGATCCCCGCGGCGTTCGCGGCAAAAGACGTTTTCACGCCGAGCGTCGGCGCCAAATCCACGCCTGACATTGTTCCCCCCAAGGGCTCCGACTTGCCCGCCGGGACCGTGGGAACCGTTGTTGACGACAAGGGAAATGTCGTCGAAAATGTTCTCGCCGAGAACGTGAAGCTCATTTCTTTTGATAAGAATGACACCAAGAACCCGGAAGCACAGAAAATCCTGCAGGAGAGCTATAATTCCATCTCCTCCTCCGGACTGTCCTCCATTCTCGGTGAGAGCGGTAAGGACATGGTTGTCACCGACCTGTTCTACATGTCCTATGAGGGCGACAAACTGTATTCCGGCAATAAGCTCC
Source organism: uncultured Eubacteriales bacterium (assembly GCA_934476315.1). Lineage (GTDB taxonomy): Bacteria > Bacillota > Clostridia > Oscillospirales > CAG-272 > SIG644. Next base: position 65,430 of record CAKSNQ010000005.1, read on the forward strand.
AGCTCACGCTCGACGCGGCTTCGGTAGAGGCAGGGAAGAACGTCGTGGTTCTTACCTCGTCGGACGGAAAAACGTGGGAGAAGGTTCCCGCAAAGAATGTCCTCGTCAACGCCGACGGCACCCTGACCGTTTCGCTGGATAAGGCTGGTGCGGTTGCTCTTGCGGTCGGGTCGACCTCTCAGGAGCCTGAGGAAAAGAACAATACGTGGTTGATCGTTTTGATTATTGTTATCGCCGTGGTCGCGGTTGCCGCTGTGGTGGTGGTCGTTGTTCTCAAGAAGAAAAACGCGCCGGCAAAGAAGCCTGAGCAGACGAACAAAAACTGATTAAATGAACAAAGCGCGGTATCGGGGCAATCCCTCGGGAAATCTGGCGAAAGCCATGGTTCTCGTTGTCATTGCATTGTTGCTGTTTGGCGCTGTATTCTATGGGGCAAAGTACTTGGAGGAGCGCCACTTCGGATTTTTGGAAGCGGCAGCCTCCAGACCCGTGGAATATAACGGAAAAACCTATCTTCCCAATAATGACATCGTCGCTTTTCTGTTGATCGGCGTGGATTCCATAGGAGAAATGCAGTCCAGTGGTTATTTCAGAAACGACTCCTTGGCGGATTTTATTTGCTTGATTGCATTTGATACCAAGAGCGGAAGCTCCACGATCATTCACATCAACCGAGATACGATGACGGATATCACGATTTTGGGGATGAATGACCGTGAAGTAGGCGAGACCAGAGCGCAAATCGCACTTTCGTACTCCTACGGCGACGGTGGCGAAAGCAGTTGCAGAAACACAAAGAAGGCAGTTTCTGAGCTATTGGGCGACTTGAATATTTCATATTACCTTTCGATGACCATGGATGCCGTGCCCATTCTTAACGACGCGGTGGGCGGGGTAGAGGTCCTTGTCGAAGACGATTTTTCGGCTGTTGATCCGACTCTGCAACAAGGTCAACGGGTAACACTGCGCGGAGATCAGGCGCTGACGTTTATCCGCTCAAGGCATCATGTCGGCGAGATGACGAATCTTTCACGTATGTCACGTCAGGTGGAGTACATGCAGAATTTTTACCTGAGATTCAAGAAAGCAATTCAAAACAACCCGCAATTTCTTGTAAGCTCTTTTAAGGATATTTCTCCGTATATTGTCACAAACTGCAGTGATCGCGCGCTTTCCTACATCAGTAAAAAGATCGGGAACAGCGAGCTGAAGGAGGTTGTCTCTTTGCCGGGAGAAGCCGTGCTGGGGGACACCTACATGGAATATCATTTGGACCGGGAACAGTTACAGGAATTGATTCTTCGCATTTTTTACAAAGAAAAGCGTTAACTTCAACAAAGAGTCCCAACTAATCACCGGATATGCGCATCTGAACATAGGTGCGCCCGGAACGGATCGGTTGGGATTCTTTTTGCTATTTTTCTTTGAGTTAGATTTAATGTCTCGTCTAAGCCAATGACGACTTGTTGGGAAAGCTTGTTGTGCAGACATAATCGAAAATGGATCAGGAAATTCAGCGAACCCCCGCGGCTACCGCGAAAGTAGCCCACCCCCACCCGGCGCGGGAGCGTCGGCGCGGGAATTATACAAAATGCAAATTTTGTATCAAAAAGGGGATTGGTTTAGGGGTTTTTGTGCAATTATCGGTCATAAGCCGCATCGCCGCATGGTTGGTCAGTCATCTCTCGGTAGCCGATGACCACATTGCTCAAGACGGATGAACGACAAAATGCCGACATTGTTTTGAAGACATGCATCAATGCTGATCGCAATTATCGCGCAATGGCGACTCTAACTCTGTATCGATTAACAAATCCACTGCAAGCCGCGTTTACCGACTTGACGACGATTCGCACCTACACTTTATCTGTGGCGTTATTATGGCATGCCAAATACTTTTGCTTTGTAGCCTCTCCGCCGCGCAAATGCCGCTCATCCTTATTTCGTTCGAGCACTTGCTGCACCTGTGCATATAACGCCGGATCAATTCGGCGAAGTGCGTGTGTAATGTCCTTATGTACCGTACTCTTGCTGACTCGAAATTGGCGGGCTGTTGAACGGACTGTCGCTTGATTTTCCACCAAATAAGCCCCGAATATGACACAGCGTTCTTTTCCAACTGAAATATACATCATAATACTGTACCTTGCCTGTTGATTTTTCTGTGGAATCCTGTTATAATGTATGTGACTTATATCGCGGATATTCCATGATTTCAGTTGCAATCAAGGTGGTAGAAGTATGCCGGATGTCGTAAAAAGCAAGGAATGTGAAAAATTTAACAATAGTACCGTTTTGGAGGGCATGACCTCAATTTCTGCTCTCATCGGCGGCATCCGTTCCGGGACCAATACCCGGTCGATCCAAACCGTCTTTTTTGATGAAAGCAAACGCATTTCCAAGAAAAAAGAACTCTCTTTTTTGAGTGCAGTTTCGCGCGAATTGGGGTTTTCCCTGCAACCCGCCAAGGATTCCGACATTGACCGCATGACGGTCGGGACATCCCACGGAGGCATTGTGGCGGTTTGCAGTGAACGTTCACTTCCCTCTTTGGAAAGCCTTTTATCTGCGGATTCTTCCCCGTTCCATCGGTCAGACAGCTTCTTTGCCATGCTGGAGGGGATGGAGGACCCCTATAATTTTGGCTACGCCTTGCGTTCTCTGTATGCCGCCGGCGTTGACGGAGTCATTCTCAACCCGCGCAACTGGATGGGAGCCGCAGGAGTTGTCGCGCGCGCTTCTGCCGGCGCGTCCGAACTGTTACCTATGTCGGTTTCGGACGCGGCGACGGCTGCCGATATGCTTCAAAAGCGTGGCTATCGCATTGTATGCGCGGGAATCAGAGATTCCGTTTCACTGTACGAAGCTGACCTGAAAAAGCCGCTATTTCTCGTTGTTGGCGGCGAAAAACGAGGAATTTCCCGGGCAGTCCTGGACCTTGCCGACGAAATTGTACGAATTGATTACGGGAGACCGTTCCGCGGATCATTGTCGGCAGCTTCTGCCGCAACCGTACTCGGATTTGAAATTTTACGGCAAAATATGAAGAGCGTCAAAATGTAAAAAGTGTGAATTTTTATCGAAAAACGCATAAATAATTGCACTTTTCCCTTGCGTGATGCCGGAATTTGTGATAAAATGTCTGATAGCAGATTCAATTTTCAGAAAGGAGAAGAAACGCGTTGCGAAGCATATTCCGATTCCGAGACCGCGACGGAAAAGGGGTGGAAAAAGGAGAGGATACTACCCCGAATCTGAAGTATTTTTTCAAGTTGTTCCGTCGGAAGCTTTCTTCTCTTTTGAGCCTGAACATTCTGATGCTTTTTCAAGTTCTTCCCATTGTGATCGGCGTGCTTGCCTACTTATATGCGTCCAAAACACCGTCGCAGACCTCGGCGGTTTTTGCTCCCGTGTACGGAGTGTCCCTGATCGACTCAAGTGCAACAACATCTCTTCTTTTGGCGTTGCACGGAGTACCGTTGGGAATTCCCACATTTCACAACGCTTCCTATTGGATCATCGGCGCTTGCGTTGTGTTCTTTGTGCTGACGATCGGCTGGCAAAGCGCCGGCTCTTCCTATGTGTTGCGCGGTTTGGTGCGCGGAGACGCCGTTTTTGTCTTTTCCGACTACTTCTACGCAATCCGGCGGAATTTCAAGCAGGCGTTTTTGTATGGGCTGATCGACACGGTCATTTGCCTGGCGCTATTGGTGGATTTTCTCTACTATCAGTCCCGTGTTGGTGCGTTTTGGCAGGATGTCATGTTTTGGATTATCACCGCCCTTACCTTGCTGTACCTGATTATGCGTCCGTATATTTATCTGATGCTTGTGACGTTCCGGATGAAAATCCGCAAAATGTTCAAGAACGCCCTCATTTTTTCCGCGCTCGGCATCAAACGCAACTTCATGGCGGTCCTTGGCATTGTTCTCTTGCTCGCCGTTCATGTGGTTCTGATCGTCGCGTTGCTTCCCTACGGGATTGCGATACCCGTAATCATTCCGGTGGTCTATCTGGTTGCGGCAATCGGCTTCATCATTACCTATGCCGCGTATCCCATCATTGATCGCTATATGATCGCTCCGTATGTGACAAAAACGGAGGACGAGAATGCCGACACCGAGGCACAATCTGAGTAACAAAAAAGACGAACAAATAGAAGGAGTATCTTTATGACAGAATTTTCTCATTATTCCTATGGTGGCAAAACACTTGCCTACCTGCTGACACGTCCCGAAAAAGCCGACAAAACCCAACCTCTGCCGATGATTGTGTTTCTGCACGGCGCCGGAGAGCGCGGTGACGATCTGAAAACGCTGGCGCGGCACGGGATTCCAAAATACTTCGGAGCGGACGCCGAATATCTCGGAACACAGGTGGTTACGCTTTCCCCGCAGTGCGAGGGGAACATTTCCTGGAGTCAGCTTACGGAAATAGTTATGCAACTGATTTTGGAGGTTGCAAAGAAAGAAAATGTGGACTTCTCGCGCATTTCCATTACGGGGCTCAGCATGGGCGGGTTTGGAACATGGGAAATGCTCTGCTGCTATCCTGACTTTTTCAGTGCCGCGGCTCCGGTTTGCGGCGGCGGTATGAGCTGGCGTATCAATACGCAGACCCCCGTACGTGCCTTCCACGGAGACATCGATCCGACGGTTCCAGCCGCCTATTCCTACATGATGGTGGACGCTCTGAACGCCCGCGGCGGACACGCAGAGCTGACCATTTTCCACGACTGCAAGCACGACTCCTGGACGCGTACCTATGAACATACCGACGTTATTCCGTGGTTGATTGCGCAGAAGCGCGCGTAAGTCAAAACCACCTATTAGGTGCAAATAAAAATCGGCTGAAAGAACCTTAGCGTCCTTTCAGCCGAATGTTTATTCAAGTGTGTCTGTGGAATTCTTGTAGCATCGTTTACACGGCGTAAAGCCGCTTGCCTGCGCCTCGGCTAGGGAAACGCGCGTTGGATTCTTCATGCCACTGCATTCACTGCTCCTGTGATACCGTTTTCCACCATTGCCCGAAACCCATACATACGTTGTTTCCGGATTGTCCCCCGGATGCTCGTCCTCTCCGGGTGTGTCAGTCGTGCCATCGGTTCCCTCTTGTTGACCCGATTCATCCGGCTTTTCCGGTTCTGTTGGTTCTGTGGGTGTGGGGGTGTTCGGCTCGTCCGATTGGCTCGGAGCGTCCGGGTCCTGGGATGGCGAAGGATCTTGTTGCGGCGTGGCATCCTCACCCTTTTTGGTGTCATCCATGAAGTAAACCAGAATAATTTCCGTATCGCTCGCAATCTTCTGTTCCTCATCGTAGTGCGTGCTACCGCCGACGTAAACATCCGTCACCTCACCGGTCAGCCGCGTCGTCCCGTCCGGATTCTCCGCGGTACGTCGGAGAAAAACATTGGTAAATCCGTTTTTCTGAAGCGCCATAACTGCGTCCTTGTAATTCTGTCCGATGAGCAACGAGCGCTTCGGAGGAAACGCCATGGAGTAATTTGCGCTCTCGCAAGAGAGCAGAAAACAGTTTTGGATGAGCAGGACCAAAAGAAGTGCAGATACAACAATCTTGTTTCGCAACATAAGAAAGTCCCCAATCGTAAAGAAATTCAGTGAAATTCCAGCATCAGGACGGAGAGCGCCGGAACGGTCAGCTTCGCTTTTCCGGTACCATCCGGTGACAAGGTTCCCGGACTGCTACCGTCGGACGCCACGATTTCGGCACACTTCCACGCGCCGAAATCAATGGTGCACACAGAGTCCTGCGCCGTATAGTTGGCGGAGAACTGTGCGACAGCCCCGTCGGAAGCGCGCCATGCGCTGGTCATAACCGCCGGATACATAACCGGATTTTCCGGACTTGCCCGACGCACCATTGCCACTTCCCTGTCGCACGCTGTGCGAAGCGGCGCGACCATTTCGCCGTAGCAAAGATATTTCTTTCCGGCGTGGCGTCGGAATGCGTTCGCGGAACGGATAAAGGAAATGACCTGCTCCCGCGGCGGCAGGTAGCTGAAATCACGCTGTCCCCAGCACCAGACGATCTCTCCGGCATCGTTGATAATCACGGTCAACAGATCGCCGGCAACAAAGGAATGTGCCAGGCGGAGCAGCAACATCTCAGGCGTTTTGTGAACGTCAGTGATGCCGTCCGCTACCACGCCGTTCCCTGAGAAATTGAACAAATAGCGGTGATAAATATATCCGTACAGCGGAACGGGACGCCCGCCGTAATAGTTCAGATTGTAGCGGTTATCGCTCAACTGCAAGTACGGAATATACGCCTCCGCCGCGGCGGACTCGCAACCGAGCAGGAGGTTCTTTCCGACCGTGTCTTTCAATCGGCGCAGGGTGTCCCGCATTTCGTCCACCTGCCACTTTCCGGGGACGGGCGGATGACCGTGCTTATCACTGTAACAAAAATAGGGGGTTCCGCCGTGGTTCTGGTCGAAAATCTGAATGTAGTCCACTCCGCCGGACGCCATTTCCTCCGCCTCGTGGCAAAGAGTCCGCTTCGTAAATTCCTGCGAGATGCACATATCAAAGCCGGAACGTTGTGCGGAGCAGATGTTTGAATACGGCAACGAGCCGTCGGGGGCGGCGCACATGTACTGCGACAGATGATTCTTTTCGAACTCTTCCTGCTTGTTGTATTGGTTGATATTGCTTTGGATGGTATAGCCCGTACCACTGCAATACACCCCAAGCAGGTGATGGTTTTGGTGTAACTGTGCGGCAAATGCCCGGAATTCCTCCGCACCACCATACGGAGGCCACACATAAGGCGGTGCCCACGGTGCGGTTCCCTCCCAATGCATCAGAATCGTGAGCATGCGGGACGCGGTTTCCTTGCCCAGGGCGTTGATGTACGGCAGACCATTGGCATAAGGATACAGACGATTTGGGACATCTTCATCCATATCATGGATTCCGCGCAGCGGATAGGAGACGATCAAGGGGGAGTCCGTGTACCATTCCGGAAGATCGGCGTTTTCCTCGATCGGCTTCAGCCCCTCGGGGAGATGCGCTTCAAACCAATCGCGGTAGATCTGCGCGGCGGTCTCCCATGTGCCGCAGAAGAAGCGCATGACCATCGGGAACGACGCTTTATATTCCGTCTGCCCGGCAAAAATGCCCGGATAGAGACGGTATTGCAGTTTGATGCCGTCACCGTCCTCATGATAGTCCACACCCTTCAGATTGCGCTCAGCGTCATGCGCGGCGAAATACAACCCGGCGCCGTCGTTTTCGAAATACGCAAGCATTTGCGTTTCCACCGCGGCGGGAAACAGTCCGGTCAATCCCATGCTCGGGTATTCCGGCTCGATGTAGCCGCAGATGGCGCTATGGAAGCGAATATCCTCGCAAAGCACCCCCTCGTTCCAACCGGACAGAATGCGGCTTTTCCCTCCCGCTCCGATCAGATCGTTCGGAACGGCCAGCTGTGGGAAATCGATCCACTCCACGACCTTGCCGGTCTTGTTCTCAAATTGCACATACCAGCGAAGATCCTCAGCCAAAAGGACCGTCACCGTGACCACCAACGCGGTTTTGCCAAATCCGCGGTATGTCATGGTGAGATGTTCGCCGCTGTCCGTGTCTCTCTCCTCTGTGAATGACACGTCGGTCGCGTCGTCCGAGGTCACGTAGCTGACGTCGCCGCCGTTTCTCAACCGAATACGGAAAAGCGGCAGGCGGTGCGAAACAAACTCCTTTCCCTGCGCGGTCAGGGAGAGAATGGCACCCTTTTCATCCAACGAAATCGCATAAAACTCCGTGTGCCTTTGGTACATACGAGGCTCCTTTTCATTTCATCTCTGAAATTTGAAATTAAAATACTGAAAGGAAAATTTACATGGAAACAATCAAGATCGGACGTTATCGGCATTTCAAGGGCAACGAGTACGAGGTTCTGATGATCGCGCGGCACTCGGAAACGTTGGAAGACATGGTGGTCTATCGTGCATTGTACGGCAACGGGGACATTTGGGTCCGCCCAGCCGCCATGTGGAATGAAACCGTCATGTCGGACGGGAAATCCGTACCGCGGTTTTCCTACATACCGGAAGCATAACGGCGTTTCCGGATATGCCGACGCCGTCCGGGAATTCAAAATATCCAGACGGCGTGGTATGCAAATGATTTTCAGACCGCATCGTCATGGATGCGGTACTGCTTGCTGTACTCCTCGAAGTAGCGATTGAATTCCTCTTCGTGGCTCTCCTTGATGTTGTGCAGGTATTCGTGCGTGTCAAACTGATCCTGCGCGAGCTCGATCATTGCGACCGCGATATTGGAGCAATGGTCCGCGATTCTTTCGTAATTCGTGAGCAGATCGTTAAATACAAAACCGTGATCCAACGTGCAATTTCCGGTCTGAATCCGGCGGACATGCTTGATCTTGATCTCGTCGCACAGGTCGTCAATGACCTCCTCAAGCGGCTCAACACGCTTGGCAAGTTCAAGATTGTCTGTCGTAAATGCATCGGTCGTCAGCACCACGATTTCCGCCACGGAGGAGACCAGAACGTCCAGCTCCTGCTGGGCAAACGAGGAAAACTCCAGTTTTTTCTCGTGAATTTCCCGCGCCGTCTCCGACAGGTTGACTGCGTGGTCGCCGATTCGTTCAAAATCGCTGATCGTGTGCAGAAACTTTGAAATTTCGCGGCTTTGGTTTCTGGACAGATCGGTAC
>CAKSNQ010000006.1 GCA_934476315.1 uncultured Eubacteriales bacterium
AAATTTAGATTTATTTCGGTTGCTGTCTGTTTCTACTTTTGACTAAAGTCTCCAATGCCGGATATGGGGGGAGAACCGGCTCAGGCGTTCGTGCCTGCCGCGTAGCGCAGGCGGCTCCCCCGCACGCCCCCCACTCCAAGGCTTTGATGCGCGTCGCGCCGCAACCCCTCCCCATACCCCTCCCACAAAATTCGCTGAGATGTAGGAAGATGGGGGATGGAAACTCTTGAGAGTTTTCATCCCCTTTTAAGACAGCTCTGAAAAGAAATCTCGGCGCACAGCCACAGCCAAGGAAGTAGGAGGAGGCGGAGGGAGAAAACCTCGGCGTTTGAGATGGTTTCTCCCTCCGCAAGAACCGCTGAAAGAGTATTGCTTTTGCTGTGTGGAAAATTTAGATTTATTTCGGTTGCTGTCTGTTTCTACTTTTGACTAAAGTCTCCAATGCCGGATATGGGGGGAGAACCCCTCAGGCGTTCGTGCCTGCCGCGTAGCGCAGGCGGCTCCCCCCAACGCCCTCCTACTCCGTGGCTGGATGCGCGGCACATTGGGGAGGGTGGCGCAGGGGAGTGCCGCGTGGGTCTGCGTGCGTAGCCGCAGACGGACCCCACACCCCTTCCGGGCTTGCCGAATTTAGAAAGGCGGGCGCGAGGGTGTGGTGCGGGGGTCTGTGGGTGTAGCCACAGACGGACCTCGCACCCTTCCGGGGGCTTGCGGGGTTTGGTAAGTTTGGCAAGTTGATCTTGCCTCGTGCGATATCCCCCTCTCCCGAAAAAGCGCGCGGAGCATTGACAAACCGGGGAAAATCGGGTATAATAAAGCCAAAGACAACACGGGCGCGGCGGGCGTCCCGGCGCGGCGGTGCCGTGGTCGGCAAAGCTCCCGGAAAGCGCCTAATTGAATTTGTCGGTGAGGTTAAAAATGATTCTTGGAACTCCGAATGAAAACTTAAACAGCGCAAACGAAAAGGTACTTGCCTCCGTTGGCGGCAAGCAGATTACAAGCGCCGATGTCGATGCGATGATCACCTCTATGGGGCAGAACGGCGCGACATACAACACGCCGCAGGGCAGAGCCGCCATTCTGGAGGAACTGATCGCGCAGAAGCTGATGCTCCTGGACGCGACGCGCAATCTCTATGAGCGCGAGCCGGCGTTCAAGGATCGCCTGAACCGCGCCAAAGAAAATCTTCTGATCGACTACGCCATCGAAAAGACCATCTCTTCCGTCCGCGTCACTGACGATGAGGCAAAGGAATATTACAACGCGCACCCGGAACAGTTCGACGGGCAGGAGCAGGTGAGTGCTTCGCACATCCTCGTAGACGACGAGGCGCAGGCGCAGGCACTCCTGGAGCAGATCCGCGCGGGCGAGATTTCCTTTGAAGAGGCGGCGGGAAAATACAGCAAGTGCCCCTCCTCCCAGAACGGCGGAAGCCTTGGCGAGTTCGGGCGCGGGCAGATGGTTCCCGAATTTGACGACGCCTGCTTCTCAATGAACGTCGGCGAGCTGCGCGGACCGGTCAAGACGCAGTTCGGCTACCACCTCATCCGCCTGGATTCCAAGGGCACGAGCGAAAAGCTGGCGTTCTCCGATGTGCGCGACGCGATCAAGCGCAAGCTGACTATGGAAAAACAGCAGGCGGCGTACCGCTCCAAGGTCAACCAGCTGAAAATTCTGTATCCCGTCGATCAGTTCTGAACGACGTAAAAGCGGAGGATTTTGCGATGGAACAACATGGAACGGACAGCGCCCCGCTCTGGCAGTCGCTGGAGGAGAGGACGTCTGCCTGTCACGCCTGCCCGCTGGGGGCGACACGGACACACTGTGTGTTCGGGGTGGGAAACCGCGCGTCCTCCGTCATTTTTGTCGGGGAGGCGCCCGGCGAACAGGAGGACCTGAGCGGGATTCCTTTCGTCGGCAGGGCGGGACAGCTTCTCGACAAGTACCTGTTCGCGGTGGACATTCCGCGCGAGGAGGTCTACATTACCAACATTCTCAAGTGCCGCCCGCCGCACAACCGCGACCCGCTCCCCGAGGAACAGGACGCCTGTATTCCGTATCTGCGGGAGCAGTTTCGCCTGATCCACCCGCGGATTCTCGTGTGCCTCGGGCGGATTTCCGCCATGCGCCTCATCAAGCCGGAGTTCCGCATCACGCGGGAGCACGGGCAATGGTTCTTCAAGGGCGGGGTCTGGATGACCGCGCTGTACCATCCGTCGGCACTGTTGCGTGACGCGGGCAAGCGCGAGGACATGCTGCGGGACATGCAGGCGGTCCGGGCGAAAATGCTGGAGCTTTCAGCGCAGAGTGAGGAGGAGACGTGACGTGAAAAATGTAAGATGCGGCGTGGTCGGCGGAGTGCTGGCGGGGCTTTGCATTGCACTGGGTGGGACGGTGTACCTGTCGTGCGAAAACAAAATGGTGGGAGCGCTCCTTTTCTGCGTGGCGCTTCTGAGTATCTGCTATTTCGGGTTTTCCCTGTACACGGGCAAGATCGGGTATCTTGCCGTTCACCCGACGGCGGCGGACGTGGTCGGAACCTTTTCCGGGCTTTTGGGAAACGCCATTGCCTGCGCGGGGTTCGGTCTGCTTGCCCGTGTGGGATTGCCCGCGGTGGGCGGGGCGGCGCAGACGCTTTGCGACGGGAAAATGGGACAGACTGTTCCGCAAACGCTCATCCGCGCGTTCTTCTGCGGGGTGCTGATGTACATAGCGGTCTGGATTTTCCGGAGCAAAAATACGCCGCTCGGCATCTTTTTGTGCATCCCGACGTTTATTCTCAGCGGATTTGAGCACTCAATCGCCGATATGTTTTACTTTGCGGCGGCTGCGCGGTTTGACGGCACGGCAGGAATGTTCCTTTTGTGGGTCGTCCTCGGGAACAGCGTGGGCGGCATGTGTATTCCTCTTTTGCAAAAGCTGATGGGAGACAAGAACGCGTGAGCGCGGCGGAAGTCGTTGACTGTGGGGTGTCGCGCCTGACGCGGCGCCCCCGCTTTACTTTTTGCGCCGACAGGTCGGGGGAGAGATACGGAAATGGGAAATGAGGAAACGAAAAACGCGCTGTGCATCGGGGCGGTGAGCCTGCGTCACGGGCTGATGCTCGCGCCACTGGCGGGCGTTAGTGACCATGTGTTCCGCCGCCTTTGTCGCGCGCAGGGCGCGGAGTATACCGTCAGCGAGATGGTCAGCGCAAAGTCGCTGTGCTATGAGAAAATGAGCAGCCGCGCCGTGGTGGGCGAGCGTTCCAGAACCGCGCCGCTGGTGACGGTTTTTGCCGACGATGTCCCGATGGCAGTGCAGATTTTCGGGAGCGAGCCGCCCTTCATGGCGGAAGCGGCGGCGATGATCGAGGCGGGAAGCTACGCGGGGTGTCGCAGTGCCGCGGCACCGTCGGCGATCGACATCAACATGGGATGCCCGGTGCCCAAAATTGTCGGCAACGGCGAGGGAAGCGCACTCATGCGCGATCCGGCGCTGGCGGGACGGATCGTCCGGGCGGTGTGCGACGCGGTACGCTTGCCGGTGACGGTCAAGATTCGCACGGGCTGGGACGCTTCAAACGTCAACGCCGTGGAGCTTGCCAAGCGGCTGGAGGACAGCGGCGCTGCCATGATCTGTGTGCACGGGCGGACGCGGGAGCAAATGTATCGCCCTGGCGTGGACCTGGAGACGATTGCCCGCGTCAAGGCGGCGCTTCACATTCCCGTGGTGGGCAACGGCGGGATTATGAGCGCGGCGGACGCGTTGCGCATGTTGGATGTGACCGGCTGCGATGGGGTGATGATCGCGCGGGGCGCGATGGGAAATCCGTGGCTGTTCCGCGAAATTCTCTGCGCTATGGAGGGCAGGGAATACATCCCGCCGACGACGGAGGAGCGCGTGCGCGCGGCAATCTGCCACATGCAGGCGATGTGCGAGGAAAAAGGCGTGCATGCCGGTTTCGCCGAGTCCAAAAAGCAGGTCGTGTGGTATGTTCACGGCGTGCCCGGGGCGGCGGAGGCGCGGGGCAGGCTGATGACGGCGCAGACGCCCGAACAGGCGGAGGAAATTCTGCGGGAGCTGGCGACAAAGTAATTTTTTTCGGACCGGCGGCGAAAGGATTCTTTACTGAACCGACGGCGAAAGGATTCTTTACCGAACCGGCGGTGAAGTGATTTTTCTGAGCCGATGGCGAAGTGATTTTTCGCGGGGCGCTTTTCCGGGCTCGCGCAAACCGTTTTGAGTACGTGCGGAGTGCGCTGAAGCAAGCCGGGAGTCCGGGAAAATAATTTCGTGGCAAAAACGTGAGGGGGGAGATTGATGAGGACGGATGACAAGCAGACGCGGGCGTGGATTCGCGCGGCGCAGGATGGCGACGAGCAGGCATTCGCCGCCTTGCTCTCGCACCTGGAAGCGCCGGTGTATCGCTATGCCCTCTCCCTGCTGCGCCATGAGGCGGATGCGCAGGACGTTGCCCAGGAGGTTTTCATCAAGCTGTGGCGCACCCTGCCGTCGTATCGGTCGGACTGCCCGATTCTGTCGTACGTTCTGACCATGACGCGCAACGCAGTGATCGACTGGCAACGGCGTCGGGTTAGCGCGGGCGGTGACGTGCTCTCACTCTCCGACACCGACGAGGACGGGCGGACGCTCCTCCCCGAGGTCGCCGACCCCTCCCCGGAAGCCTCTCCACCGCGGATGGTTGAGCAGGCGGAACGTCTTGCCGCCATACGGCGGGCGATCGGGGAATTGCCCGCGCCGCAACGCGAGGTGTTGATTCTGCGGGCGATCGACGGGTGTTCTTACGAGGAGATCGCGCGGATTTTGTCGGCGGAGGTCGGGACCGTCAAGAGCCGACTGTTCCGCGCACGGGAAAATCTTGAGAAAATTCTCAGGGAATGGAACATTTTGTGAAACGGTGCGTCTTATGAGTGAAAGAAAACAGGGGAGTTGAGGCTATGAGAAAGGAACATACGGCGAGCGACGCGTGTGAGAGGGTGCTCCCTCTGCTTTCGCGTTATAGTGAGTGCGCGCTTTCCCGACGGGATGCCGCCGGGGTGCGCAGACACATCGCGTCGTGCGCGTCCTGCCGCGAGGCATTGCACAGGCAGGAACTGCTTTCCAAATGGATCGTCGGGAGCGCGGCGCCGCTTCCGCCGGAATTGCACGGTGACGTGATGCGCGTCGTTCATGCCGAGCCACGGTCGGGAGCGGAATCGTTCGGAGAATCGCGCGGAGAACTGCGGCGGAAGCGTTTGCCCGCACGCCGCCTTGCCGTCGCGCTGGCGGTGGGGTGCTTTGTCCTTTTGGCAGTGGCGGTTTTGCCCATTACCATGACCGTGGGCAGGAAGGCGTTCGCCCCGGCGCCGGCGAACCCGGACATGGCAATGCCGGGGGAGAATACAGGAAATTATGAAGACAGTGCCACGTATGACGATGGTGCGCGGGAATTGACCGTATATCGGGAGCATTTCCCCGCAGACTCGTGGGGTGAGCCGGAACAGACCGAAACCCCGGGGGCGTCGGCGGACGACAAGAGCACAGGACGGTCCGCCGTTGAGGAATTTCTCACGCGGCAGGGCGTCTGGTGCGCGACGGACGGGAGCGCCCGACTGATCTTTGCGGACGACGGGGCGAGTGTGCTGTGGTGCTTCTCCGGCGGGGTGGAGCAGGCACAGGTTTGCCGCGACGGGGAGGATCGGCTGACGCTGACCTTTGCGTCGGGAGTGTCGTGGACATACACTGTCCGGCAGAACGAGGACGGAACATTGACGTTGTGCAGAATCCTCGCGGTGAGCGGTCAGACGGGGACATCCGGGCAAGGAGGGCGAGACTGATGGCTTCATCTCAGAAAAGTGAATATCCGTCGCGCCCGGGAACGTCTCCGCGCAAGGCTACGGGCGAACCCGCCGAAATCTGCCTGGTGACGGAGGATGCGGCGCTGGCGCGGCTGATCTCCCTTGAATCCGGGGAGCTGTCGCTCGCGTTTTCTGTCTGCACGTCTGCGGATGGAAAGCCTGACGCCGAGGTGCCTGAGGTGCTGTGGCTGCTGGATCAGGACAGTGCGGTGGGACGTGCGGCGGCGTCGAAGTTGCCCAGGTCGGCGGCACGGATTCTGATCGGGCGCGGCATTTCGGACAGCGCCGACGGACACAGGTTGCACCGCCCGTTTGAGACTGTGCGACTGCGACAGCTTCTGCTATCGCTCGCGGCGGGTGCGAGAACCATTGAGAGGACGACTTCGCGGGAGGGGACGGCAGCCGACCTTTTGCTTGCCATGGAGGATGAAACGACTCTGCGGTGCGGCACGCGCCGGATCACGCTGACCACGAACGAGGCGGCGGTGATGCGTTGCCTGATCGCGCACAGGGGGGAGCTTGTGACGCATGAAATGCTGGAACAGTGTCTCGGGGGGACCTCCAGAAGCAATAAAATCGAGGTCTATCTGTGCTTTCTGCGTCGCAAGCTGGAGGTGCCGGTGGTCGCTCGTCTGATTACGACGGTGCGCGGCAAGGGGTATCGCCTGGAGCATTGACGTTCGGGCGCCGGGTGCGGGTGTTCGGTTCGGCGCTGGGCGGTCAGCGCCCAATGCTCAACGTTCAATTCTCGGCGTTCAACGGTCCACATCCGGTTTCGGTTTCACGACGGGAAATCGAGAGTGGCGGGACTGCGCAATTGCGCCATCCAGATTACGCGCTATCGCCTAAAAAAGCCGCGGCAAGCTCCGGTGAACGGACGCTGTGCCGCGGCTTTCGTATGCGGGGGTGTTGGTTTGGTACGGAAATCCCGGAATCAATACAGCTTGTAGCGAAGCCGCAGATTGTCGGCGATCATGGCAATAAACTCGGAGTTGGTCGGCTTGCCGCGGTTGTTCTGGACGGTGTAGCCGAAATAGGAATTGAGGGTATCGACATCCCCGCGATCCCACGCGACCTCGATGGCGTGACGGATGGCGCGCTCCACCCGCGAGGTCGTTGTGGCGTATTTTTTGGCGACGGAGGGATAAAGGACCTTGGTGACGGAGTTGATGATGTCGCTGTCGCGCACCGTCATGAGAATCGCCGTGCGCAGATACTGGTAGCCCTTGATGTGCGCGGGAACGCCAATCTGATGGATGATCTTCGTGACCTGCGTCTCAATGTCGGGGGTTTTGTCCTCCGCGGACGGCGCGGTCTCCTGCACAGCGGCGGGAGCATCGCCTCTGGATGTGAGGATTTCCTCGATATGTTCGCACAGACTGCCGATGTGGATGGGCTTGAGCAGGCACAGCCGCGCACCCGCATTGGTTGCCTGGATGAACATGCCCTCGCTCGGGACCGAGGAAATGACGATGAACGCCGGGGCGGGGTCGGGCGCGGTGTCGATGTTCTGCGCCGAACGCAACACGCCGATGCCGTCCATCTTGGACAGCCATACGTCGATGATGACAATGTCCGGGTGGAAGCGCGAAATTTTTTGCAGCGCCTCCTCGCCGTTGGACGCTTCTTCCATATAACGATAGCCCGCCCGCGTCAAGCCTTCCCGCAAGGTTGCCCGCTGGGACTGGCTCTCATCCGCAATCAAAATCCGTGTTGTAAATTCCATTGTTTTCCCTCCGATAGATATTTTTGATCGTTGCACATAGTTTACCATAAAATGGTAAAAATAGCAAGTATTTTCCTTCAAAAATATTCGCCAAAAAAACGGCGGGAAAAATAGTAAAATTTACCAATTCAACGAATTGTGTATACAGGGCAAGGTTTTTGGGGGTTAATTCTGTGCGTGCTGACAGGGAGCATTGAAGAAATTCGTCAGATTCATGGTGAGCCGCCCGTTTTTTGTCTCATCGCGTCGGAAGCCGATCGCGTGGATCAGCTCCTCACCCGCGGGGGCGGGATCGCCGTCGAAAAAAGCGATATGGGTGCCGCACAGGTCAATGAAATTGAGGGCGGCGCGCCCCATGACCAGCAGCGCCTGCGCGTCGGGAGCCTCGCCGGGGACGGGAACCAGGTCGCGCAGACTGCCGCCGTCCTCCTTGATGGTGAACTGGCAGATGCCGACGGTGCGGTCATCTACGGTCGCGACGTACGCCATCAGGTCGGCGTCGTACGGAATGCCGCAGATGGCGCACAGGGTGCGCTGATTCTCTTTGGATTGAATCGGCAGGACTTTCAGCATGAGTGGACGCCTCCTTTGGGAGAGGTGGCGGTACGTTCCGCCGCTTTGCGGACGGCGGCGCGGAGCGAGGCGACCTCCGAGGGCGAAAGTCGGCGATAGCGTCCCTCCGGTAGGTGCCCCAGCGTGAGCGGACCCATGGCGACGCGCGTCAGGGAGAGGACGTGCAGTCCGAGCGAAGCACACATCTTGCGGATCTGGCGATTTTTCCCCTCGTGGAGCGTGATCTCCAGTGTGCTGGCGTGCTCGTAGACTTTCAGACAGTTGACGATGGCGGGTCCGGTCATAACGCCGTCCAGCTTCATGGGGGCGGACAGGCGGCGCAACTGGGACGGAGTGATTTCGCCGCCGACCACGACATGATAGACCTTCGGGATATGGTAGCGCGGGTGCGTCAACGCGGCGGCAAGCTCGCCGTCATCGGTCAGGAGCAAAAGCCCCGTGGAATTATAATCCAGCCGCCCGATCGGGTAAACGCGCGTTTCCAGCCCGTCGAGCAGGTCCATGACGCACGGGCGCCCCTTTTCGTCGGAGGTCGTTGTGACAAATCCGGCGGGTTTGTTGAGCAGAATGGTCGTGTGCTCCTGCGTACGTCGGGGGCGGATGACGGTATCGCCGCACCGGACGCAATCGACCTCGGGGTCGATTTTCTGCCCGATCTCGGCGCGGACACCGTTGACGGTGACGTGTCCCGCGGCAATCTCCGCTTCGGCGGCGCGGCGCGACATGACGCCGCAGTCGGTAAAGTATTTTTGCAGTCTGATTTTTTCCATATTTCGATTTTAAGTTCCTTATAATATAGGTGATCTGTCCCTGTCAATCCAGCCCCAGCCGGGCGAGCAGGCGACGCCAAAAGGATTTCGGCGCTTTGCGCTCCACGGCGTAGCCGGTATACAGCGGCAGGCTTCCGATGACCTCCGCCTGACCATCGCCGTCGATGTCGCACCGGAAGATCAGGTCGCCGACGGCGGATCCTTCCTCCACCGGCGCGGTCATAAAGCGCGGCAATTCCACAGTGCAGGTGATGTCCGGGCGCGACTTCGGCAGGGTCAGCGCGAGGGCGGCGCGGGTCTTGACCAGCACGTAATCCTCCTTGCCCCCGCTGACGGGGAGGAGCGCCCGGTATTCACCCTCCAGACACAGCGTCACGCGGTCGCAGGCGGCAAAGCCCACGTCCAGCATGTGCGTGTGGTCATTCCAGTCATCGGGAGCGTTGAGCGTCACGGCGATGAGCGTCAGACCGTCGCGGTTTGCCGCGCTGACAAGACAGCGCCCGCTCCGCTTGGTAAATCCGGTCTTGACGCCGATGGCGCCCTCGTACATGCGAAGCATTTTGTTGTGGTTGAGCAGAAGGCGCACGCCGCCCGTGCCGTTGAGCGGGATCGACGTTTTTCGTGTCGAGAAGATGGTGCGCAGAACGGGATTTTTCAGCGCCGCCTGCGCGATGAGGGCAAGGTCGTGCGCGGTTGTGTAGTGCTCCTCGTTGTCCAGCCCGTGGGGGTTGGTGAAGTGGGTGTCCTTCAGCCCCAGCGCCGCCGCCTTTTCGTTCATGCGGTCGGCGAACGCTTCCACGCTTCCCGCCACGGCGATAGCAATGGCGGTTGCCGCGTCGTTGGCTGATTCCAGGAGCAGGGCATAAAGAAGCTGCTCCAGCGTCAACTGCTCCCCCTCATACAGATAGATGGAGGAGCCCTCGATGCCGACGGCGGCGGGGTCGACCGAAATGACCTGCGCGGTGTCCGCCAGCTCGACGGCGCAAAGGGCAGTCATGATCTTGGTCGTGCTCGCCATGGGCAGACGGTGAGACGCGTCCTTTTCATAAAGAACCGCACCGCTGTCGGCATCGATCAGGATGGCGCTTTGCGCGGAGATGTTGCCGGGCGACAGCGTGGGGAGCGCGATGGCGGCGTTCCCGATGCCATTTTCACCGACTTTACCGACGTTCCCACCGTTGCTCTTGTCGGCGCTACTGCCGACGGTTCCCCCGGCGCTTGGCGGGGTGTCGGAGCCGGTTGCGAACGCCCGGAGCGGGAAGACGCAGGCGGCGGTAGTGAGTAGGAGCGCGAGAGCGCGGACAAAAAATCCCGTGCCGCGCCCGGGCGCGGTGGGACGCTTCTCTGTAAAACGGAACAACATGGCACAGCCCTCATTTCCCTGTTTTCTCAGAAAAGTATATGGGAAGCGCGGGAGTTCTATGCTTGCCTGCGGGCGATGACGCCCGATCGGGGGATCTCAGCCCTCGGCGTCGGGCTTGTCCTCGTCAATGTGCACCTCGACCGTCTCCCCGGAGGTCTCCGGAGCGGCGTCGGCGGGCTTTTTCTTTGCGAAGAAGGACTTGATCTTGGCGAAAATTTCCGGTCCGCGCTCGATCAGGTCTGCGACCTGCTCCACCGCGCCGGGCGCCGCCGCGTCCACGGGGACCATGGCAACGTCGCCGTTTGCCTTGACGACCAGAAAGCCGACCGGCTGGATCGACAGTCCTGTTCCGCCGCCACCGCCGAAATTCTGCTTCTGCGGGAGCGCTTTGCCGCTGTAATCCAGACCGCCCGAGGCAAAGCCCATCGAAATTTTGGAGACGGGGATGATGGTCGTTCCCGATTCGGTCGGGATGGGGGTGCCGATGATGGTGTTGGAATCCACCAGCGTGCGGAGGCTTTCGAGTGAGGTCTGGATGATGTCCTGGAGCTTGTTTTCACTTGCCATAGTTCAGATTCCTTTCTTACAATTGCTTATTGCGATTCCGATTCGGAAGATTTTTTCTTTTTTGGGGGGCGGGCGGCTTTCCTTTTCAAAAGGCAAAGTCCCGCGCGCAGGGCAATGGCGAGCAGCTGCCACACCTGCAACCGGAAGCGGACACAAACGTCCGCGCGGATGCGATCGGAGGTAAAGTCGGGCGCCACGCCAAAGCGGTCCATGTGCCGGATGCGCAGGTTGGAGTATTGAAACAGCGTCTCGCACAGAAACGCGACGGCGGGGCTGATCGCGCCGAAGAGAAGCGCCGTCTGCGCGGCATCGGGCGAGCCGACGGTAATCATCAGCCGATCGACCGTGATGTGCACATGGTGCGCGGTGCGCTCGATGACGGTGCGGATAAGCTCTGTGAGAAAGGACAGCTTTTCCGCCAGTGGCGCATCGTCCTTTGGGGGGCGGGGGGAGGTCTCTCCCCGGTGCTGTTGCCGCCTTTTCTCCCGACGCGCCTGCGCGCGTTCCTCCTTGCGCCGCCGTTTTTCCATGGCGCGCGGGGAATACTCCGAGAGGCGCGGCGGCTTTTCCGGGGCGGGGGCGCGCAGCACCCGGATGCCCGCGACGTGCAGGCGCAGGCGGAATCCGGACGGCTCCTGCCACGCGACGGTGGCGCGCACCGGGATGAGCAGGATCAGAATGAGCAGGGCGGCGATCCCTGCCAGAATGTACAGTACCACGGTGCGATCGCCTCCTTTCCGCGCGGTGGGTGCGCCGTTTCAGCGTTTCAGCCTGCAGACCGTGGCGCGAAGTCCACTGTCTGTCAGTATTACCCGCAACGGCGGGGGTTAATCCGCGTCGGACGCGGGTTCGCTCCCTTGCGCCGCGTCGTCCGCGGGGGGAGCGGATTCAGAGGGTTCGGACGCGCCCATCTCGTGTGTCGCGCCATCGGATACTTCGGATGCGCCTGCTTCACGCGTCGCGCCCTCCGGGGCATCGGGCTGGGCGTCTGAGGGGACGTCGCCCTCGCGGGCGTCGGACGGGGAGGATTCCTTCTGTGCGCCCTGCTCCTTTTCCTTTTCGACCTGCGCCGCGACTGCCAAAGCCTCGGTTTCGGGCAGCTCGGCGAGTGAGCGGATGCCGAACACGCGCAGAAATTTATCGGTCGTGCCGTAGAGCATGGGGCGTCCGACCGCTTCCAGTCGTCCGACCGCCTCGATCAGACCCTTGTCCAGAAGCGAGCCGACGGCGTAGGAGCTGTCCACCCCGCGGATGTTGTCGATAAACGTCCGGGTGATGGGCTGGTTGTAGGCGATGACGGCGAGAACCTCCATGGAGGACGCCGACAGGTTTCCGCCGCGGCGGATGCCCAGCGCCTCGCGGATGTAGGGGGCGTACGCCTCCTTGGTGCAGATCTGGCAGGTCTCGGGGAGCAGGAGCAGTTGAAGCCCGCAGGTGGTATCATCAAAGCGGGGCTGCATGTGCTCCAGGAGGTTGCGCACGTCGGGGACGCCCAGACCGAGCACCTCCGACAGCTTGGTATAGCGGACGGGATAGCCCGCGGCAAAGAGAATCGCCTCGACCGCCGCCTCCATCTGAGCAATGCTCTCAAGCGCCCGGAGCGGCGCGTCGGGAGCGGCGGCACTCTGCCCGGATTCCGTCGCTCCGGGTGCGGCAGTGCTGTTCTCCGTCAGTTCTTTTTCTTCTCCGGTGTGGTTCATACGGCTTCCTCCTCACTTGCGGTGTCGTCGGGGGCTTGAGGCTCCTCGGGGGCATCGCGGTTGATGACAAAACGGGTGGACGCGTCGTGCAGGTTGGCGAGCGGTTCCTCATCCTCTACCATGCAGATCTTGCGCATTTTGATGAGCTCCAGCACCCCGAGGAAAATCGCGATCATATCGGGCAGGGAGGTGGAGTCCTCCAGAAGATCGTGCAGGGTTACGTCCCGCCCGATGTCCAGATGGTGCAAAATCCCGACGATTTTCAGCTCGACGGGGACGATCGGACGGGCGATCATGGGGGTGAAGGTTGCACGCTTCGCCTCGCTGATGCTTTCTTGGTAGGACGCCAGCCGCCGGATGGCGGTACACAGCGCGGTGATGCTCTGGTCGGCGACAAAGGTCTTGTCCACGCCGATCTCGTCGGTGTCCTTGACAAAGCTGTGGCTGTATATGGCGTAGCGCGCCGCCAGCTTGCCGGACGCCTCCTTTGCCTGCTGATAACGCAGGAGCATCTCCGCGAGGTCGGCGCGAGGGTCCTCCTCTTCCTCCTCGGGCTTGGGGAGCATCATTTTGCTTTTGAGGTACATCAGCTCGCTCGCCATGACCAGAAACTCGGAGGCGACGTCCATGTCCGCCTTCTGCATGCCCGCGATGGTCGCGAGATACTGGTCGCAAAGGAGCGCGATGGGGAGATCGAGAATGTCGATCTTATTCTTTTGAATGAGCTTGAGCAGAAGGTCGAGCGGACCCTCAAATTCAAACTTTTCCAGCGCAAAGGTCAGTGCCTGCATGATGATTCCTTCCGGTTACAATTCGCGATTGGGTTACAGTACGACAAGGTTGAAGATGACGTAGCGGTACATGCTGCTGAAGGTTTTGTAGGCGTCTGTTTTGACTCCCATGCCGACCATGCGGAACAGAAGGCTCTCCACGCCGCCCATGGCAAAATTCAGCGGCACGTCGAGAAATCCCAACCAGAGCAGAACGAACAGCGCGAGCATAATAATCCGTTCGTACTTCATGACGGCGAAGTACCAGCGCGTGGGCAGGAAAACGTAGAAAATCCGCGAGCCGTCCAGCGGCGGCACGGGGATGAGGTTGAAGATCGCGTAGCCGATGTTGATTATGACGCCGAGGTAGACGATGACGCTGAAGATGGAGAACATAGTGAATCCGATGCTCGGCGCGACGTCGGAGAGACCCGAAAAATACTGCGGGAGCAGTTGCAGGTCCGCGGCGAAAAAGTGCCCGGATACAAAGGTACAAAGGCGCAGGAGCAGGACGCTGAGGGTGGCGAGGATGAGGTTGGAGACCGGTCCTGCCAGCCCCGTCAGCGCCATATCGCGGCGGGGATTTTTGAAGTTGCGGGTGTTGATGGGGACGGGCTTTGCCCATCCGAAGTGGAAGAACACCATGCAGAGAAAACCGAGGATGTCGATGTGCCTGAGCGGGTTGAGCGACAGCCGCCCGAAATTCCGCGCCGTCTGGTCGCCCAGCTTCAGGGCGACGTAGCCGTGCGCCGTTTCGTGGAACGAAAGGGCAAGGAGCGCGACGGGGAGCGACAGAATATAGATGGGCAGGTTGGAAAGAAATTCAGAGAGCATGGAAAGCCTCCTCGGTTGGTATTTTCAGGGGGGCGGCGCGGCGGAATGTCTCACCGTAACGCGTGGACACATTCGGTGTCTGTAAGTGCGCGACGGGCTTGAAACGAAGCGGGACGCCGGCAGAACGCGCGGTTTCCGGTTAAAAATGCGCGGATTACGGTAAAATGCGCAGGTTACGGAAAACCCGCAGTTTACAGGCAACGCACGCCCGTGTGCGTGGAGATTTCGCGCCAGAGCGCCGCCTTTCCCTCGCCGCTTTGCGCCGAGAAAAAGAGAACGGGCGTGTCGTTTGCAATGTGCGGGCACGAGGCAAACGCCGCCTCGCTCGCCGCGCGCTCGGTCGCGTTGAGCTTATCCGCCTTGGTCGCGACGACGATGTGCGGCAGGGCGCGCTGACGGAGAAAGTCCAGCATCAGCACGTCGTCCGCCGTGGGACCGACGCGGCAATCAATGAGCTGGAGCACCAGTGCCAGCCGGTCGAGGTTGGGGTTGGCGGTAAAGTAGCTGTCGGTCAGCGCGCGCCACGCCGCCGCCTCCTGCGGAGCGCGGCGGGCAAAGCCGTAACCGGGCAGATCGACGAAAAAGAGCGCGCGGTCGATCTCGTAGAAGTTGACCGTGATGGTTTTGCCGGGCGTTTTGCTGACGCGCGTCAGCGACTTGCGGTTGAGCAGGGCGTTGATGAGCGAGCTTTTTCCGACGTTGGAGCGCCCGGAGAAGGCGACCTGCGGGATGGGGTCGCGGGGAAACTGCCGGGCAAATCCCGCGCTGATGCGCAGGGAGGTGTTCTGTAATTGCAATGGCATGATGGGTCTCCTTTTGTTTGTCTTGCGGCTTTCGGCGATCAGCGGTCGCGGTCGGCGTTTGACTTTGAGCGGTCAGAGCAGAGCGTTTCTGAGCACGTCCTCGGCGACGCGGCAGGGAATGAATTGAAGATTGTCGCGGGCGAGCGGGTCAATGTCCGGCAGGTCGCGCTCGTTGTCCGCAGGAATCAGAACCGTCCGGACGCCGGCGCTATACGCCGCCATAGTCTTTTCGCGCAAGCCCCCGATGGGAAGCACGCGCCCGCGCAGGGTAATCTCGCCCGTCATGGCAACATCTCGGCGGACGGGACGCCCCGTCAGCGCGCTGACCAGCGCGGTCAGCATGGTGACGCCGGCGCTCGGACCGTCCTTGGGCACAGCGCCCTCGGGAACGTGAATGTGAAGGTCCTTTTTCTGATAGAAATCGGACGGAATATCGTACTCTGCGGCGAGCGCGCGGGTGCAGGTCAGCGCGGTCTTGGCGGATTCCTTCATGACGTCGCCGAGCGACCCGGTCAGCTCCAGCTTGCCCGTGCCGTCCAGCACCGCCGCCTCGACGCGCAACATGTCGCCGCCCATCTCGGTGTACGCCAGTCCGTTGACCGTGCCCACCTCGTCCGCCTCGTCAATGTGCTCGGGCAACAGCTTGCGCGGGCCGAGGTAGTCCTTGATGTCCGCGACATCCAGGTAGATATGCTTTTTGCCCTCGTCGATCATTTTGCGCGCCGCCTTGCGGATGAGGGAAGCGATGGTGCGCTCCAGATTGCGGACGCCCGCCTCGCGGGTGTAATAGTCGATCAGCTCGACGATCGCCTCATCGGTCAGGCGGAATTTTTTGCGGTTCAGCCCGTGGCGGTGAAGCTGTTTGGGGAGCAGATGGTTTTTGGCGATGCTCAGTTTCTCCCGCTTGGTGTAGGTGTGCATCTCAATGATTTCCATGCGGTCGATCAGCGGGCGCGGCACCGTTTCCAGCGTGTTCGCCGTGGCGATGAACAGGCAGTCAGACAGGTCGTAGGGAACCTCGATGTAGTGATCGCGGAACGCGCGGTTCTGCTCGCCGTCCAGCACCTCAAGGAGCGCCGCGGCGGGGTCACCCTGCGCACTCTGGGTCATTTTGTCGATCTCGTCCAGCAGAATGAGCGGGTTGGAGACCTTTGCCTGCGTCAGGGCGGTCATGATGCGCCCGGGCATGGAGCCGAGGTAGGTCTTGCGATGACCGCGGATGTCGGACTCGTCCCGGATGCCGCCCAGCGACACGCGGACGTATTTGCGCTTCATGGCGCGGGCGATGGACGCCGCGACCGAGGTCTTACCGACGCCGGGCGCACCGACCAGGCACAGCACCTGATTTTTCAGTTCGGGGTGAAGTTGCTTGACTGCCAGATACTCCAGAATCCGATCCTTGACCTTTTCCAGTCCGTCGTGATCCTCGTCCAGAATCCGGCGGGCGACGGCAAGGTCGAGCCGATCCTTGGTCTTTTTGTTCCACGGCAGCTCCAGAACGGTGTCCAGATAGCCGGAGATGACGTTTGCCTCGGGAGAGCCGAACGCGGTCTTGGCAAGGCGCTCGTTTTCCTTGAGCAGCTTCTGCTCGGTCTCACCCTCCAGATGGAGCGCGCGGATGCGGCGCTCGTAGCGCTCGGTCTCCGCATTCGCGCCGTCGCCCAGCTCGTCCTGAATGACCCGGAGCTGTTCGCGCAGATAGTATTCCTTTTGGTTGCGCGCCAGACGCGCGTGCACCTTGCTCTGAATATCCGAGGCGCAACGGAGCAGCTCACGCTCGCTCTTGAGCAGGGTCAGGAGCAGATCGACGCGCGGGTACGGCTCATAGGTCTCCAGTACGAGCTGTTTGTCCTCGCACTTGACCAGCACATTGGCGGCGATGAAATCCGCCAGATACCCGGGGTCGCGGATGGCGGACGCCGTGCGGAGCAGGTCCTCCGCCGAGCCGGGGAGGAGCGAGGTCAGATCGCGCAGAGCCTCCATTGCCACGTGCAGGTAGGCGCGGGCGCGGACGTCCTGCGTGTCGGCGATGATGAACGCTTTGGTCATGATGTCCGCGATGGGGTAGTCCCCGCCGTCGTGGATGTCCAGCACCGAGGCGCGGACGCATCCCTCGACAATCAGACGTGCGCTGGCGCTGTCCGCCTTTACCAACTGCTTGATGCGCACCACCGTACCCACGGTGTAAATTTCCGGGCGCTCAACGTCGGCATCCGGATCCTCCTTGCCCTTGTCGGCGGACAGCCCGGACAGAAAATCAGGAGCAGACGGGGCGGTGTCCTCCAAGTCGGGCATGCTGTCCGGCGCGATCTCGGTGACGAGAAACAGCAGGGTGTTGCCGGCGGATGCGGCGCGCGCGGCGCGCAGGTCCGCCTCGTCGGTCAGCTCGAAATTGAGCAGGGAACCGGGAAACGCCACGATGCCGCGCAGGGTAATCATGGGAAGAGAAACTTTATCGGCTTTTTCTATGTATTGAGACATTGTTTTTATCATTCCTTTCGCTCGGGGAAATACAGCTCCCGACGGGCACGATGCACGGGGAACCGTAGATATATCAGTATAGCACACATCCCGCCTTTTCGCAAGAGTATCGGCGGGAATTTTACAATTTATATATATCTCCGGAATTTTACAGGTGATATCGCCCGCATTGCGCGACGGCGCTTTCGTGTTCCGGCGGGCGGCGCGTCCGGCGTTCTGGGTTTGCTCCCGGAATCTGTCCGGGCACTTTCTGCCCCCCGCGCCGGAGCCATTCCGGGCAAAAAAGAAGGCACGGCGATGTCCGCTCCGCGCTGGAATATCATGAGCTTGATATCTCGCGGTTGGCGAAGACGCCGTGCAAAAGGGCAGGCAACAACGGTCGGGGGGACTTTTGATGTCTGCACGGGATATTATACCGTATTCCTCTCTTTTTGTAAAGCGGCAAAAGTGACGAAACTTGACATAAAAATTTGGCAAAATCCATAGCGGGGAGAAATTTGCCCCCTTTTTGAGGCGGAATTTTGTTGCTTTTTTGGACTGACATCTGTCGTACGACACGATGTCGTACCATCGGGAAAGCCATGTGTAATATAGCTTTTTTGAAATTTGGAAAAAGGCTGGAAACGAAAACGACCCGCGGATGACCGCCGCACGGCGGGGGTGCGGACGGAAAAATCAAAAAAGTGTGCCAAACCCCTTGACAGCCCCCGGGAAGTGTGGTATAATACGCAGGAAAAGGAAGTAGGATGTTCTCCTCCCCCTGCCGCACGGCGAGCCGGGGCGATAGATTCGGTTTCGCGCGGACGCGGTTTCGCGCGGGGAGTCGTTCGGATGTTCTGCTTTCCGGACGATTTATTTTTTTGTCGGAGGTATACGGCTATTAGCACAAAAGAATTG
Source organism: uncultured Eubacteriales bacterium (assembly GCA_934476315.1). Lineage (GTDB taxonomy): Bacteria > Bacillota > Clostridia > Oscillospirales > CAG-272 > SIG644. The sequence continues at coordinate 18,325 of CAKSNQ010000006.1, forward strand.
CTCATCAACGAGAACATTGCTGCCAGAGAAGTGCGTCTGATCGGTACGGACGGCGAACCGGTCGGCGTGATGGCGACCAGCGCCGCGCTGAAGATCGCGTACGACCAGGGGCTGGATCTGGTGCTGATGGCGCCGCAGGCACAGCCCCCGGTGGCTCGCGTGATGGACTACGGCAAGTACCGCTTCGAGTGCGACAAGAGAGAAAAAGAAGCCAAGAAGAAGCAGCAGACGGTCGAGGTCAAGGAAGTTCAACTTTCCTATCGGATCGATGTGCATGATTTTGATACCAAGGCGCGCAACGCACGCAGATTCCTCCAGGCGGGGAACAAGGTGCGCGTGGCGATGCGCTTCCGCGGCAGAGAGATGAGCCATATGGCAATCGGACGCGACGTCATGACCCGCTTTTGCGAGGCGCTCGCGGATGTCGGCGTGGTGGATAAGCCCCCGGTGCTCGACGGACGCCTGCTGTGCATGGTGCTCTCGCCCGTCAAAAACAAGTAATTTCCGACGCGCCCGGACAGCGCGCAACCCCAAAGTCAACCAAGCAACCCGAGAAGATCAGATGATTTGTCATCAGTCCCCGCCGCACGGCGCGGTTTGTTGATAGAGCGACGGCGAAAGCCCGGCGGTCTTTGCACCCCCCCGGCGTCTCCGCCGAAGCACAATTTCAAAGGAGAAAAAGGAGTATCTTAAAATGGGAAAAGTCAAGACACATAAAGCGTCGGCTAAGAGATTCACCGTGACCGGTTCCGGTAAAGTGAAAATGACGCATTGCCGCCGCCGTCACAACACCGGCAACAAGAGCGGTAACAAACTGCGTCACCTCCGCGGCACTGCCTATGTTCAGGGCGCGATGGCGGAGAACATGAAGAATCTCATCGGCAAATAAGACAAGGAAGGGTAGGACAAGAACATGGCAAGAATTAAGGGCGCGATGATGACGCGCAAGAGAAGAAATAAAGTTCTTAAGGCGGCGAAGGGCTACTGGGGCGCGAAATCCAAGCACTTCAAGATGGCGAAAGAGCAGCTCATGAAGAGCGGCAACTACGCATTCGCCGGCCGTAAGATGAAGAAGAGAGACTTCCGCAGTCTTTGGATCACGCGTATCTCCGCGCAGGCAAAGATCAACGGAATGAACTACTCCACCCTGATGCACGGTCTGAAGAAGGCGGGCGTCACGCTCAACCGCAAGATGCTTGCCGAGATCGCGGTTTCCGATAAGGAAGCATTCGCGACGCTGGCACAGCAGGCGAAAGCGGCTCTTTGACGCTTTTTGGATAAAAACCCGGTAATATGACCGGGTTTTTGTCATACATGGGCAGGGGCGAGAAAGCGGCAGCGGCGGGTATTTTTTCTGTCGATGCCACCTATAAATTTCCTGAAACTCCTGATTTTTCCGCTTTACGGTGAGAAAATCAGGGACCGACCGGGCAAAGGAGACAGAGCATGGAGACGATTACCTCACGGCAGAACGCGTGGATTACGGAAACGGCAAAGCTGAACGATCGCAAATACCGCGTGCGGTCGGGGTCGTTCCGCTTTGACGGCATCAAGCTGACCGCGGAGGCGGTGCGCGCGTCCGTCCCGCTGATGGGAGTGCTGTTGCGCGCGTCCGACGCGGAGCGGGTCATGGAGCGCCTGCGCCGGGAGGGAGCGGCGGATTTTGCCCCGGAGGTCCGGGTCGCCGCCGTTGCGGACCGCGTGTTCGACAGCCTCAGTGAGGAAAAAGCGCCCGAGGGAATTCTGTGTGTGGCAAAGCAAATGCCGGAGCGCCACGACCGCTGGGACGACGGCGCGGCGGTATCGGCGGACGAGCGCGTCGTTCTTCTGGAATCGGTGCGCGACCCCTCCAACCTCGGCGCGATCATCCGGAGCGCGGCGGCGTTCGGCGTCGATCGCCTGGTGCTGAGCGACGATTGCGCGGATATTTACAGCGCCAAAACGGTGCGCGCCGCCATGGGAACGCTGTTCTCCCAACGCATTACGCGGACGGAACGACTGACCGGGTACGTGGGCGCGTTGCGCCGCGCGGGGCGGCGGGTGTTCGCGGCGGCGCTGGACGACCGGGCGGAACGCCTCGGCGATTTTCCACTTCGGGCGGGGGATTGCGTCGCCATCGGCAACGAGGGGCACGGTCTGTCCGACGACATGATCGCCGCCTGCTCGCAGACGCTGTTCATCCCCATGACCCCGCGTGCCGAATCGCTCAATGCGGCGGTCGCCGCGTCCGTTCTGATGTGGGAGATGCGCCGCGGCGCGCCCGGCGACGGGCAAAAAATCTGACGGAAAGGATGCTTTCGCCGCGAATCCGTTCGCCACGAAAGACAGGGTGATACAACGATGAAAACCGGAAATTCCCCGGGAGATTACCTGTTCTGGATATGGTTCTCCCGCCGTCTCGGTGTGGGAAGCGTGTGGTGTGAGCCGATCCTTTCCCGGATGGGCACGCCGTTTGAGGTGTTCCGCGCGGAGGACGAGGAGCTGCGGGAGGCGCTTCCCGATCTGCCCGACAGGGTGCGGCTCGCCCTTGGCGACAAGTCGCTGGAGGAAGCCTACGACATTCTCGATTACTGCGGGCGCAACCGCATCGGTATACTGTGTTACGGCGACCCGAGGTACCCGCTGAGCTTCCGAAGTCTTTCCGACCCGCCGGTTCTGCTGTACTACCGCGGAACCCTGCCGGATTTTCAGAGTCGGTTGCTCATCGCGATGGTCGGAACACGAAAAATGAGTGAATACGGTCGGAACACCGCGTATAAAATAGCCTATGAGCTTGCCGCCGCGGGTGCGGTGGTCGTCAGCGGGATGGCGCTCGGCGTGGACAGCGTTGCCTCGTGCGCGGCGCTCGCCGCCGGCGGGGATACCGTAGCGATTCTCGGAAGCGGCATTGACGTGATCTATCCCAAGGAGCACACGGCCTTTTACGGGATTCTGACCAACCGTGCGCTCGTGATGTCCGAGTTCGCGCCCGGAACACAGGTGCAGGCGCAGAATTTTCCCATCCGCAACCGCCTCATCAGCGGACTTTGCCAGGGCACGCTGGTCGTCGAGGCGGGCGAGAGAAGCGGAGCGCTGATTACCGCAGATCGGGCGTTGCTTCAGGGACGGGAGTTGTACGCTGTCCCCGGAAACATTGACAATAAAAACGCGGCGGGCAGTAATCGCCTGCTCCATGAGGGCGCGCGCATGGTGCTTTGCGCGGACGATATTCTGCGGGAGCACAGCCTGCTCTACCGCAACACGCTGGAAAATCTCAGTACGGCGTCACTTGGCGCGCGTTCGGACTACGACGGCAGGATGCTCGCCCGCATGGGCGTGTTCAGCCAGACGGCGGGTGCCCATCGCGTGCCCGCGGAGCAGTTGGCGATGCCGGACGCGCAAAGCCGTGCGGATGTGCCGGAGGTGTCCGGCAGGCGCGCCGCCCAACCGGGATTTTACCGGGAGCGGAACCATCCTTCGCCCGCTTCGCAAACGCCGCCGACATCCCGTCCGGAAGCCGATCGCCGTGCCTCCGAACAGGTCGCCGAACGCGCCTCCGAACGCACTGCCGGCTGTGACCGCGTGGTTGACTGCGACCGCGCGACTGATCGTGACCGCGGTCGTGTGAATGGTAGCACCCGCGGCAAAGCGGCGGCTTCCCCGCAGGCAAAGCCCGTTCAGTTGAGTGAAAAAGAGCGTATGGTGTTTGAAGCGCTCCCGATGGATCACCCGGTGGCGATCGACCGCTTGCAGGCGTTGGGTCTGCGGACCGGCGAGATTCTCACCGCGCTTTCCATGCTTGAAATCAAAGGTCTGATCCAGACCCTGCCCGGCGGTCTTTACTGCCGCGTGTAACCGCGCGCAACCGTGCATAACCGCGTGCAACCGCGAGCGGCCCGAACTACTTCGCATGCCCGTACAGAGAGAGAACGGGCGGAAAGGAACAGGAAAAAACGAATGGCAAATCTCGTGATTCTGGAGTCCCCCTCCAAAGCCAATACCGTGAAAACATATCTCGGATCGAACTATAAGGTGGTCGCGTGTCTCGGACACGTCCGCGACCTGCCGAAAAGCTCTCTGGGTGTCGATATTGAACATGACTTCGCCCCCCACTACATCAATATCCGAGGCAAGGGCGACCTCATCCGCACCCTCCGCAAGGAGGCAAAGGCGGCAAACAAGGTCTTCCTCGCGACCGACCCTGACCGCGAGGGTGAGGCGATCGCGTGGCATCTTTCGGGCGTCCTCGGGATTCCCGTCGAAAAGACGCTCCGCGTGACCTTCAATGAAATTACCAAAACCGTGGTCAAGTCCGGCATCAAGACGCCGCGGCAGATCGACATGAACCTGGTTGATGCTCAGCAGGCGCGCCGGATTCTCGACCGCATCGTCGGCTATAAGATCAGCCCGCTTCTGTGGAAGAACGTCAGCAGCGGTCTGAGCGCGGGACGTGTGCAGTCGGTCGTCACCAAGCTGCTCGTCGAGCGCGAGGAGGAAATCCGCGCCTTTGTTCCGGAGGAGTACTGGACGGTAGACGTCCCGGTGACGACGGCGGACGGCAAGACCTTTGTGGTTCACTACTACGGAAATGAGAGAGGCAGAGTGCGCCTTGCCAACGAAGCAGAGGCAAACGCCGTGGTGCGCGCGACGGAGAAGAGTCCGTTCCTCGTCCGCTCGGTCAAGACCTCGACGCGCAACCGCCTGCCCGCCCCGCCCTTTACCACCTCCTCGCTCCAGCAGGAGGCTTCGCGACGCCTCGGCTTCCAATCCCAACGCACCATGCGCGTGGCGCAGGAACTTTACGAGGGCGTAAACCTCGGTGCGGAGAACGGCGGGGTGCAGGGTCTGATTACCTACATGCGTACCGACTCCCAGCGGATTTCCGCCGAGGCACAGGAGGCGGCGCGCACGCTGATTACCGGAAAATACGGGGATGCGTACATTCCGCAAAGCCCCCGTCAGTATAAAACGCGCTCCGGCGCGCAGGACGCGCACGAGGCGATCCGCCCCGCCCGCGTGGAGCTGGAGCCGGCGGCGGTCCGCAAGGCACTCTCATCCGACCAGTACCGGCTGTATAAGCTGATCTGGGATCGCTTCGTCGCCAGCCAGATGCAGTCGGCAACGCTGTCGGTGCAGAACGTCGAGCTTGCCTGCGGGGAGCATTTGTTCCGCGCAGGCGGCTATACCGTGACGTTTCCCGGTTATATGGCGCTGTACGAGGAATCCGCCGAGGAGCGCGGGCAGACGCCCCGCGACGGCGAGGAGCAGGAGACGGGCGAGCGCGACGCCAAGATTCCACCGCTGAGCGAGGGTATGTCGCTGACCGCCGCCGCGCCTGCGCCGGAACAGCACTTTACCGAGCCGCCCGCGCGCTACAACGAGGCGTCGTTGGTCAAGCTGATGGAGGAGCTGGGCATTGGACGTCCGTCCACCTACGCGACGACCATCACGACCATTCTCTCCCGCAACTACGTCAAGCGCGAGGGAAAAATGCTCGTCCCGACCCAGCTCGGCGAGGTGACGACGCAGATGATGCGGCAGTATTTCCCCGATGTGGTGGACACGCATTTCACCGCGGATATGGAGAGCGATCTGGACGGCATCGAAAACGGGGAGCAGACGCTGCTCCACGTGCTCGAGCTGTTCTGGAAGGATTTCGCCCCCGAGCTGGAGGCGGCGGAAAAGACGCTGGGTCAGGAGACGCTTCGCCTGCCCGCCGAGGAGACCGACCTTGTGTGCGACACGTGCGGCAGCCGCATGATCGTCAAAAACGGGCGGTTCGGAAAGTTTGCCGCCTGCCCCAATTACCCTCAGTGCCGCAGTACCAAGCCGCTCACGGGCGACAAGGCACCTACCCCCGGCGAGCCGGGCGGGGCGTCGGCGGGCGCATCCGAAACATCGGACACCGCGCCGCAGGTCGTCCCCGGCATGAAGTGCGAAAAGTGCGGGGCGGACATGGTTCTCCGCAACGGACGCTACGGGAGCTTTTACGCCTGCTCGCGCTACCCGACCTGCAAATTCACCAAGCCAATCAACCATGAGTTGGGCGTGGGTTGTCCCAAGTGCGGCGCGCCGCTCGTGACCCGTTACGGTCGTCGGCACACGACGTTCTACGGTTGCTCGCGCTATCCGGACTGCGACTTTTCCTCGTGGAATCTGCCGACCAACGAAAAATGCCCCAGGTGCGGCGGCATGCTCTTCCGCAAAAAGGGGAAGAATCAGCTGGTCTGCGGCAACGAGACTTGCGGATACAGCCGCGAGGTTCCGCCGGAGGAGCAGGGCGATGCATCGAATGAGGCGGGCGACTGAACCGAACAAAAGCAAGGATGGACGCAAAGTTGAATACGCAAAACGAAAAAACCGTTGAAATTTACGGCGCGGGACTGGCGGGTTGCGAGGCGGCGTGGCAAGCGGCGAGCCTCGGGTGTCGGGTGCGGCTCTTCGAGATGAAACCGCAGAAATATTCCCCGGCGCACCACTCGCCCGACTTCGCCGAGCTGGTCTGCTCCAACTCTCTGCGCTCGGACAGCGTGACCAACGCCGTCGGACTGCTGAAAGAGGAAATGACCCGGTGCGGCTCGCTCATCATGGAGGCGGCGCGGGCAACGCGCGTTCCCGCCGGTTCGGCGCTGGCGGTTGACCGCACGGCGTTTTCCCGCTACATTACAGATAAAATCCGCTCCCACCCCGCGATCGAGGTGATCGAGCGGGAGATGCGTGCGGTGTCGGAGGGGGCGGTGACAGTCATCGCCACGGGACCGCTGACCTCGGACGCCATGGCGGAATATATCCAAAAGACACTCGGGTGCGACGGACTGCACTTCTTCGACGCGGCGGCGCCCATCGTGGACGCCTCGACCATCAATATGAACATTGCCTACTACGCCTCGCGCTACGACAAGGGCGACGCGGATTACGTCAACTGCCCGATGGATCGGGAGCAGTACGAGGCGTTTTATGCGGCGCTCATTGGCGCCAGGGAAGCTGAGCTGAAGGACTTTGACCGCGAACAGCAAAAGGACCTGACCGTCTTTGAGGGTTGTATGCCGGTGGAGGTCATGGCGCGCCGCGGGCACGATACGCTCCTGTACGGTCCGCTCAAGCCCGTGGGACTGATCGACCCGCGCGTCGGCAAGCCGGCGTATGCCGTAGTCCAGCTCCGCCGGGAAAACGTCGAGGGGACGATGTTCAACCTCGTCGGGTTCCAGACGCATCTGACCTTTCCCGAACAGCGGCGGGTGTTCCGCATGATTCCGGGACTGGAGAGTGCGGAGTTTCTGCGCTACGGCGTGATGCACCGCAATACCTACCTCAATTCCCCCGGACTGCTCGGCGATACCTACGCCATGCGCACACGCCCCAACGTCTTTTTCGCGGGGCAGATGACGGGTGTGGAGGGCTACATCGAGTCGGCAGGCTCGGGGCTGGTCGCCGGGCGCAACGCCGCGCGGCGGGTGCTGGGACTGCCCGAGGAGCATTTCCCGCCCGTGACCATGCTGGGCGCGATGGCGAATTACGTCAGCCGCGGAAGTCTGGACGGCGCGAGCCGCTTTGTGCCGATGAACGCCAATTTCGGGATCATCCCGAATCTGGAGACGCGCGTCAAGGGCGGCAAGCTCGCCCGCTATGAAAAATACGCGGAGCGGGCGCTCGCGGCGCTGGATGCGATGCTCGGCAGGACGGAAGAGCTTTGAGAAAAGCCGGATTCACAGGGCGAAGTGCGAAAATTTTTATTCTTTTGAGCCGCCGGTGGCGGCATGGGGGATTGTAATGAAAATATTGGTTGATGTCATGGGCGGCGACCGTGCGCCCGCCGAAACCGTACGGGGCGCGTTTGCTGCCGCCGCGGAATACCCCGCCGACTACGTTCTGATCGGCGACGAGGATGCCATCCGCAAAATCGCCGCGGAGGAGGGTGTCGATCTCTCCGCCTTTACCGTCGTGCCGACGACGCAGGTCATTTCCATGGAGGACGACCCGGTGTGCGTCATGCGGGACAAGAAGGATTCCTCCATGGCGACGGGTCTGCGCATGCTCGCCGCGGGTGAGGGCGACGCCTTTGTCAGTACGGGAAATACAGGAGCGCTGTTCACCGGCTCCATGCTGATCGTCAGGAAAATCCGCGGACTTCAGCGCGCGGGCATCGCGACCATTCTGCCGCTCGCCTGCCCGGTTCTGCTCCTGGACACCGGCGCCAACGTCGAGGTCACGAGCGAGAACCTGGAGCAGTTTGCCATCATGGGCTCAGCGTATATGAAAACGCTGTACGGCATCGCGTCCCCGCGCGTCGGACTGCTCAACAACGGCAGTGAAGCGTGCAAGGGAACTCCGCTGTACGTCGAAACGCATGCGCGGCTCGCGGCGTGCCCGGAGATCAATTTCGTCGGCAACGTCGAGGGCAACGCCCTGACGCGCGGCGTGTGTGACGTGCTCGTGACCGACGGGTTCACGGGAAATATTCTGGTCAAAGCCATCGAGGGCATGGGCAAGCTGCTCATGGGAGAGGTCAAGAGCGTCTTTTTGTCTGGCGTGATCGGAAAACTGTCCGCGCTTGCGCTGAAAAAACCGCTTGGCGCCATGAAAAAGCGCTTTGACGCCAACGAGATCGGCGGTGCGCCCATCCTCGGCATTGCCAAGCCCGTCATCAAGGCACACGGCTCGTCGAACGCGAAAGCGTTCAAGAACGCCATCCGCCAGGCGATCGCCTACGCGTCCTCGACGACCATCGGCGACGTGACGGCGGTCATGGAAACGCTCGCCGAGAAGAAACGCGCGGCGCGCGCCGCACGTGCGGACGCAACCCAAGCGGACGCGGATGGGACAGGTGACGAGAACGGTGCAAACAATGTCAACGGTGCCAATGGCGCAAGCGGCGCGAACGACGTGCCGGACGCGCAGGAAAAGTCCGAGGCGTGAGCGCTGTGACATCCGCAACAGGCTGACTGCTGATTGCCGACCATCGGCAATGAATCAACGGACGGCAGGCGGGCGACAACCGGACAACAGCCGGAAGGTTCCTGCGACAGCCGGGCGACCGCGCTCCGGTCGGACACTCCCGCGGGGCTGATCCCCGGCGGCGTGCGTCGGTCGTCGGAATTACGAAAAAACGAAACACAAGGAGATACGGATATGTGTAAATATCCCTTGCCAATGGAGGCGCTGGAGGAGACGATCGGGTACGTGTACCGCGACAAAAGCCTCCTCCGACAGGCGCTGACCCATTCGTCCAGCTCCAACGAGACGGACGGAAAAAATCACCACCTGGAGTGTAACGAGCGGCTGGAATTTCTCGGCGACTCGGTGCTCTCGGTCATTACCAGCGAATATCTGTTCACCCACTTCAAGGATTGTCCCGAGGGCGATCTGACACGCATGCGTGCCGGCGTCGTCTGCGAGAGAGCTCTTACGTCCTATGCCACCGAAATCGGGCTGGGGAATTACCTGCGGCTCGGGCGGGGCGAGGAGAGAAACGGCGGCAGAGAGTGTAAGTCCATCATTGCCGACGCGTTTGAGGCATTGCTGGCGTCCATGTACCTGGACGGCGGGCGGGCGCAGGCGGAAAAATTCCTCCTGCCGCTGATTGCCGCCGAGCTTTCCGGCTTCAAGCCGGGCGGCTTCCACGGCGACTGCAAAACCAAGCTCCAGCAGTTTGTCCAGCAGAACGAGGGCGATTTTCTGGAGTATGTCACGGTCGGGGAAAGCGGTCCCGACCACAAAAAGATCTTCACGATCGAGGCGCGCCTCAACGGCAACGTGATCGGGCGCGGCGAGGGCGGCAATAAGCGTTCCGCGGAACAGGCGGCGGCGCATATGGCGCTGGAGCTGTTCGGACTCGCGGAGGAATGACCATCGGGCCGGACATTGCGCGGGTCGCCGGGCAGAACGTCGGGTGGGGCGCCGGACAGACCACCGAACGTAGTGTCGGACAGACCGTCGAACAGAATGTTGGACAGACTGCCGAAGGGGATGCCGGACAGACTGCAGGACAGAGCATTGCGCGAGTTGCGGGACAAAGCGGCACGCGGACTGCCGGGCAGGGCACCGCACAGAACGCCGCGCGCGAGGCGCACAAAAACATCCCGATCTTCATCCCCCATGTCGGTTGCCCGCACCGATGCACTTTTTGCGACCAGCGGCAGATTTCGGGACACGGCACGTTTGATTTTTCCCGCGTGCGGGATGAAATCGAGTCGGCGGTCGCCACACTTCCCACCGGTTGCCGCGCCGAGATCGCGTATTTCGGCGGGTCGTTCACCGCGATTGCGCGGGAGCGCATGGTAGAGCTACTTGAGCTGGCACAGCACTTTGTCGATGCCGGCGCGGTGAGCGGCATCCGCTTTTCCACTCGACCGGACGCGCTTAGCGAGGACGTACTGGACATCCTGACGCGTTACACTGTCAGTGCGGTCGAGATCGGCTTGCAGAGCATGGACGACCGGGTGCTGTCCCTGACTGCCCGCGGACATACCGCCGCGGTCGCGGAGGATGCCTGCCGACGCGTCGTCGGGCGCGGGTTCCCGCTCGTGGGGCAGATGATGCTTGGGCTTCCCGGTTCGGATCGGTCACGCGAGATGGAAACCGCGCGCAAAATCTGCGCGCTCGGCGCGAGCGCGGCACGGGTCTATCCGACGGTGGTCTTTGACGCCACCCCGCTTGCCGACGCGTGGCGACGGGGCGAATACCGGGCGCTGACCGTGGACGAGGCGGCACAGCGGTGCGCCGATGTCATGGAAATCTTTGAGGAAAACGGCGTGAGACTGCTCCGCGTCGGTCTGTGCGCGACGGAAATGCCCCCGGAGGGCGGCGCACGGGTGCTGGCAGGGGCATTTCACCCGGCGCTGGGCGAAATGGCGCGGGGCGTTATGTACCTGCGGCGGATGCGGGAAGGGCTCGCCGCCCTGACGCCGCGTGCGGGGGACAGGGCGATTGTCCTTGTGGCGCGCGGAAAGCGCTCGCAGGCGATCGGTCAGCACCGCGGGAATATCACGGCGCTCTGCCGGGATTTTTCCCTTTGCGGCGTGAATGTGCGCGAGGACGATACCCTCTGCGGCATGCAGGTGCGGGTTTTGAAAACATAGGCAAGGAGGATACCGAATTGTATCTGAAATCATTGGAAATGCAGGGCTTCAAGTCCTTTCCCGATAAAACCAAGCTGACGTTCGACGAAAAGGACGGCGACCTGAGTCGCGCGGGCGTGACGGTCATTGTCGGTCCGAACGGCTCGGGCAAGTCCAACATTTCGGACGCGATGCGCTGGGTCCTGGGGGAGATTTCCTCCAAAAGCCTGCGCGGTTCGAAAATGGAGGACGTCATCTTCGGCGGCGCGGACAGCCGCAAGCCGATGGGGTATGCGGAGGTCTCCGTGACCTTTGACAACCGCGACGGCGACCAGCGGCTGGATTGCCCGTTTGACGAGGTGACGGTGACGCGTCGCTACTACCGTGCGGGAGAGAGCGAATATTACATCAACCGCCGGGCGGTGCGCCTGAAGGACATCTACGAGCTGTTCATGAACACGGGCATCGGGCGCGACGGCTACTCCATCATCGGGCAGGGGCGCATCGCCGAAATGGTCTCGCGCAAAAGCGAGGAGCGGCGCTCCATCTTCGAGGACGCGTCGGGCATCGCCAAGTACCGTCACCGCAAGACCGACGCCGAGCGCAAGCTGGAGATGGCGGAGGAAAACATCACGCGCACGCGGGATATTTTCACGGTCATCGAGGCGCAGGTCGGTCCGCTGGAAAAGGAAGCGGAGCGCGCCCGCCGCGCGATGGACCTGATCGAGAACAAAAAACGTGCGGACGTCAGCCTCTGGCTGTACGACACCGAACGACTGCGGCGGGATCTTGACCGCGCGGAGGAGGCGTTGAACCACTCGGCGTTCGACCTGCAGACGGCAACCGACGCGCTGGCGACCATCGAGGAGCAGAGTAACCGTCTGTTTGAACAGCGGCAGAGCACGCAACAGAAAAGTGCGGAGCTGCTCGGACAGATTCAGACGCTCAACGACCGCAACCACGCGCTGGAGGGCGACTGCCGCGTGCGGGAAAGTGAGCTGGCGCATACCAAAGAACTGATTGCCGCGACCGAGGGCACGACCGAGAGCACCGAGCGCTCCCGCCGGGCAGAGGAGGCGGATTGCGAGCGTCATCGCGCACGCATCGGGAAGATCGGCGACACGCTGACGGCGCTGGAAAAGGAGCGCGGGGAGCTTGCCGCCGAGCAGACCGCGGTTGCCGGAAAAATCCGCGAGCTGGAGGAAAATCTGGCGACGGCGCAGTCCGATATTCTGGAATGGGAAGAGCAGGCGACCGATCTGCGCGTACGCCTTTCCGTCATTGAAAACGCGCAGGGCACGGACGAACAGAAGAACGACGCCATGCGTGCCGAGCTGGAAAACTATTGCAAAACGTCGGAGACATTGGCGGCACAGTGCGAGACGTGCCGCGGGAACGTCGCCAATTACGATACACAGCTCACGGCGCTGGAGCAAGAGATGACAACGGTGCAGGCGGCGCTGGACGAGGAGCGCGCCCGGCTCGCGAGCCTGACGGAGGAGCGCAACGACACGACCCTTCGCCGGGATTCGCTCACCCAGCGGATCAACACCTACCGCACCATGGAGGAAAACTTCGAGGGGTACGCCAACAGCGTGCGCTACGTCATGAAGGAGTACGCCCGCGGGCAGATCACCGACCGGAACGGCGCGCCGTGCGGAACCATCTACGGACCGCTCTCCCAGCTCATTTCGGTGGAGGACCGGTTCGTCACGGCGATCGAGACCGCGCTGGGCGCGAATTTGCAGAACATCGTCGTTGCGGATGAGGCGACTGCCAAGGCTGCCATGGCATGCCTGAAGCGCGGCGAGGCGGGACGGGCGACGTTCTTCCCGCTGACCTCCATGCGCCCGCAGAGTGCCACCAAGGAAATGAACGCCGCCCGCGGGTACGTGGGGTACGTCGGCGTGGCGGACGAGCTTATCCGCGCGGAGAGCAAGTTTTCGGGCGTGCTGTCCGCTCTGCTCGGACGCACCGTGATCTTTGATAATATTGATAACGCAACGACTATGGCGCGCGCCACCGGCTTCCGCGTGCGCGCCGTCACGCTGGACGGTCAGCAGATCAACGTCGGCGGTTCCTTTACCGGCGGCTCCGTCCGCCAGCGGGGAAGCGTCCTGTCGCGTGCGGGCGAGATCAAGCGGATGGAGGCGGAGTCGGAGGAGCTGACCGCCGCGCTCGCCGCGCTGACCCGTAAAATGGACGCGGTGAATGAAAAAATTCGCCAGGGCGAGGAGCAGATGGGCGACGCGGACAGTCAGAAGAGTCTGATCTCTCTGCTCCGTTCCTCCGAGGCGGCAAAGCTGGAGCAGGTCACTGCCAAGCGCGACGCCAACGATACGCTCATGAACAAGCTGAGCGCCGAGTACGATCAGATCACGAGGATGCACGCACAGTACGCCGAGGAACGCGAAACACTCCTTGCCGAGGAGCGCGAGCTTCGCCATCGCATCGACGAGGTGCGTGGAGCGCGCGAGGAAATGGACGGCAAGCGCCTTGACCTTGAGGACCGGAAAGAGGAAATCGCGGGCGAGCTGACCGAGAAATTTGTCCGGATCAGTGCGGCGCAAAAGGACGAGGAGACCGAGAAAATGTTGCTCGCCACCGCCGAGGAGCGTCTTGCGGCATACGCGGTGCAGCTGGAAGAGCTGACTGCGCGCGCCGGAGAGTACGCGCGAAAGGTAGAACTGCTCACGTCCGTGATTGCGGAGAATCGCGAAGCGTACGAGGCGGGGCAGGCGGAGCTGGGCGAGTTGACCGCCAAGCGCAAGCTGATCGAGGACGACGGACTGGAGTTTGAACGCAAGATCACCGCGCTCAACCGCCGTCTGCGCGAAAAGATGGACGAGAAAGAACAGCTCGCCCGTGTGCATATGAAAAACGAGAACAAGCTCGAACAGCTCCGCGCCGAGCAGGACAAGTTGTCGGGCAAGCTGTGGGAGGAGTACGAGCTGACGCGTGCCGACGCGCTGGCGCTCAATTACCCGCCCGTGACCGCCGACAACCGCCTGACCATCCTCGCCCTTCAGACCGAGTGCCGCAACAAACTGCGCGGCATGGGGAATGTAGACCTGAACGCGGTGGAAAAATACAACGAGGTCAAGGGAAAATACGACACCATGAAGGAACAGCTCTCCGATATGGAGCGCGGGCGGAGCGAGCTCCTTTCGATCATCGGCGACCTGGAGGAACAGATGAAAACGGCTTTCGTCGATTCGTTCAATCAGATCAACGACAATTTCGGACGCGTCTTTGCCGAACTGTTCGGCGGCGGCAGTGCCGAGCTTTCGCTGACCGAACCGGAGAACGTGCTGGAGAGCGGCATTGAAATTAAAGCGGCGCCTCCCGGCAAGATCATCAAAAACCTCATGCAGCTCTCGGGCGGCGAGCAGTCCTTCATCGGCGTTGCACTGTTTTTCGCCATTTTACAGGTCAACCCCACGCCGTTCTGCATCCTCGACGAGATCGAGGCGGCGCTGGACGAGGTCAATGTGGAACGACTGGCGCAGTACATCAGGCGGTATTCCCACGGGACACAGTTCATCATGATTACGCACCGCCGCGGCACCATGGCGGCGGCAACGCGACTGTACGGTGTCACCATGCCCGAGCACGGAATCTCCAAGGTTCTGGCACTGGACGTGGCGAGCATCAGCAAGGAAAAAGGAGATGAGTGGAATGGCATTTTTGGATAAACTCAAGGCGGGACTTCTCAAAACCAGAAACGCAATCTTCGGCGGACTGGATAACCTGCTCAAGGGATTTTCGCGGGTGGACGAGGACCTGTTGGAGGAGCTGGAGGAGCTGCTTCTGTGTGCCGACGTCGGCGTGGCGGCAACCGAGGAAATCCTCGACCGCCTGCGCGCGCATATCAAGGACGGCAGACTCAAGGAAAAGGAGCAGGTGACATCGGCGCTCCGCGAGATCCTGACCGAAATGATCGGCGAGGGCGAGCCTCTGCACCTGGACAGCCGCCCGTCGGTGATTCTTGTCATCGGTGTCAACGGCGCGGGCAAGACGACCTCCATCGGTAAGATCGCCCATTACCTGCGCTCGCAGGGCAAGCGGGTTGTCGTGGCAGCGGCGGATACGTTCCGCGCGGCGGCGATCGATCAGCTCGGCGTGTGGTGCGAGCGGGCGGGCGTGGAAATGATTCGCCAGACCGAGGGCTCCGACCCCGCGGCGGTCGTCTTTGACGCCATCAACTACACTAAGAATAAGGGCGCGGACGTGCTTCTCATTGACACGGCGGGGCGGCTTCATAACAAGGTCAACCTCATGAACGAACTTGCCAAGATCAACCGCGTCATCGACCGCGAGTTGCCCGGCGTCTCCCGCGAGAATCTGCTCGTGCTCGACGCGACCACGGGGCAGAACGCTGTCCGGCAGGCGCAGGAATTCCGCCATGCGGCGGCGCTGACGGGGCTGATTCTGACCAAACTGGATGGTACGGCAAAGGGCGGCATCATCCTGTCTATCCGGCAGGAGCTGGACGTCCCCGTGAAATTCATCGGCGTGGGCGAGAAGTTGGACGACATGCAACCGTTCTGCGCGGAGGAATTTGTGACGGCGCTGTTTGAGGGCGTCGGCGCGGATAAGTGAGGACGCCGCACGACATGAAAATGGTTCTTGCTTCCCGCAATCGCGGGAAAATTGCCGAGCTTCGCGCCCTGCTCTCCTCGCTCCTCCCCGATGTGGACATTCTTTCGCTCGATGAGGCGGGCGTGCACGGAGAAATTGAAGAAAACGGCGCGACGTTTGAGGAAAACGCACTCATCAAGGCGCGCGCGGCGGCGCAGTCGGGCATGATCGGCATCGGGGATGACTCGGGACTGTGTGTCCGGGCGCTCGGCGGTCAGCCGGGCGTGCTCTCGGCGCGCTATGCCGGCGGGCACGGCGACGACGTGAAAAATCTTTTGCTCCTCCTGGAAAATCTGCGGGACGCGACCGATCGCACGGCGGAATTCCGTTGCGTAATCGCCTGCGTCTTTCCCGACGGGAGCGCGCCGATTCTGTGCGACGGGAGCGTGGCTGGGGAGATTCTGGAGGAGCCGCGGGGGACGGACGGCTTCGGCTACGACCCGGTGTTCTACTATCCCCCGGACGGGTTGACCTTCGCGCAGATGAGCGCAGAACGCAAAAACGAGATCAGTCACCGTGCGCGTGCTCTGAAAAAATTTGCCGAGGCGCTCGGGGAGCGAATGAAAGCCGACGGGCGCTGAGGCGCGGTCGGGTCGATTTTACAGGAAAGGTGAATACAAATCTACCATGAAGAATATCACAACAAAACAGAGAGCTTACCTGCGGAGCCTGGCGGCGAACACCGACACCATTATGCAGGTGGGCAAGGGCGGCGTCGGCGAGAGCATGGTGAAAACCGTGTCCGACGCGCTGGAGGCGCGCGAGCTGATTAAAATGCGGGTGCTGGAGAACAGCGGCGAGGCGGTGCGGGACGTTGCCGAGACCCTGGCGAACGCCACGGGCGCGATCGTCGTTTCCGTCATCGGCAGTAAGCTGGTACTCTACCGCGAGGCGGGCGACCCCAAGCGCCGCAAGATCGTGCTTCCGCACGCGTGACGCCATGAGAATCGGCATTTACGGCGGGAGCTTTTCCCCCGTTCACAACGGACATGTGGCGGCGGCGCGCGCCTTTATGGAGCAGATGTGGCTGGACGTTCTGTACGTCATTCCGGCGGGCATCCCACCGCACAAGCAGCTGGCGGGCGGCGCGAGCGGGGCGCAACGATTGCGCATGTGCGAGCTGGCGTTCGCGGGCATGGACGGCGTGATCGTCAGCGACATGGAACTGCGCCGCGAGGGGAAAAGCTACACCTCGGATACGTTGCGCGCGCTGTGGGCGCCCGAACACCGGCTGTTCCTCCTGATGGGAACGGACATGCTCCTGACGCTGGACACCTGGCACGAGCCGGAGGAAATCTTCCGGCTGAGCTACCCCGTCTACATGCGGCGGGAGGGCGCGGACGCCGAACTGGATCGGAAAATTGTGGATAAAATCGCGCAATATCAGGAAAAATACGGAAAAGTTGTGCGGCGCATCGTCGGCGACGCAATCCCTGTGTCCAGCAGTATGGTGCGCGAGCGCGTCGGGCGCGGCGAGGATATTTCCGCTCTGG
This sequence comes from uncultured Eubacteriales bacterium, assembly GCA_934476315.1. Taxonomy (GTDB): domain Bacteria; phylum Bacillota; class Clostridia; order Oscillospirales; family CAG-272; genus SIG644. The sequence continues at coordinate 35,495 of CAKSNQ010000006.1, forward strand.
TGCCGCGCGCGGTGGCGGACTATATCGCTGACAATAAATTGTACGTATAAAGAGAGGAGAGACGACACATGATGAATACGGACGAGGCGGTCGCGGCGGGACTGAACGAGGCGGTGCTGGACAGCTTGCGCGCGCGGGTCGCCGGGGAAATGTCCGAAAAGCGCTTCCGCCACACCTGCGGCGTCGAGCGGATGGTCGCGCGCCTGTGCGCGCTGTACTGCCCCGAGAATACGTTGCTTCTGCGCGCGGCGGCGTTGCTTCACGACCTGACTAAGGAAAAAAGTTTGGCGGAGCAGTTGCAATTATGCCGCGAGTTTGATATAATGGTGACATCGTGCGATGTGCTGGCTCCCAAAACCTTTCATGCGAGGACGGCGGCGGCGCTCATCCCGCGGGATTTCCCGTCCTTTGCCTGCCCGATGGTGGTGAGCGCGGTGCGCTATCACACGACGGGGCGGGAGGGAATGACGCTGACCGAACAGCTCCTCTACCTCGCCGATTATATTGACGACACGCGGACGTTTGCCGACTGCGTGACCTTGCGCGAACGCTTCTTTGACGCCATGCCCGAAAAGATGAACGGGCAGGCGCGGCGGGAGCATTTGCGTAAGATCATGATTCTGTCCTATGACATGACCGTCCGCGGACTTCTGGAGGAGGGGGGCCCGGTCAGCATCGACACCATGGCGGCGCGCAACGATTTGATTCTGCAGGCGGCGAGCGTGTAAGACGCCGCGGCGGGTACATAGCTTTTCGAGCAGGAATAGCTTTTGCAAAAAGGAGTGTGCCCGTTCCATGAAGAGAAAATTAACCGTGTTTGCCCTGGTCATCCCGCTGATTCTTGCGTTCCTTTTGCTGACCCCGCTCCTCGGCGCCGCCGTGGTCGGGGAGCATCGCTTTGCGGCAAAGCACCCGCGCTATTTGCGGGAGTTCGGTTGCCGCATGCTGGGAGAGGGTACGGGGGACGCGTCGGGCGTGTCGCCGGAAGCCTTGTCTCGGGGAGATTTCCTGTCACAGGATATTTCCGCCGTGGCGCAGGGGAGCGGACGCCTCAACATCCTGCTCGTCGGCAAGGACCGGGTGGCGGGGCTGACAGATGTCATGATCCTCGCTTCCTTCGACAAGGATGCGGGGTCGCTCCAGCTGCTCCAGATTCCGCGTGACACCTACGCGGCGTACACCGACCGCTCGTACAAAAAGCTCAACGGCGCGTACGCGCGGCTGGGTGGTCGGGGCATGGTGCAGTTTCTGAGCAAGAACATGGCGGTTCCGATCGACCATTATGTGTGCGTCGATCTGTCGGTGCTCGGGGAGATCGTGGACGCCATCGGCGGGGTGAAGATCAACGTTCCCGCGGATATGGATTACGACGACCCGTCGCAAAACCTGCACATTCACCTCAAGGCGGGCGAGCAGGTGCTCGACGGAGAGGGTGCGCAGATGTTCGTCCGCTTCCGGCGCGGCTACGCCTTGGCGGACATCGGACGCATGGACGCGCAAAAGCTGTTTCTGTCGGCGCTGGCGCGGCAGGTCAAGGAAAATCTGACACCCACGCAGATGGTCGAAATGATCGGCAGGAGCTTCGGAAAGGTCAAGACCGACATGGGGCTTTGGGACTGCGTGGCGTGCGCCAAACTGCTCCGCCGCGTGGATTTGTCCGCCATGCACATGATGACGCTGCCCGGCAGCTCGGCGCGGACGCAGGGCAACAGCGGCGCGTGGTATTTTATCCTCAACCGCGAGGCGACCGCGCAGGTGCTCTCCGAACGCATGGGAAGCACGGGCGAATTTGACCCGGACGGCGTGTTCAATCAAGCCGCACGCTCCTCGTTCAACCGCATCTATCACGCCCCCGCCGCCGCCTTCGGCGGCAAGGACTACACCGCACAGCAGGCGCTGGACGGTGAGGTCAATATCCGCAGGATTTCCTGAACGACGCGCGCCGCGGCGCGCTTACATAAAGAGTCAATTACATAGAAAATGAGGAAAATGGTATGGAAGAAAAACAGATTCCGGTCAGCCCGGCGACGCCCGACGAGGTGTATCTCTCGGAGGAGGAATATCGCAAGCTCCCGCCTCTGACCGACGCGACGCCGCAGGAGCTGGCGCATGAGATCGCCCGGGTTCTCGACGCCAAGCGCGGCGGCGATATCAAAATTCTGCGCGTGGAGGACCGGACGGTCATCGCCGATTACTTCGTGCTGTGCACCGCCAACTCGGGCACGCACATCAAGTCGCTGACCGACGAGGTCGAGTATCGGCTGAACCTGCGCGGCGTGCCGGTGCACCACGTGGAGGGGCGCGACAACAATTCGTGGGTCATCGCGGACTATCTGAGCGTGCTCGTCCATGTCTTCAGCCGTGAGGCGAGAGAATTTTATCACCTGGACAAGCTGTACGGCGACGCGCCCGAGGACTGAGCGCACGGCGCGGCAGGATTGCACAAGAGAGAGAGGACAAAGCATCATGAAATACGATTTTTCGGCAGTGGAGTCAAAGTGGCAGAAACGCTGGGCAGAGAAGCACGTGTTTGAGGCAAAGGACGATACGACCTTGCCGAAATTCTACGGGCTGGTGGAGTTCCCGTATCCGTCGGGCGCCGGCATGCACGTCGGGCACATCAAGGCGTATTCCGGACCGGACGTCATCGCCCGCAAGCGCCGTATGCAGGGCTATAACGTGCTGTTTCCCATCGGCTTTGACGCCTACGGACTGCCGACCGAAAACTATGCCATCAAGACGGGTATCCATCCCCGCATCGTGACGGAGAAGAACATCGCCCGCTTCACCGAACAACTCACCCGCGTCGGCTTTTCGTTCGACTGGTCGCGCGTGATCGACACCACAAAACCGGAATATTACAAGTGGACGCAGTACATATTCCTCAAGTTGTTTGAGAATGGACTGGCGTTCCGCGACACCGCGCTGGTCAACTATTGCCCGACCTGCAAGGTCGTCCTCTCCAACGAGGACAGCCAGGGAGGAAAGTGCGATATTTGCCACAGCGACATTATTCAGAAGTCCAAGGACGTCTGGTATCTGCGCATCACCGCGTACGCCGACAAGCTGCTCGCGGGGCTTTCCGAGGTGGATTATCCGCCGCAGGTCAAGCAGCAGCAGATCAACTGGATCGGCAAGTCCGAGGGCGCGTTCGTCAACTTCCCGCTGGCGGGCACCGACGAAAAACTGCGTATCTACACCACGCGTTGCGATACGCTCTTCGGCGTTACCTTCATGGTCATCGCGCCGGAGCATCCGATCATTGATAAGCTGTCCGACCGCATCGCCAATATGTCCGACGTGCGCGCCTACCGCGCGGAGTGCGCCAAGAAAACGGAATTTGAGCGCACCCAGCTTGTCAAGGAAAAAACCGGCATCAAGCTGGACGGTCTGCGCGCCGTCAACCCCATCACGGGCAAGGAAATCCCGATTTTCATTGCGGATTACGTCATGATGGGCTACGGTACGGGCGCGATCATGGCGGTGCCGGCGCACGACGAGCGGGACTATGCGTTCGCCAAAAAATTCGGTGCTGAGATCGTCGAGGTCATCCGCGGCGGCGACATTTCCACGGGCGCCTATACGGGCGACGGCGAGATGGTCAATTCCGATTTCCTCAACGGCTATACCAACAAAAAGGATTCCATCGCCCGGATGCTCACGTATCTGGAGGAGCACGGCATCGGCGAGCGCGGCGTCCAGTATAAGATGAAGGACTGGGCGTTCAACCGTCAGCGCTACTGGGGCGAGCCGATTCCGATCGTCCATTGCCCGAAGTGCGGTATGGTTCCCGTCCCGTATGACGAGTTGCCGCTCCGCCTGCCCGAGATGACGGAATTTGCCCCCGGCGAGGGCGGCGAAAGTCCGCTGGCGAAGGTCGAGTCCTTTGTCCGGTGCAAGTGCCCGAAGTGCGGCGGTGACGCGCGCCGGGAGACCGACACCATGCCGCAGTGGGCGGGGTCGTCCTGGTACTTCCTGCGCTATATCGACCCGCACAACGACCACGCGATCGCTGATATGGACAAGCTCAGATACTGGATGCCGGTCGATTGGTACAACGGCGGTATGGAACACGTTACGCGACACATGATCTACTCGCGCTTCTGGCACCACTTCCTTTATGACATCGGCGAGGTTCCGTGCGACGAGCCGTACGCAAAGCGGACCGCGCAGGGATTGGTTCTCGGTCCGGACGGCGAAAAGATGAGTAAATCCAAGGGCAATGTCGTGGACCCGCTGGATGTCGTGCGCGTGTACGGCGCGGATGTGCTTCGCACCTACGTGCTGTTCATGGGCGACTTCGGCTCGGCGGCGCCCTGGTCGGACAGCAGTGTCAAGGGCTGTAAGCGCTTCCTTGACCGCTTCGCCGATATGTACGACCTGATCCGCCCGAACGGTACTACGCCCAAGCTCGAGGCATCCATCCACAAGGTCATCCGGAAGGTCTCGGACGACATCGAGGAGATGAAGTTCAACACCGCGATCGCCGCGATGATGGGGCTTCTCAATGAAATTTTTGAGGTCGGTTCGATCTCCAAGGACGACTACGGCGTGCTCGTGCGGCTGTTGTGCCCGATCGCCCCGCACCTTTGCGAGGAGCTGTGGGAGAAGCTGGACGGCGAGGGCTTCTGCTCGCTTGCCAAGTGGCCCGAGTACGACGAGTCCAAAACGGTCGAGGAAGAGATCGAATTGCCGGTGCAGATCAACGGAAAACTGCGCGGCAAGATTACGGTCGCGGCAGACGCGGCAAAGGAAGAGCTGGTCGCGGCGGCGCGCGAGAGCGTTGCGGCACAGCTGGAGGGCAAAACGGTGGTCAAGGAGATCGTCGTGCCCGGCAAGATGATCAGTTTCGTGGTCAAATAATCTGCCCGCGCCCATATTTTCTCCCCAAAAATAAAAAAACTGCGGGGAAAGTGCGGAAAACTCTTGACAAATCGGTCACACTCGTGTATAATAAATAAAGAATTCTCCCAAGTAGCTTTCAGCTCTTGGTAAAGCGGGGGGAGGGAAAAAGAACATGGCAGAAGTAAGAGTCAAAGAAGGCGAGTCGCTTGACAGTGCCCTTCGTCGCTTTAAGCGTCAGTGTGCTCGTTCCGGGGTCCTCACGGAGCTCCGCAAGAGAGAGCACTATGAAAAACCGAGCGTAAAGCGGAAGAAAAAGTCTGAAGCTGCAAGAAAGCGCAAGTATAAGTAATGCTTTTCAAAAACGCGGATGGGCAATGCCTGTCCGCTTTTTTGTTATTTTTTTGCTTTCTTTCGTCATCCGTTGACAAACGACACGCTGTGGTGTATAATGAGAATACGGGGTACAGCCGGAGGGCTGACCGCAATTTGTGTTTGGAGGCTGGTTTTTATGAAAGATGTTGTGAAAGCATTGGAAGGGCTGCCGTGGATCATCCGCGTTCTGCTGACCATTATATGGGGTGCCTATTCGAACGTTCTTCGTCTGTGCCGCTCGCTCGCAAAGGGAAATGTCGTCGGAATCGTTCTTGCGGTGATTCTTCTTTTGTGCGGCGGATTCGTAGTCCTTTGGATCTTCGATATCATCTGCGTTGTCCTCGGAAGAAGAATCTGGTGGATCGACTGACAGACTGATCCGAACAATTACCTGATCGAGTGCCGGAATCAGAACAGCTACATCCGCGCGTTGCCGCGCAGATCAACAGGCTTGCCGCCGCTGTGCGGCAGGTCTGTTTTTTATATAATGAGACCCACCCGACAAAAGCGGATGGGTTTCGTGATACAAAAATCCCCCATAGCCTCACCGGGCGGGTGAGAAAATGAAATCCCGGAGAAGAGAATCCCATGGACACAGCTTGCCCGAACATGCCCACAGTCAAAAAATCTCCCGGACAGCACCGCTGGGAAGCGGCGAGTCGTCCGGGAAATTTTCATCGTAACGGTAACGGTAACGGGTGGGAGAGGGTAAGTCCCCGCCCGCGGAGGTGGTTACTTGCAGGCGTAGATGTCGTCGATGAAGAAGACTGTCTGCTTATCCGAGAAGTTGCCGTACTTGCAGTTGATGCGGAAGCTCGTGACCTTTTCGGGGTTGAACTCCCCGTCGCCGCCGACGACAATGCCGACGTAGAAGGGCAGGTACAATTCGTTCCAGCCGTCCTGCAGCAGGTGCGCGGGGAGCGACCAGTAGATTCTCTCGCCGCTCTCGCTGTACAGGGAAATCTGTCCGCCCCACTTGAGCCAGCGATAATCATTGACGTAGAGCGAAATGTGGAGGTAGCCGTTCTCGTAGCAGTCCGAAATATCGACGGCGCTGAATTTGGCGTTGACCACATCGACCGTCGCGCCGGCGCCGCTGTACGTCGCTTTCCATGCGCCGGTGCCTTGCTTGTGCTCGCTGTCCTGCGTGGTCAGCGATACACCGGAGACGCCTTTGGTGCTGTCACAGTCGGAGATCGTGATCGTCTTTGTCCATTCCTTTTCCCACGGTGAGGTGGGGTCGGACGCGGAGGAATGATATGGTCCCTCCAGGTAGTTGCTGATGGCGATGCGGTTATAAATGTCCGCCGTGGAGGAGTCATCGCACCGGATGGACGCGCCGCACGAGCGCAGGGCGTTGACCACGGTCAGCGTGCTGTTGTCCCTGACCACGAACTGTGCGCCGTGCATGAAGTCGGTCGAAACATTGGTCATGTAAACAGAGGAGCCGGAAATGGTCGCGAAGTGGTCGGGCGAGAACATGAAGCAGTGGTTGAAGTACTGGTTTTTCGCGTCGCGCACCTGGTACATCGAGGAGTAGGTGCGGAGCAGACCGTTGCCCAGCAGGTCCTGTGCGGTGGACTGATTTCTCCAGGTGTCCTCGCTGTTCATGCCGAACGGGTCGAAGTAGTTGACCACCAGACCGCAACGTCCGATGATCTGACGACCCTGCATGCAGTACTGAACGACGCCGTTTTCTCCACCAACGATTGCCTGCGTGTAGTAGCAGCATCCGTACAGGTGGTCGATCAGATGATTGTCGCAGTCGGAGAAGTCCACGGCGGTGAAGCCGGAGGCGATCAGAGAATCGAGAACGTACACGCCGCTCCCCGTGCCCTTGATGGCGACACAGCTCTCCAGAATGTTGGGATTCTTGGCGACTGTATCGTAGGCAGTCCGGGCGTCGTAGTAAGGATACCAGATACGCACGCCGCGCACGCCGGCGTTCTCCCCGAGGGTAATCAGCGCGCCGTCGTTGACATAGGAGAGCAGAACGGTTCCCGCACTGATCGAGCTGTCGTCACGGGTCATGATCGGCATCGCGCCCGTGAGCTGGACGCCGGCGGGGACGGTCAGAGGCGATTTCAGGTGATAGTGCCCGGCGGGAATGTACACCACGCCGCCGGTTGCCGCCGCGCTGTCCAGAACCTTCTGAATGACGGGAGCGGCGTCCTTGCGTTGGTCTTTGTAATCCTCCAACGGGACGACGTACAGATGAGAAGCCGGCTTTTTGTAGGTGCCCTTGCGGAGCGTGTAGGCGGAGATGTCACTGACGTCATCAACCAACGTGCGTCCCGTGACCTCGCCGATCGTTTCCACGCCGCACAGCTTGAGCGCGCCCTCGGGCGCTTTGTTGTCAATGGCGGCGACCAGCCCCTCGACGCGTCCGAAGGCGATGACGGCACCGGCGTCGCGGTTGAGCCCCGTGGCGCGGATACCGTAATAGCAGGAGGAAATGTTCACGTCGTACAGAAGTCCCCAGAAGCAGGTCGTGGTTTCACTTTCAAACAGGATTCCGGTGTGGCAACCGTCGATCTTGATGTCGGAAATGGTCTCGTCGTCGAGCTGACCGAGCGTCATGCCGATCGTGCGGGTGAAGCATTGCAGCTCCGCATCCTCCGGCGAGGTGCAGCGGTAGTTGCCGTTTGCCTCCGTCCAGTAGGAGGGGGAGATGTGGATGCCCGTCACGTTGCCGACGTCGTAGGTCTTCGTCATGGTGACGCCGGTTTCCAGAGCGCACATCCGGATGTTTTCGAGCTGTGTGAACTCGTGGTCAATGCGGACGCTGATGCCGCGGTAGGAGTTGATCATGGTAATGTTGCGGAGCGTGATGGTGGAAAACTCCGTGGCGAGGAACGTAAAGCCGTAGGGTACCGCGTCGGTGGGATTCTGATCCGGGTAGTACACGGTCAGACCGATCACTCCCGCCGTCTGCCTGACGTCAAACAGAGGGTTGGAGGTCAGGTCCTTTTTCTCACGCTCGGTCAACGCGGTCGGGCGGGCAATGATGACCGTTCCATAGCCGGGATCGTCCGACTTGACATCGGGGTCCTGCCAGTCGCCGTGGAGCACGACGCTCTGGGGAATCGTGATGGTCTTGGTGACAAGGTATCTGCCGACGGGGAGGTAGACCACGCCACCGCCCAGTTTGGAGCAGGCGTTCAGCGCCTTTTGAATGGCGTCGCTGCTGTCAACGTACCCGGTCGGGTCGGCGCCGTAGTCGTCAGTCGCGATGACGTTGGCGACGATGATGTCTTCATTTTCATATTGCGGCGTAACGATGCAGGGACGCTCGGTGCCCCAGCCGGACTGCCCAGCCGCCTGTGCGGTGTGGATGAAGTCGGCAGAGACGGTCGATTTTGTCCCGAGCACATCGGTCAGAAAGTAGCGGAGCGCGGTGACGGTGAGGTCGTTGGTCTTGCCGACGATCACCAGCTTGTTGCCGTCCACGCGGATGGTGTACTCGTTGTCCTTCAGAGAAGCGAGCGCCCGTGCGCTTTCGGGACGGTTGGTCTCGCCAACCAGAATTTCCTTGCGTGCCGTGATTTCCTGTTCGGACAACGCGGCGGTTTCCGCGTCGGTTTCGCTGGCGGGGCTGAAGCCGTACAGCGACTCGATGGCTTTGCGGAGCGTGCGGACGTTGCTGGTGACGACGGTACTGCCGGCGTCGCTCCGGACGATCGTGTAAGCGCCTTCGCCTGCGTCGAGCACAAAGTCCACGCCGTTCTGCGGGCGGTTGGGGTCCGAGTTGCCTTTGCAGGAGAACAGAACTGTCCCTGTCGCCAGAATCAGTAGCAGACACAGAGCAATGGTGGCAAGTCGTTTCATTTATTTACCTCCGGGGATCAATGATGGGTACATTATAGCATGGACACCTCATATCGTCAAGAACTTTTGCAGATTTTTGTCTATTTGGCACAAAAGCACATCTTCCAGTTTGTAGGTGGCGACAAAAAACAAAACGGATTGTTGACTTTTCGCTCTGGCGATGATATAATGGTCGCATAGAATTTTTTGACCCATCGCCGCGCGGCGTCCCGCGGGATGAGAGGGGAAGGAGACACGGCAGATGAAAAAACGGATCATATGGGTACTGCTGATCGCCATGGTCGGCGCGTTGCTGGTTCCGGTGTTCGCACAGGGAGAGAGCGCGACGGATTCTTACGCATTTACGGTTGGCGCGGCGGATGAGAACACCTATCTCAGCCCCGACAATACCGGTTCGCACTTCAACGGCAAGCGCTACGCCGATAAGACGAGACAGATTCTTTACATTTACCCCATCAAGCATTATTACAGCGCGACGTCCTTTACCTGGACGTCCGGGATTCATCAGCAGGCGGTCATCGCGGTCTCCGCGGACGGCGATAACTGGACGGAAATTTATCGCTACGAGGGCGAGGCGAACGACAAGGGACTGGCAGAAGAGGAACGCACCTTTACCTTTGCGGTGCCCGACGGATTGCAGAAGTCCGGGACGCTGTACATTCGCCTGACCGACGCCTATACGGATACGGGCTACGGACCGGCGCTGACGGACGGCAGCCGCGTGACGCTCCGCGTTGCGTACGACCCCACGGCGGCGGAGCCGGAGGAGCCCGAGGAACGGAACCTTTTGCACGAGCAGTACGTGTTTACGGTCTGCGATGACTCGGAAAAGGAATATCTGCAGGTCGCCGGTCAGCAGGTGACCAACAGCGGCATCCGCTACGCGGACCGCGGAAATTTCTTCATCTATAAGTACACCATCAAGGCGTCGTACGGCGTCAAGAAGATCACATGGACGTCCAACCTCTACCAGCAGGCAGTGCTGGAGGTCTCACAGGACGGCGAGACCTGGCAGGAGGTCTACCGCTACGTCGGCAAGGCGGATGATTTCGGCCTGACTGCCAAACAGCGGGTCATGGACCTGACTGAGTACCTGGACACCGTGAAAAACCGCACCATCTACCTCCGGATCAGCGATGCATACACGACCTCGGGCTACGGCGGCGCAATCAGCCGCGCGGAACCGGTCGTTTTGGATGTGGCTTATGAGGAACTGACCGACGAGGAGAAGAACACGATCGAGGAAACGGTCACGGAGCACAGCGTGCCGCTGTTCGGGTGCCATACGGAACAGGGGAGATGGCAGCTCAATCAGACGGATATGATGTTCGGCGCTTCCTGCCTGTCGCTTCTTGTCAAGAACGGCGAGTGGAAGTTGTCGCAAACGTTCGACAGCCGCGACATTTCGAAGATGGATACGATGGAATTTTATCTGTATGTTGCCAATACCGGTTTCTGGAATCGTATGGCGGCATACAGCGACACCGTGAATGCGACGGCGCTGACCATTTCCTCTGATGGAAAGACCGCCAAGGACGCCCTTTCCTGGAGCCTGACGCAGATTACCAATGGCGCGGTTGACGGCTTGCAGCCGGGCTGGAACCACATCAAACTGCGCCTGTCGGACGCGGCTAAGACAGGGGACATCAACCTGTCGCGCGTGAACGGACTTTTCCTGTGCCTGAACAGTAATGTTTCCGGTAATATCATGATTGACAACTTCAGCGTGACGGACGATTTCCATATGCAGCGGCTGGCGGTCAGCGATGACGCCGTTGCACTGATCGGGGCGATCGAGGAGATCGGCACGCTGACGCAGAGCGACCTGACCGATACGGACGCGGCAGGCAGAGCCGCCATTGCCCGCACCGTCAGCGACGCACGCGTTGCCTACGACAAGATGGACGCAATCACGCGCTCACTCGTGGACGAGTCCGGCGCGTCGGTCAAACTCCGCGAGAACGAGCGCACCATCTGGCGCTACCTCAAGTCGCTCAAGCAGGGCAAGTGAAACTAAGAAATAAGAAGGGACTGTCGCGCTATGCGCGACAGTCCCTTTGATAATTCGATCGGGTTTCCGACTTCGGCGCGATCTTGGTTGTTTATGCCTCCGTATCGTTGATTTTTTAATTTTCTTGGCGGCAAAGCGGCGGCGTTCAACTGCCGAGCCTAATGTCCCCTCCATTTTGATAAAACAACGGAATTTGAAACGGCAAAAACTAAAACGGCGAAATCGGAAACTCCGGAATCCGAAGTGCCGGAGCCCCTCCGCGTTTTACTTGTCTGCGGCGGTAGATTCGTTCAGCCCCACCGTGGCGTCCACGGGCAGGGAAAAGGCGATGCCGTGTCCCGGGGTATTCAGTCCGACCGCCTGGTAGAGCGCATGCAGAATATCGTCCTTGATGGCGCTCGGAACCAAAATCATCACCAGTTCCTTGTCCGGCGTGATGGTCAGCTGGTAAAACTTCTCCGCCTCCTGGTTGGCGGTGCCGCGTGCGTGGATGACGGTTCCTCCGCGCGCACCGAACTGCTTGGCGGCGTCCATAACGGCGTCGCTGAACCCGGCGTTGACAATACAAATGATACATTCATGTTCAAATGGCATGATCGTGATTCTCCTTTGCCTCAAGATAGTGACTCATGCGGTTATCGCTGAGGAACTGATAGACGGCGACGCCGATGACGGACGACAGCGGGATGGTGTAGGCGATGCCCTTGCCGCCGCGCACCGTCCGGAATTTTTCATCCAGCATGGCGAGGACCTGCTTGACGCGATCCTCCCGGATGACGCTGAGGATGACGGCTTTTTCACTGTCGGAAAGTCCGAGAAGCCGGAGCGTTTCGACGTTGGCAGTACCCTTTGCCAGCATAGCAAGCTGGAGGTTGACGTTGAAGGACTGGAGCTGATCCATGTAAAATTCGGATTTGTTTCTCTCCACGATGGTGACAAGGAGCTTGAGTTGCTTCGGCGCGGGATTGGACAGGCGCCGCACATGGGAGCGCATGGCGCGCAGGGTTGGTTTCTGACCTTGTTCTTGCATATCGGAAATTCTCCTTTCTTCCATTTTACCCGTGCTCAAAGAAAGCGGATAATCTGCTCATCCTCTGCGTCCAGGATGCGACGCATGGCTTTGCGCTCGCGGAAGTTCTTGGCGAGGATGGCGCGGAAGCCGAGCAGCTGGATGGTGATGAGCGGTGCCATGGCGACCATGGCGACCACGCCGAATGCGGAATAGAGAACCTGATCCGCCCCGTGAAGGGTAGCGCAGGCGCCGATCGCGAACGGCAAAATGAAGCTGGAGGTCAGCGGTCCGCTGGCGACGCCGCCGGAGTCAAACGCGATGGCGGTGTAGATCGGCGGAACGAAGAACGAAAGTCCGAGCGACAGGAAATATCCGGGAATCAGATAGTAGAGAATGCTGAAGCCGAGCTGAATCCGGAGCAGGGACAGTCCGATGGAGAGCCCCACGCCGATCGACAGCGCCAGGAGCATGGAGCGCTTGCTGACCGAGCGATCCGTGACCTCCTCCACCTGCTTGTTCAGAACGTGAACCGCCGGCTCCGCCAGGACGACGACCAGTCCGAGCAGGAACGCGAATCCGGTCAGAAGCGTCGGGTGTTGCTCGGCAAGCTGTGTGCCGATGCGATAGCCGATCGGCATATAGCCGACCATTACGGCGGTCAGAAAAACGACCAGACCGACGAAGGTGTAAAGGATGCCGATCGAGATCTGTCCCAGCTTGCGGCGCGGAAGATGCAGAAAAGCAAATTGGAGAATGAAGAAGAAGATGACAATCAAACCGAGCGCCAGCGCGACTTCCTTAACCACGCCCATGACCGACGGGAGAAAGTGAGCGCCCAGATGGGACTCCACCGAGTAGTCGGGCAGGGCGTATGAAATCTCGTCGCGGACGGAAAGCCCCAAAGCCATGACCGCGAGGATGGGTCCGATGGAGCAGAGCGCGACCAGACCGAAGCTGTTTTCCCCCGCGTCCCGACCGCCGATCGTGGTGGCGATGCCGACGCCGAGCGCCATGATAAACGGGACGGTGATGGGACCGGTGGTGACGCCGCCGGAGTCAAAGGCGAGCGGCAGAAACGCCTCGTTGCCGCCGATGACCAGCAGGGCGGTGAGGGAAAAGAGCAGCATGTAAAAGAACATCAGAAGCGAGGCAAGGCTCTTGTGAAAGACCATTTTGAGAATGGCGATGACAAGAAACAGCCCGACCCCGACGCCGACGGTGACGATCAGAACGGTTCCGTTCATGACGTCGGCGACCTGCGTGGCGAGCACGGACAGGTCCGGTTCCGCGATGGTGATCAGAACGCCCATGGCAAAGCAGATGCCGAGCAGAAGCCACAGATTCCGGGACTTGGTAAGTCCGGAGCCGATGTGCCCGCCCATAGGCGTCATTGCCAGATCCGCGCCGATGTTGAACAGCCCGATTCCGACGATCAGCGCCACGGTGGAAACGGTGAACACAAGCAACTCCGTGCCCGTCAGTGTCAGAAGCGGCGTCAGCGACAGCACCCCGACGATCAGTGCGACCGGGAGAACGGAGAAGAGCGCTTCCTTCAGTTTTTCAAATAAGATTTTTCTCAATCGGTAGCCCTCCGTACGGTATTTTTATCAGTATATCATATATCGAAACGAAAAGCAAGCGAATCGCGGCGGTTTTGCAAAAAAAATCAGGGCAACACGTAGCGCCGCCCGGATGGTGCGATGCTATATGTTGCCTCAGAACGTCGGGTCTTGTGACAGCCCCTTTTCGGGGGCGCTCAGTGCTGTCCGAACTCGTCGGTCGCCTTGAACTGCCAGTGCGGCGCGGCGTCCTCGACGGGATACCCGGTCTTGACCGGACGGACATAGTAAACTGCGTTGTGAATGATCTTCTGCACATTTTCATTGTAGAAGGAGGGACAGGTCTCGTGTCCCGGCTGGAAGTAGAAGATTTTTCCCGCGCTCCGGCGGAATACCACGCCACTGCGCAGGATGAAGCCGTCCTCGAACCAGCTGGTGAACACCACCTCGTCCGGCTCGGCGATGTAGAACGGCTCGGCATACAATTCCTCGTCATCCAGGCAGAAGTGCGAGGAGATCCCTGCGGCGATGGGGTGCGTCGGATTGAGATTCCAGACGATCTCTTTCTGATTGCGTCCCCACGAGAGGTTGCCGGAGGTTCCGACGACCGCGCGGAAGACCTTGGAATGGTGGGCGGAGTGCAGGGCGACCAGACCCATCTGCCCGAGGTAAATGCGCTTCTGAATACGCGCGACCAGCGCGTCGTCCACCAGATGGTGCTTCATGTGTCCCCACCAGATCAAAACATCGGTGTTGCTGAGCACCTCGTCGGGCAGACCCTGGTCGGGGTCGTCCAGCGTGGCGTAGGTGATCTCCAGATTTTCGTCGCGCGAGAGAAATTTTCCGATTGCGCCGTGGATGCCGTCGGGGTAGAGCGCGCGGACCGCGGCGTCCTGCTTTTCATGATAGAATTCGTTCCAGACAGTGACTCTGAGCTTTTCCATCGCAGTTCTCCTTTTTGTTGTTTGTCAGTGAATGTTAACCGGGCGTGATACCGCTATGTCGCGGATTCAATTACAGTATAGTACAAAAGTTGCGCGCAAACAAGACAAAAATCCGTGAAAGGCAGACAAATATTGTCAACTTTGTTCCTTTTCCGTCTCCGTGGGGGCGGTGCCGAAGTACTTGCGGTACTGGCGGTAGAACGAGGAATAGTCGCGGAAGCCGCACTCACCCGCGACGGCGGTGGCGCTTTTGCCCTCCTTCAGGAGGGAATTTGCCGTTTGCAGGCGCTTGCGCAGAACGTAGTCCCACAGCGAGGAGCCGGTGGTCTGCCGGAAAACGCGGTTGAGGTAGGAGCGGCTGAAGAAAAATTCCGACTCAAAGATCTCCAGCCCGCTCAGCTCGGTCAGATGCAGGTCGATGTAGGTCAGCATCCGCCCGACAAGATCGGTGTCGGTGGGTAGTGGGAGCGGCGGCGAAACAAAGGTGGGGGTGGGGCAGTTGTCGGCGGGGTCGGCAGCAACCTCGCGCAGAAGCAGTCGGAGCGCGGCGGTCACGGTTTCGTCGGGGGCGACCTCGAAGAACGCCGGTGTGCAGAGCCGCTCGATCAGAAGCCGCGACAGGCGGTGATGCTCGCCCTCCAGCGAGCGGTAGATGGCGACGTCATCCTCCCCCTCGGAGGCGGCGGTGAGCAGAGACGGCGGCGTTTCCCCGAAAAGCGAGGTGTCAAAATGAACGACCAGCCGCTCATAGGTCTTTGTGCGATCCACGAACATCTGATGCCGCCGCCCCGGTCGGATGAGCAGAAGCGAGTGGGGAAAAAGCGGAAAGTTGCGGTTTTCCACACACTGGCACCCGCTTCCGGACAAAAAGCAGTACAGCTCCCAGAGCCTGTGGGAGTGAATGGGATAGTCCGAGGGGATTCCCGTGCGGGTGTGTGTTACAGTCAAAAGGGAAGTGGATGAAATGTAGCTGAGCATGAGATGAAGCCTCCTTTTTGGGCAATGCCGCGTAACCGAGAACGACAAACGGCACACTTGCTTGCGCCTTTTCTGTCATACTTCACAAAAATTCCGGCGGTAGCGCGACGACTGCCCGCGGATTTTTGTGTTGTCTGACGAAAAATCCGACTGCGCCGTTGTACCATCCGAATGACGCGGTGTTCCCCCGAAACGGTCCCGTGTCCGACCGCCCGCGCACGGGCGCGCTGCGAATGGCGACGTCGATTTTGAACCTTGCCCTATTGTACCATATTTGTCTCACTTTTGCAATACCCGATGTCTCTTTTTTGCAATCTTTCCGCCGAAAAAATGATGTATAATACAATCAGTTCCCCGCATGTCGGAAGATACATAATAAAGGAGAAACCACGCGATGAAAATGACTTTTCGTCATTATGGACCGGGCGACCCGGTCACGCTGGAGCAGATCTCGCAGATTCCTGTCATCCGTTCCATCGTGTCCGCCGTGTACGACGTCCCGGCGGGCGGCGTCTGGAGCCGTGAGAGCATCGCCGCAGTCAAGGACGCCGCGGCGGCGCACGGGCTGGCGTTCGAGGTCGTCGAAAGCGTTCCTGTTCCCGAACAGATCAAGCTGGGCGACCCCGGTGCCAACGAGCTGATTGACCACTACTGCGAAAACGTCCGGAGACTGGGCGAGGCGGGTGTCAAGTGCATCTGCTATAACTTCATGCCGGTGTTCGACTGGCTCCGCAGTGAGATGGAGCACCCCGCGCCCGACGGCTCCAACAGCCTGGCATACGATGAGAAAACCGTACTTGCCATGAACCCGCTCACGGGAGAATTGTCCCTGCCCGGCTGGGATGAGAGCTATACCAAGGATCAGCTTCGCGGCTTGCTCGCCCGCTATGAAAGCGTCAGCGAGGAAAAACTGTGGGGCAACCTGCAAACGTTCCTTGAGGCGGTCATTCCCGTCGCGCACGAGGCAGGCGTCAACATGGCGATTCACCCGGACGATCCGCCCTGGGGCATTTTCGGACTCCCCCGCATCATTACCTGCGAGAAGAATCTCGACCGCTTTTTGAAGCTGGTCGATATGCCGGAAAACGGTCTGACCTTCTGCACCGGCTCGCTCGGCGCCTCGACGGACAACGATTTGGTGAAAATGGCGGAGAAATTCGCCGACCGCATCCACTTCGCGCACATCCGCAACATTCTGCGGACGGGAGAGCGGCAGTTCCACGAGGTCGCGCACCCCACCGACTGCGGCTCGCTGGACATTTACGGCATCGTTAAGGCACTGCACCGCGGCGGATTTGACGGCTATATGCGTCCCGACCACGGCAGAATGATCTGGGGCGAGCGCGGCAGATACGGCTACGGACTTTACGACCGCGCGCTGGGCGCGATGTACCTGTCCGGACTGTGGGAAGCCATCGTCAAGGACGAGGCGTGCCCCCACTGAACCCGACTTTGATCGGAGAAAGGATAGAAACATATGGAAGCAATGAAAGAAAAGGTTTGCGTCGTCACAGGCGCGGGCGGCGTTCTCTGCTCGGCGTTTGCCGAGGACATGGCGAAGAACGGCTACAAGGTCGCGCTTCTGGACATCAATGAGGAGGCGGCGCAGGCGGTTGCCGATCGCATCAACGCCCGGGGCTTTACCGCACGGGCATACAAGACCAACGTGCTGGACCGCGCCGTGGTGGAGGAAGTCCACGCCAAGGTGCTGGCGGACCTCGGAAAGTGCACTGTCCTGATTAACGGTGCGGGCGGAAACAACCCGCGTGCGACGACCGCGCACGAGACGTTCGAGGCGGGCGACGAGAACCGGGATGACATCCTGACGTTCTTCAACCTGGATAAGGCGGGGTTTGACTTCGTGTTCGACCTCAATATCAAGGGCGTGCTCCTGCCCACGCAGGTGTTTGCCCGCGACATGATCGGCGAGAGCGGTTGCTCCATCATCAATATCTCCTCTATGAACGCGTTCACGCCGCTGACCAAAATCCCGGCGTACAGCGCCGCCAAGGCGGGCGTTTCCAACTTCACCCAGTGGCTGGCAGTGCACTTCGCCGGCGCCGGCATCCGCGTCAATGCGATCGCCCCCGGCTTCTTCGCCACCAACCAGAACCGCGCCCTCCTGTTCAACCCCGACGGAACGCCCACCGCGC
This sequence comes from uncultured Eubacteriales bacterium, assembly GCA_934476315.1. Classification (GTDB taxonomy): domain Bacteria; phylum Bacillota; class Clostridia; order Oscillospirales; family CAG-272; genus SIG644. Next base: position 53,197 of record CAKSNQ010000006.1, read on the forward strand.
GCACCGGCAAGATTCTTGCCGCAACGCCCATGGGACGCTTCGGCGAGGCGGAGGAATTGCTCGGTGCCCTGGAATTTCTGACCGACCCGACAAAAGCCGGCTTCGTGACCGGCGTGGTTCTGCCGGTGGACGGCGGCTTCTCGGCGTATTCCGGCGTGTGATGCGCAACAAGGATACTTTGGAGGTAACTTATGGATAACAGATTTCAGCTCTGTGCTTTCGCGGACGAGGCGGGTCCTACGCTGACCGAGCAGATCGCCGCGATGAAAGAAAACGGTATCCCTTACCTGGAGATGCGCGGCGTGGATCGCAAGAACGTCGCCGCTCTGACCGGGGCGGAAGCCAAGTCGATCCGCGCGCGGATGGACGACGCCGGACTTGCGGTCTGGTCGCTCGGCTCCCCCGCCGGAAAGACTCAGATCACCGATGACTTCTCCGTGGACGAGGAGTCCTTCAAGAACTTGCTTGAGGTCGCCGACATCACGGGTGCCAAGTGCATCCGCCTGTTCAGCTTCTACGGCACGAACGGCAAGGATGAGTATTTCGATGAGGTCTGCCGCCGCCTGAACCGTTTTGTCGAGCTGGCAAAGGGTCATGACGTGGTTCTGTGCCACGAGAACGAGAAGGCGATCTACGGCGATACCGCCGCGCGTTGCGCGAAGATTCTTGAGGCAGTGCCGCAGCTCAGGGCAGTCTATGACCCCGCCAACTTCCTGCAGTGCGACGAGGAAACGCTCGCGGCGTGGGACGCCATCGAGCCCCACATCTACTACATGCACATCAAGGACTGCGCCGAGGGCGGACGCGTCGTTCCTCCCGGCGAGGGACAGGGCAAGCTCCCCGAACTGCTTTCCCGCTTTGCCAAGCGCGGCGGCGGCGTCCTGACGCTGGAGCCGCACCTGACCGAGTTCATCGGACTGTCCGCACTGGAGGTCGAGGGCGAGAAGAGCGTTGTCGGCGGCTACCATTTCGCCAACGGACGCGAAGCCTTTGACTGCGCGGTCAATTCGCTCAAGAAACTGATTGCCAACCTTGCGTGACCGCATGAACTTGCGTGACCGCATGAACTTGCGTGATCACATGGACTTGCGCAACGCGCGAGCCGCATATCGGTATTGATTGATAGGAATACGAAAGGGGAATCACAGGATGAAAATCGGTGCACAGCTTTATACCCTGCGGGACTTCTGCAAAACCCCCGAAGCGCTCGACGAAACCCTCAAACGGGTCGCGGACACGGGCATGACCACCGTTCAGCTCTCGGGCGTCTGCGCATACGACCCGGACTGGATGGCGGAACGCCTGCGGGCGTACGGACTGACCGCGGACATCACGCATTTTGCGTTTGACCGCATCGTCGGCGAGCCGGAGGAAACCTCGGCGTTCCACAAAAAATTCAACTGCCGCTACATCGGACTCGGCATCATGCCGGAGACCTACTTCAAACCGTATACCATGGAAAAGCTGGACGCTTTCTTTGATCGTCTGCGCCCGGCAACCCGGGTGTTTGCCGAAAACGGGCAAAAATTCCTTTACCATAACCACCACTTTGAAATGGCAATGCTGGAGGGGAAAAGCGTGCTGTCGCATATCTGCGACGCTTTCCCCGCAAACGAACTGGGCATCACGGCGGACGTTTTCTGGATGCAGCACGCGGGCGAGGACCCCGTGCGCTGGCTCTATCGTCTGAGCGGCAGAGTGTCGTGCATCCATTTCAAGGACATGTCGCATAACGCGAACGGCGACATCATCATGGTCCCCAACGGTGAGGGTATCATGTACTACGATGCCATCCTGCGCGCCTGCGCCGATACGGGCGTGGAGCTTGGGTACATCGAGCAGGATAACTGCAACGGCGAGGACCCGTTCGACTGCATGCGCCGGAGCTATGAGTATTTCAAATCCCGCGGATTCCATTGATTTCCGCGAAAATAAAGGTGACCGACCGCACGACCCGACGGGCGCGTCGGCGCGGTCAGCCAAAAGAACAGAAAGGATTTTACATCATGAAAAAAGTCAGACTCGGTATTATCGGCGTGGGTAACATGGGTTCCACCCACCTGACCAACATCCTGGACCGCAAGTGCCCGGAGATTGAGGTGACCGCGGTTGCGGACATCGACGAGAGCCGCCTGGACCGCGCTCGCAACATGGTCAATCAGGCGCGCGAGAAGCACCCCGAAATTCCAGAAATCGCCACCTTTACCGACGCGATGGAGCTGATTTCCTCCGGACAGGTGGACGCCATCATCGTCGCGGTGCCGCACTATGATCACCCCCGCTACTGCATCGCGGGACTTCAGGCTGGTCTGCACGTCATGAGCGAGAAGCCCGCCGGCGTTTACGGCAAGCAGGTGCGCGAGCTGATGGCAGAGGCAGATCGCCATCCGAACCAGCTCTACGCGCTGATGTTCAACCAGCGCACCAACCCCGTCTACCGCAAAATGCGCGAGATCGTGCAGAGCGGCGAGATGGGACGCATCCGCCGTTGCAACTGGCTCATTACCAACTGGTATCGCCCGCAGGCATATTACGATTCCGGCTCGTGGCGTGCAACGTGGTCCGGCGAGGGCGGCGGCGTCCTGCTGAACCAGTGTCCGCACAACCTCGATCTGTGGCAGTGGATCTGCGGCATGCCCTGCAAGGTCAGCGCGCATGCGCACTTCGGCAAGTGGCATGACATCGAGGTCGAGGACGACGTGACGGCGTACGTCGAATATCCCAACGGTGCAACGGGCACGTTCATTACTTCGACGGCAGACGCTCCCGGAACCAACCGCTTTGAGATCGTTCTGGACGGCGGCATGCTGATCTGCGACGGCAATACGCTGGTCATGAAGAAGCTGGATATGCTTGAGCCGGAGTTCTCCAAGACCAACACCGTTCCGTTCGCCTCTCCCAAGTGCGAGACCGTCACGGTCGATTGCACCGGTTGCGGCGATAACTCCCAGCACGTCGGTGTTCTGAACGCCTTTGCCGCCGCCATCCTGCGCGGTGAGCCGCTGATCGCGGACGGTCGCGAGGGCATCAACGGTCTGACGCTTTCCAACGCAATGCACCTGTCCACCTGGCTCGGTAAGGAGATCGAGCTTCCGATGGATGACGAGTTGTACTGGAACGAGCTTCAGAAGCGCATCAAGACCTCGCGCCGCAAGGTCAATGTCAATTCCGTGATCGCCGATACCAAGGGCACCTACAATTCGTAATCTCCGACGGATCTCCCATCCGTGCGCGGAGCCACACCTGCTTTTTGCGGGGGCGTGCTCCGCGCTTTTTTTTGCAAAAAATTGTGCGCTCTTGTTGACGCACTGCCCTATTCGTGCTATAATGGAATGAGGATAGAATTGCCGCAGGGGAGGTCTTTGTATGCGGAATCTGGGTTACTATAACGGTACGATCGGTCTCATCGAGGAAATGAAAGTCCCGATGATGGACCGGGGATTTTATTTTGGCGACGGTATTTACGACGCCGCATATTCGAGAAATCACATCATCTACGCGCTGGATGAACATATCAACCGCTTTTACGCGGGGCTGGCGCGGATGGAGATTGCGCAGCCGATGCCGCGGGAACAGCTCCGGGAGCTTCTGATCGATCTTGTCCGTAAGGTGGACGACGGAGAGCAGTTTGTCTACTGGCAGGCAACGCGCGGAAGCGCCCTGCGGGATCACGCCTTCCCGCCGCACGATGTCCCGTCCAACCTGGCGGTGATGCTGCGCCCCATGAAGATCAAGGACGTGTTTTACCCCATCCGGCTGGTCAGTGCCCCCGATAAGCGCTACCTGTATTGCAACACAAAGACGCTCAGCCTGCTTCCGAGCGTCCTGACGGCGGAGACCGCGCAGAGGGCCGGCGCGGATGAGTGTGTCATGCACCGCGACGGCAGAGTGACGGAGTGCTCCCATTCCAATATTTCGATGCTTAAGGACGGCGTATTCATCACGCCGCCGTCGGATGAATACATTCTGGCGGGCGTGGGACGTGCCCATCTGCTTGCGGCGTGCGAGGTGCTGGGGATTCCCACGCAAATGCGCCCGTTCACCATGCAGGAATTGGCGGACGCGGATGAACTGATTGTGTCGAGCGCCGGGTCGCTTTGCCTGCGGGCGCTGGAACTGGACGGACATCCGGTCGGCGGCAAGGACGAGGCGACGCTGTTCCGCCTGCGCGACTACGTGTGGAACGACTGGATCCGGGTGACCGAGGAAAAGCCGGAATAAGCGCGGAAGCCTTGCCGACGGGAGGGCAGAGCGCGGAGCCGTGGGGCGAATAACGCGGATGAGCGATGAACGCCCCCCGAAAACTCAAAAACGAAAACCGTGGAACGTATAAAGAGAGGAGATACCTATGGCAACTTGCAAAAAATGCGGCGGCACCGTCGAGGACGGCGCGAAATTCTGCCCCTCCTGCGGCGCGCAGATGGACACATCAACGGGCACATCGGAACAGGCGAAGCAGAACAATGGGAACACGTCGTCTGCCGGGAACGATTTTTCCGCGAAGATTTCGGCGCTGAACGATACGCCGGACACGACCGCGGATTTCGCCGCGGAGGATATCCGGGACAATACGGCGATGGCGGTTCTTTCCTACCTATCGTGGCTGGTTCTGATTCCTCTGCTCGCGGCAAAGAATTCGAAATTTGCCCGCTATCACGTGAATCAGGGGCTAATGCTGGCGATCACCGAGCTGCTCGGCGCGGCCGCTTTCAGAATCATCCAATCCATCCTGCTTCTGATTTCGTGGCGGCTCGCCATCGTCGCCAATATCCTCGGAACGGTGATGGGACTGGCGTTCCTGGTCCTCACCATCCTGGGCATCGTCAACGCCGCCGGCGGCAAGGCGAAGGAACTGCCCGTCATCGGAAAGATCAGAATTCTGAAGTAAGCGGCAAGCAAAACGGGGCGGCTGAAACGCGAGGCTTTTTGAGACATTGCCGCGCGGTTCGGGCAGTGCAACTGCGGATTGCGCGGTGACGCCTTAACCGCCCCACAAAAATGTCGTTCGGATTCCGGCGCTTTGATGAAATCCCGGTCGTTTGCCCGTCTTCCGCCCTTTCTCACGGCAGAATATCGGCGCTGTGCCGGGCCAATGTCGCAGGGGTTGCAAAATACTCTTTTGAGTTTTTTGCAACCCCTGTTCTGTACCTGTTACAATTCTCCCAGCCGACGAACGGCGTGTTCCTCGCAGATCGGGCGGGCGTGTTCCTGTATGTAGAGTCGAACCAGCTCCGCGTCCTGCTCAGTTCCGTACTCGCTCAGAAACGCTGTGGTGGCGCGGTCGGAGAGCATGCATCGCCCGGGTCCCGGACGCTCGGACAGGAGCAGATAATAGCGCCCCTCCTCGCCGCGGTAGGCGGCGCTCCCGCCGGCGAACGCGTGGTTCAGCAGATGGCGGCAGGCACACAGCAGATGCTCCATGCTCTCAAAGGAATATGCGACGGAGCGGTTGCGTTCCGTTTCACAGCACGCCTCGTCCCGCGCCTGTTGTCGGAGGGTCACGCGCCCCCGGAGCGCGGCGGGTGGACGGTCGGCGGGATTGCCCACGGCGCATACGAGATCGTATTTGGTGACGAACATCTCGCACCCCCCGCCGCGGGAGGGGTAAAACTGGATGTAGATTTTGTCCCCGGAGACGTCAAATCCCGTGCGGTTGCGCGCCTCGTTCAGAATACTCCGGAAGGCGCGGCGCGTCTCGGTCTGCGTATAGTCCATGGTGTCGGCGTTCAGCGCGTAACACTCCATATCCGATGGCGTCAGCATGATTTTCAGCTTGTTATCATTGATCCGAATCAGATCCATAAAAGGTTCCTCCTCACGGCGGTGGTCAACAGTCGGCAAGCGGACACCGGTGACGCGTGCCGCGACTGCATTCGTTGGTTACTAACATTATAGTACAACGCGCGGGAAAATGATAGTCCAAAAAATCTGGTAATTTCACAGGAAAAAACAGGCAGGGGAACGCGAAAAAAGGGGCTGTAAAAAACTCAAGATGAGTTTTTTTACAGCCCCGATGACGTTGGTCTTGGCGGCGGAACTCAGGCGTGGATGGTGATGTCGATGCCGAAGGTCGCATCCTCGCCCGGTTTCAGGTGGTTCATGTACTTTTTGGTCGCCATGTCGTCCACCACACCGTCGTCGGCAGGCAGTCCGTTCCACGGCTCGATGCACAGATACGGTGCCTCCTTCTTGGGCGCATGCCACAACCCGAGGTAGGGCATGTTGGTATAGGAGACCGTGACAGCGCGGCTGGTCTTGTCCGACTTGAGCGTGACGGAGGACGCCATGTCGGTCAGGAAGATTGCGTCGTGATCGAACATGTCGTGGTGGAGATGATAGACCTTGCCGCCCTCCAGCGGGAACGGCTCGGTGCGGTCGGTCATGAAGCAGGTGTCCGTGAGAATGAGCTTGCGCACGGGCGTTTTTTCGGAAAATTCGATGTAGTAGTCGGTAAATTCCGTGCCTTCTGCAAGCGGGACGTTGAAGCCGGGATGCCCGCCGATGCCGAACGGGAGAACGTCGTCGCCCGTGTTCGTGACGTGGAATGTGTGGCGGACGGTGTTCCTGACCAGCTCATAGGTGACGGTGTACAGGAAAGCAAACGGGTACTGCGCCCGCGTCAGCTCGTTGTCGCGGTAGGAAAGCGTGATGGAGGTCGCATCCTCCTTTTCCACCGTCAGATCGACGTTGCGGATGAAGCCGTGCAGATTCATATCGTAGCTCTTGCCGCGATAGGTGAAACGCCCCTCGATCAGTCTGCCGCAGATGGGGAACAGGAGCGGCGCCTGCCCGGCCCAGAACTGCGGGTCGCCCTGCCAGAGGTACTCCGCGCCGTTGCTTTTCTCAATGATCGAAACGATCTGCGCGCCGTGGTCGTCCACCGCGACACGGAGACGGTCGTTTTCCAGAATATGTCTCATAAAAAATCTCCTTGCTCTCGATTTTTCCGCCGGGGCGGAAAATTTTCACATTCAGTATAGCACGTTCCGGCGCATAATGCAAGAGGGGATGCAAATAATAGGCAATGGAAATTCCGGAAAATTGTGAAACTCACGGAGGCGACTATGAAAAAACGAGGAATGGAGCTGAACGCGTCGGTCATCGGCGCGGCGTCCGTCGTCGGCTATAAGGAGCACGAGGGACCCTTGGGCAACCTGTTCGACTACTACGATGACAAGAAAAACGGCGGGGATCGGTTCGGGCAGGACACCTTTGAAAAGGCGGAGAACGAAATGCAACGCATCGCGCTGAATACCGCCCTTGAAAAAGGCGGCGTGCGCGAGGAGGCGTTGGGGGCGCTGTTCGCGGGGGACCTGCTCAATCAGTGTGTCGGCTCTGCCTACGGACTTCTGGATTTTAATGTCCCGTATTTCGGACTGTACGGCGCCTGCTCCACGGCGGCGGAGGGGCTGATGCTTGCCGCCGCACTGGTGACGCACGACGTCTATGACTGCTGCGGAGCGGTCGCCTCCAGCCATAATTGCACAGCGGAGCGACAGTATCGGACACCGCTGGAATACGGCGGACAGCGCCCCCCTACCGCGCAGTGGACGGTGACGGGCGCGGGCGCGTTCATCCTCGGTAAGCCGCGGGAGGCGTGCGCGCGCATTACGTACGGAATGCCAGGAATCGCCATGGAAAAGGGCATCAGCGATACCGCCAATATGGGCGCGGCAATGGCACCCGCGGCGGCGGATACGCTTCTGCGATATTTGGACGAGAGCGGGAGGGAAGCGTCGGACTTTGACCTGATTGCCACCGGCGACCTCGGCACGGAGGGTGGCGCGATCCTCTGTGACCTCATGCGCGAGCGCGGATACGACATCCGGGAAAACTATAACGATTGCGGCGAAATGATCTATTGCCGCCATACGCAGGACGTCCACGCGGGCGGCTCGGGATGCGGATGCTCCGCCGTCGTCAGCGCCTCCTACCTCATCCCTAAATTGGCGCGCGGCGAGCTGTGCCGCGTCCTGCTGATCGGAACCGGGGCGATGATGAGCCCCGATAGTATCAAGCAAGGGCAGACCATCCCGGCGATCGCCCACCTTCTGGTGCTGGAATCCCCGTCGGCGGGTGCGTCGCCGACAACCGGAAAGGAGCAGTGATATAATATGGAAGCGATTTTACCGTACGTGTGGGCATTTCTGATCGGCGGGGCGTGGTGCATCCCCGCACAGTTTCTGATGGATAAAACAAAACTGACGCCGGCGCGTATCCTTGTCTGTTACGTCGTGCTCGGCGTTTTGCTCGGTGCGGTTGGAATTTACCAGCCGCTGGTGGATTTCGCAGGCGCGGGCGCGTCCACACCGCTGACAGGCTTCGGGTTTCTGATCGCCAAGGGCGTGAAGCGGGCGGTCGAGGAAAAAGGACTGCTCGGCGCTCTGACCGGGGGACTTTGCGCGGCGGCGGGCGGAACCGCGGCGGCACTGTGCTTTGGCTACCTGGCAGCACTGCTGTTCCGGAGCAAGCCGAAGAACTGAAATGCCGGGACAAGCGCAAAAAAATGGCTGAAAATCAAAAAACTTGCGCAAAAGGTATTGACAAGAGTGGAACAAGGTGGTATAATAGCGAAGCTGTCGCAAAAAGC
>CAKSNQ010000007.1 GCA_934476315.1 uncultured Eubacteriales bacterium
CTGACCGCACCGCTGCTCCGTGAACTCATCGACCATATTGATGTTTTTGAAACAGAGGGCAAAGGTAAAAACCGAACGCAGAGAATCGTTATCTATTATCGCTTTGTCGGGTATGTGGAGATACCCGAAGTATCTCGCAGACCGAATATCGTCGCAGATACCAGAAAAGGTGTCGCAGTTGAGTATTTAACCGAGCCGAAAACGGCATAACAAAAGGAGCAGGCGAAAACCTGCTCCGTACATAAAACCATATCAATATAAAAAATCGAGTATTCATAAAGTCAAATCCCTTACGAATACTCGATATGGTCGGAGTGACAGGATTTGAACCTGCGACCTCTTGGTCCCGAACCAAGCGCACTACCAATCTGTGCCACACCCCGTTTTTTACGCTCGACCATTATAGCACAGGGTGGGTCGTTTGTCAAGGATTTTTCAAAAAGTTTTTTCGTTTGCGAAATGGGACTTGACAAATTCCGCAATATCGTGCATACTGATAGGCGGAGCGGCGGAGCTTCTGCCGCCCTGCGAAAAGAGAAGGCTCTCTTTCAGAAAGGACGATTCCGATGAAATACATGTTGATTGGCGCGCCGCTTACACTGGCGGTCGTGCTCCTGGCGATTCATATTCTGCTGGGGGCATACAAAAAAATGTCGTGCTCTGTCGTGCGCGTGGTCATTATGGTCGCGACACTGCTGCTCTCCTGCCCGATTTCGCTTTGGCTGGCGGGAATCGCGGGGGATTTCCTGTGTGCAAAGCTGCCGGATGCCTCCGCCGCACAGACCGTAGAACAACTTCGGGAACAGCTCCCCGTGACCTATGCGCTGTGTCGGGCGAGTGTACAGGCACTGCTGGCGCCGGCGTTCTATCTTCTCATCTTTATTATATTGTACCTCATCCTGCTCATTCCCGGTGCCGCCGTGCGCCGCGCGCTGGATCGCCTCTCCCCTACCCTTGCCGGGCGCCATGCCCTCCCCGGCGTGGCGATCGGGCTGGTTTGCGGCGTCATGGCGTGCATTGTGGCGTTTGCTCCCGCGACGGGTTATACCGCCCTGCTCCATGACACCGCGAGCGCCGTAACCGAGGCAGACCCGCCTACGGAGGAGAGTATCCATTTGGGAACTTTGTGGGACGAACGGTATTTGCAGCCTGCGACGAATTCCCTGCCCTACCGTGTCCTTCGTTCGATTGGCACCGAACCGCTGTTCCGCCGCATGACCACCGTCACGGTGGACGGGACCCGCGTGGCGATTTCCGATGACCTCCCCCGCCTGGCAACCTTCGCCGTGCGGGTGCAACGGATGTTTGAAAACTTCTCCGGCGTCGCTGCCGATGTCGGAGAGCTTGCTCTGCTCGCGGACGACCTCGACACCTCCGAAATGTTGCGCCGGAGCGCCGCGGAGATCTTTTCCACAGCGTCAGAGGCGTGGCTGACGGGCGGGACATTCCTCGGCAACACCAAGCCCGCGGCGTACGGCGTGGAGGAGATCGCACTGAACTGGACGCTTGAGCAGTTCCGTACAACCACCCCCGAAACCGTCGCGCAGGATGTCCGCCGCGTCGCCACCACCATGAGCGGCATGCTCCTGATGCAGGAAAAGGCACAGGAACTTCTTCCGCAGGGCACGGGCGATCTCGGCGAGGGGACGATCACAGCGCTGGCGGAGGCACTGCTCGGCGAGGAGCTGACCGCCGGTCTGACGGAGATTGCGGGCGGCGTTCCTCCCCTGTCGCAGGACGCGGATGCCGCTGAACTGCTCACGGCGGCGGAGCTTCTGACCGAGGCAAAGAACGGCACGGACGCCGCGACGTTGACCGAAAAGATCGCGGCGACCGCCACGGAGCTTTCCATCGAACTCACCCCAGACCAGTGCGCCGCGCTGTCAGACCTGCTTTTGCAGTACCCGGTGGACGAGGAAACCATCGAGTGCTTTGCGGCGCTCGGCAACTGCGCCGACGCCCTTGAGGAATGGCTGGCACAAATGGGCAAATAAGCCCGCGTGTCGTACGACATGAGGCGCAATCTGCGGGATTGCGTCTCTTTTTTTCGGAAAAAGGCGAAAAAATGAGAAAATGGTGCGCTTTTCCTTAAAAAAATTTGTAAAAAAACTTGCAATGAAAAGAGTTGTATGGTATAATAGCGACAAGCACCATGGAATCGTGATTTGAGAGGAAAAGATGTTCAGGATAGCGATTTGTGATGACATGCAGTCCCAGGCGGCAGAGCTTGCGCGACAGCTCACGGCGCTGGCGGGAGAAATCTCGCTGGAATGTGCCGTTGAGACGTTCCGCGGCTTCAAGCAACTGCAGAAAGCCATGAGCGAGAACACCTATCGACTTCTCTTTCTCGAGACACGGGTTGCCGGGGTCAGCGGGATCGACTTTGGACGACGCCTGCGGCTGTACGATGAGGAAACGGACATTGTCTTTTGCTCGTCGGAAGCCGACAGCGCACTCGCAGCGTACACGGTCTATCCCACGGGATACCTGACCAAACCTGTCGACGGGAAGCGACTCAGAGAAGTGTTTCGTCATGTGGCGGACAAGTACCGTCAGAAGCCCTCGATTGTGCTCAGAGGAAACGACGGCGGCGAGCAGAAGATATGCGTCGAGGACATTTTGTACATCGAAGTGTTCGGAACGGAGCTGGACGTGCACTGCAAGCGCGGTGTGGTGTCCTGCACGGGGACGCTGATCGAAGCGAGCGGCTTGTTGTCATCGGAAAATTTCTATCGTTCCCACCGGAGCTTCATCGTGAACCTGCGGTACGCGACCGGGATCGGTCGGTACTGGCTCAGGATGATCAACGGAGATACGGTCGCGGTGGCAAAGAACCGATATACCGAGGTCAAATCGGTGTTTGAGGCGTATGCCGGCGCGGGCGGACTTGCGGACGCCGGGAGGAACTGCTCTGACGCGGAGGACATCGGGCAACCGATGCCGCGCGAGGAGGACGGAACACGCTCCGAGATGGGCAAATAACTATTTTTGCCGTGTAAACGGCGGGATATGCGGGCGGTGGCATCCCGTTCATCGTCTATTTTGCCCGTTCATCAAAAAACGATGAAATATTCAAGCAAATGGTGTACAATGTTAGCACAAATCTTATTTTATGGAGGCAAATCATGCTTACAAACAACAAGAAAAGCTGTTTCGTCAAAGGCATCGCAATGATGCTGGCGATGCTGATGGTGTTGGCTGTATGCCTGACGGGTTGCACGGACAAGACCGCACGCAACACGGCAGACGAGGCTAAGACCATGGCACAGGAAACGGCCGACAAGCTGACGGAGGCTCTGAAGGGTTACCTGAAGACTTCCGACGTGGAAGCAACCGTCAACGCGTTGATTAAGGATGCGCTGAAGGATGCTGACACCATTAAGGATTTCGCGACGAGCAAGCAGCTGGACGATCTGACGGCGAAGCTGGCAAAATACGTCACGAAAGACGACCTCAGCGCAACCATCAAGGCTGAGCTTGCGAAGATCGACCTGACTGAAGCCCTCAAGGGCGTCATGACGGCGGATCAGATCAAGAAGCTGGTTGATGAGAAGCTGAAGGATTACTACACCAAAGACGAGATCGACAACAGACTGAAGGGCTACTTCGGCGACCTGGCTCCCGCTGAGGTTCTTGCCGCACTGACCGCACAGGTCAAGGGCGAGGGCAACATGAGCGAGAAAGAGTGGAACGAAGCTACTCCTGTTGTTCTGGATGCTATTACGAAGGTTCAGGAGATCCTGAAGAAGGCTGAGAACCATACTTACCTCAACGACGCGAAGAAGACTGTCAACACCGCTCTCGGTATTGAAGTGTTCAAGGCTGATTCTGCTGGCGTGTATGGCAATTTCGATGCCACAAGAAAAGAAGAGCTGACGAAGTACCTGGAGTACAGACTCCTCCGTGTGGCTTCTCTGAAAGAGATGGAAGAGTTCAAGGCTTCCGTGGACGCTGCTAACGCAGTTCCTACGCTGGAGTCCGAGCTGGCTGCCATCGAGGCTCGCCTGCTGGCTCTCGGTAAGAGCCTGAACGTTCTTGACGCAGAGGGCAAGAATACGAAGTACGCCGCTGACGGCAAGTATCGTGGCGTCGAAGTCAAGAGCGGCGCTGAGGTCCTGGTCAAGGTCCTTACTTATGCTGATAAGGCTGCTTTCGCGGCAATCAACGCTGACTACGATGCAGTGTTCGTAAAGTATGCCGGCGAGGGTCTGCTTGCCAGACTGAACACCGCTGAGGTGAAGGGCGTCTACACCACGACTGCCGATATCTACGATATCTGGAAGGTCACCAGAACTGTAAGCGGTGCGGTTACTGTTACCTACAAGCTCACGAAGCGTGCGGCTGATGCTCTCGCAAAGCTGCCGACTGCTCCGGTGGTTGCGGATTCTACGGTTGCCCACGTTGCTACGACTGTTGACCCGACCATGTTCGGCTATGCGGCTGCTGAAGCAGACGGACTGGCTGCTCCTTCCACCGCAGTTTCTGCGTTCGGCAAGGTTGACCTGGCTACCGCTACTGTCGCTGCTACGAAGGTTGCTTACGGCGATGGCATCATCACGGATGCAACTGCAGCTGATGCTGTAATGTACGTTTCCGCATACAAGGCTGCGCTCGAGCAGCTGAAGGCTTGCGAAGCCGCAATCAAGGCTGCAAACGAAAAGTTTGCCAACTTCCTCCGCCGCACGGTCGCTGCTGATGTGACTGCCGATGCGGACTATAAGAAGCTGACCGACGCTGATCTGCTTGGAAAGCTGACCAGCGATATGTGCGAGCCGAATGGCGTTGTGGTTGACCGGATTTACCTGATGGAAGGCGTTGATCCCAAGACGACCAACTTTGTTTCCGGTCTGATGGAGGCTTCCTACAAGATCAATGGCAATGACTACATTGGCATTGAGAAGATCGAGCTCTACAAGCAGATGATGGAGAAGTCCTATGACCTGCTCTTCCCGAAGTATCAGCAGATCGCTTTCAACGTCCTTGATCAGATGGAGAAAGATTATAAGGACCTGGTTGCTCAGGCTGCCGCCGGCACGCTGACGACCACTGCGGGTTCGACTTCGATCGCAACGAACCCCTACACCGACAATACGACGTTCGGTTACATGTTCATCAACGGTAAGAAGGCGGATGATGCCGGTGTTACTCTTTGGAAGATCGGCCCGACGAACTACACGTTCTACGGCTTGGCTAAGTACTACACCAACAACCAGAAGGCATTCATCCCGAAGGCTCCTGCAAACCAGGCCGGTGCCAATCCCGGTAATGAGTCCGTTCAGTCCAACCCGCTCAACTCTTTGAAGCAGAGCGCGGTTGACATCAACATCAACCTTGGTGCGGCTACGCTGGCTCCCAGAGCAAGCATTATGTCCGCTACGGCTGAGTCTCTCAAGTCCGACAAGGCTGTCAACAAGGCATTTGATGACATCCTGCAGACGGCTCTGAACAACCTCAACGAGGTTATGAACAGATACCTGCTGAAGGATTACAAAGCTGCTACTCTGAACGACCTGTACGCAGAGGCTGCTAAGACTGCTGAGCTCTACTCCATCACGACGACCGCTGACGCGGGTGTTGTCGGTGACATCCAGAATGAAGTTGAGAAGTACCTGACCGGTTACTCCAAGTCGAAGGATAGCTATGGCTTTACTTACACGACGAAGGATGGCAAGGTTACCGGTATCACCAGCAAGAACGCGAAGTACGGCATTGCTTACGCTTCCGTTAAGGACGCGCTCGATAAGATCGACGCTTCCAAGACTGCGGCAATCGACGGCAACAACGTTGCTATGGTTGGTACTGAAGCTATGAACGCTACGAACACTGTCAAGACCGACGCTACGGCGATGATGGGAGAGTTCGTAATCCGCAAGAGCTTCAACGCATACCTCAGCCAGTCCAAGAACGCGCTGACGACGGCATTCTCCGCATACTCCGCTAAGTTCATGGGCGGCACGTATGATGTCACGAAGTTCGAGACCTACCTGTCCCTGCAGCAGGCGTACAACCTCGCAATGGCTACGCTGACTGTTACCGAGTATGAGGCTAACAGAGGCGACATTAAGATGGGCTATTACAAGGCAAGACTGACGGGCGTCCTGAAGCTGATCGTTGCTGACGCAATCGACTCTACGGTTGGTTCGATGACCGACTACGACGCTATGCTGACGGCTCTGAAGATCAACAAGACCGAGCTGAAGAAGGCTATCAAGTCCTCCACTGTCACCGCTGGTACTGGCGTTGGCGAGTACAAGGATCTGACCAAGCTCGATTCTTACGATTGGGCAGGCAGCGCAATGGTCGACTTCGATAAGATTGTCAATGCAAAGGCTGCGAAGCTGAACGCCGACAATACTTACACCAAGTTGTACTAATTCAACGAAATTCGGGAGAGCATAGCAAAACTTAGCGTTGAGCTTGAGCGAGCGTAGTTCAACCGACTTTCGAAACAGAAACCCTGCGGATTTCGGTCCGCGGGGTTTCTTGTCTCTGCCTTTGGGGTGCGCATGCGGCGCTCCCTTCGGTTTGAGCGCCACGCACACTCCGGCAAACAAATTCACCGCCCGCACATTTTCGCCGCCCCAGCCGGTTCGCCCCCGTAACATGCGGCACCTGCCCAACTTAGCCGTCCAAACTGACGCTTCTTTGCAAAATGCGACACCGCCTAACTTCATCGCCCGAGCCGGTACCCCCCGCAGCGGCTACAACCGTCAGGCTGTGCGCCCAGCCAAAGAATGAGGGGGGCGGGGGGCGCAGTATGCCGCCCATTTCGCCGCTTGAGTCGGTACCCCGCAGCGGCTACAACCGTCAGGCTGTGCGTTTAGCCAAGGAATGAGGGGTGCGGGGGGTCGAGGTGCGCCGCCCAACTTAGCCGTCCAAATCGGCTCTCCTCCGCAACGTGCGACACCGCCTAACTTTATCGCCCGAGCCGGTACCCCCGCAGCGGCTACAACCGTCAGGCTGTGCGCTCCGCCGGGAAGTGAGGGTGCGGGAGCCGCGGCAAGCCGCCTAACTTCGGCGTTTGAGATGGTTCGCTCCCCGCAATTAGTTCGGAATAGTAGCGTAAAAGCGAAAAAATAAAAAACAGGAAATAGGATAAGGCATGAAAAATAAGTTCCCCTCCCGAAAACAGAAGGATAAACGCGCCGCCGCGGGACATCCCTTAACCATATCACTTGCCGCATCGCTCACCGCGGTGTTGCTCGCTGTGACTCTCCTGCTGTGTGGATGCATTTGGGAGAAAAATCCGGAAAAAGACCCGAATCAGGGGAAGACGGACGACCCCAACCCCCCGGAATCCCCGCTTGACCCGCTGCCCGGCGACCCGAATTTCTCCAACACCTCCGACCCCGGTCACACTCCGCGTTATTGAAACACCCCGCGTTATTGAGTGGATAATGCGGCGGCGCTTTCCGCGACCGGGCGCGCCCCGCGCGGATTTCCGCAAATTGCATAACACATGTCGCGTGCGAATACGAGCATTTGCTCGCACTCGTGCGCGCTTTTGGTTGCCATTTTGCCCACGCTGACCGGGGTTGCCGCGAATTACATAGCACATGTCGCGTGCGAATACGAGCATTTGCTCGCACTCGTGCGCGCTTTTGGTTGCCATTTTGCCCACGCTGACTGGGGTTGCCGCGAATTACATAGCACATGTCGCGTGCGAATACGAGCATTAGCTCGCCCCCGTGCGCGCTTTTGTTTGCCGCTTTGCCCACGCTGACGGGGGTTATTCGCGCGAATTACATAGCACATGTCGCGTGCGAATACGAGCATTTGCTCGCACTCGTGTGCGCTTTTGGTTGCCGTTTTGCCCACGCTGGCCGTGATTGCCGAAAATTGGATAGCACATGTCGCGTGTGAACACGAGCATTTTACTCGCCCCGTGCGCGCTTTTGTTTGCCGTTTTGCCCACGCTGACCGGGATTGTCGCAAATTACATAGCACATGTCGCGTGCGAATACGAGCATTTGCTCGCACTCGTGCGCGTTTTTGCTTGCCTGCTTTGTCGCCACATCCGCGACGGCATACTTAACTTGTAAAAAAGGTGTGAACTCCCTTGAAAATAAACGGGAAACGTGCTAAAATGAAAAAAGTGAAGTCGCACATTTCGTCCGACAAAAAAGCAAACCGTCTCCGTTGACAAATACCGCCATGTGTGGCGGTGCTGTTTTTGTGCAAACTATGTGTGATTTCGTATGTATCATTGACAAAGAAAGGCGGTGTCGTCCATTGTCAAGAGCCACGATTCTGAAAATCAAAGAGGCGGAGGGACGGGCGGAGCAAATCCGCGCCGAGGCGAGAGACAACGCAAAGCAGATGCTGGACCGGGCGGAGCGCGACGGCAAGGAGTTACTCGCGTCCACTGAACAGCGCACGCAATCCGAATGCCGGGAAAAATTGGCTTCGTGCCGTGAGGCGGCGCAAAAGGAATTGAACGACGAGCGCCGCGCGCTGGAGGCGGAGGCGGAAAAGTTGGCACTTGCCGCGGAAAATCATCGCAAAAACGCTGTGAAAATTCTTGTTTGGGGGATTTCGGACCAATGTCAGTGACCACCATGAAGAAGCTGACCGTGTTCGCGCCGACGTCCGAGGCGGATGCGCTGTTGCACCGTTTGGTAAAGTTACGTTGCGTCCAACTGGAGCAAACGCCACTCGGACTTCACGAAACAGCGCTACGGAGGGTGGACACGGCGGAAGCAGAGAGGACGGAGGCGGAGCAGGCGTGCGCCGGGACCGCGCAGGCGATTTCGGTGCTGTCGCGCTTTGACAGCCGGAAGAAAAAAATATTTGAACCGCTCCTGCCCATGCAAGCGGAGGCATTTGCGCGGGACGGGGCGATGGACTCGGCGGGGAAGGCGGTGGACCACGTGCTGGAGCTTTCATCGGAACTGTCCGGGATCCGGACCGACCGTGCGCGGATCGGGACGCAGTTGCAGGCGCTTTCCCCGTGGAAAAACTACGACTATTCCTTGGAAGTCACACAGACTCCGTCCACGGAGCTGTGGCTCGGGACGCTTCCCACGGGAACAAATGTCGGGGCGTTGGTACAGGAGCTGGAGCCGCTGGCGGCGTTTCCCGAGGTAGTGAGCGAAGAAAAAACGGCGATGATGCTCAGCGTTGTTTTGCACAAGGCGAGCGCCGAGCAGGTCAATCGCGTACTGGCGGGCGTCGGGTTTGCGCGCGTGACGTTTCCGGAACTGACGGGAACGGCGGCGGAATGTTGCGATGCCCTTGAAAAACAACTTGCCGCGCTGGACGCGCGGGAGGCGGAGGTGCGGCAGGAGTTGACGCAACTGACGCCGTGCCTCGACGACATAAAACGACTGTCCGACGTTCAGAACACGCAACTGACCGTTGTGAAGAGCGAGGGCGAGCTGGCGGCGACAGCATCGACGGTCATGCTGACCGGTTGGACGCCCGCCCGCGAACAGCCGCGCGTGGAAAAGCTACTGGCGGCGCAGGATTGCGCCTATGAGATCAGCGACCCCGAGGCGGGGGACGATGTGCCGGTTTTGCTCAGAAACAACCGGTTCGCCGAGAATTTTGAATGGGTGCTCGGCATGTATTCCTACCCGCAGTACGGAAAATTCGACCCGACGTTCATCATGAGCATTTTCTACTTCATCATCTTCGGGCTGATGTTCGCCGACGTCGGATACGGACTGCTGTTGGTGCTCGCCTGCTTCGGCGCGGTGAAAATTTTCCCGGTGCGCCCGGGAATGAAGCGCTTTCTTCTGATGTTCGGGTACTGCGGCATCTCCTGCATGGTCTGCGGCGTGCTGTTCGGCTCGTATTTCGGAAATTTCCCTCTGTCGTTTATGCAAAACATGCTGGGAATCCCGCCGGAGGAGCTGCCCAACCTGGCGCTCATTCCCTCCGCTGAGGCGAATGTCGCGGTGCTGTTTGACCCGCTTCAGAACCCGATGGGATTCTTGCTGGTTTCGCTCGGCATCGGTGCGGTGCATCTGATTGCGGGTATGGCGGTCAAGCTGGTGCTGATGTGCCGTGAGGGAAAGGTCTTTGACGGTGTTTGCGACATCGTTCCATACTGGATTCTGTTCGCCGGGCTGGGACTTCTGGCGCTTAGTCCCGCCGTCGGAAAATATGTCGCGCTCGCCGGCGTGCTCGCCATCGTACTGACGCAGGGGCGCAAGAACAGAAATATTTTCATGCGCTTTGTGGGCGGGTTGCTCGGGCTGTACAACCTCATCGGCTACGCGTCCGACCTGCTCTCCTACTCCCGCATCCTGGCGCTCGGTCTGGCTGCCGGCGTCATCGCACAGGTCGTCAACATTCTGGCGACGATCCAGGGTCCCAGCGTGGTCGGACTGATCGTCATGGTGGCGGTTTTCTGCTTCGGGCACGTTCTCAACCTCGCGATCAACGTCCTCGGCACGTTCGTGCATACCTCGCGCCTCCAATATATCGAATTTTTCGGCAAGTTTTATGAGGACGGCGGCACGCCGTTCCGCCCCCTGGAGCCTGCCGGACAATATACGCAGGAAGCGTCCTGCGATCCCTCGCCCGTCCAAACCGAACCCAAAGCGTAAGCGGCGGGACCCATCCCAAGCTGTACTCAAGGCGTCGGGCGGGGCTACCCGTCACACGCGGAAATTTCATTTATCAAGACAAAGGAGTTTGTTATCATGGAAATTTTAAGAGCGATTTTTTCCGGTCAGAATCTGGCACTTCTGGGTGCGGGACTTGCCGCGGGACTTGCCGGCATGGGAAGCGCAAAGGCGGTCGGTATGGTCGGCGAAGCCGCGTCCGGACTGCTCAGCGAGGACCCCTCCAAGTTCGGTAAGACGCTGATTTTGCAGGCGCTTCCCGGTACGCAGGGCATTTACGGTCTGATTACCGCGTTTCTGATTCTGTTCAAGATCGGTCTTTTGTCCACGCCGGTGGAGCTGACGGTCGGGCAGGGCGCGTACTTCCTGTTCGCCGCACTTCCCATCGCGGTGGTCGGTTATCAGTCTGCCATTAAGCAGGGACGCGTCGCGATGTCCGGAATTCATCTGCTGGCAAAGCGCCCGGATGAGGTCGGTAAGGCGATTACCTCGGCGGCGCTGGTTGAGACCTACGCGATCTTCGCGGTGCTGGTTTCGCTTCTGCTTGTCCTGTTCGCCAAGGTCTGAGACGGAGACCGACTGCTATGACCGGACTGGATAAAATTATCGACCGGATTCTGCAGGACGCGCAGAACGACGCGCAGGCGACGCGCGCCGAGGCGCAAAGTCGGTGCGATGCTATCGCCGCCGAGTGGTCTGAACGCGCCGAAGCCTGCCGGTGCAAGCTGGAGCAGGACGCGCAGACCGAGGCGGAGAATATTGCGGCACGTACCAAGGCGACGCTGGAAACAGAACGCCGCAATATGGTGCTCGGCGTTCGCAGCCGCCTGCTGGAGCAGGTCTGGGAGGACGCGATGAACGAGGTCAAGGCGTTCCCGCCCGACCGCTACGCGCGCCTGCTGTGCCACCTCCTTGCGGAGGCACTGCGCGAGCAGCATCGCGTGGAGGAGGACAGCCGTACGCTGTACGGCGAGGAGGGCGCCGCGGCTCCGGAGAAATATGAGGTCTTGCTCAATGAGCACGACCACGCCTTTTGCGGCGAGACGCTCATGACGCTGTTTCGCGCGGCGGCGGGGCAGGACACCTTGCTCGGCGAGATGGCGAAAAAGGTGGTGCTCGCCGAAGAGTCGGCGCCCATTGACGGAGGGCTGGTTCTGCGCGCGGGAGACATTGAGAGCAACTGCTCGCTGAGCGCTATGTTCCGCACCCTGCGGGAACAAAATGAACAGAAGGTACTCAAGACCCTGTTTCCCGAGCCGACGGCGGCTGTGGGGAAGGGAAAGTAAGGTAAAATCCGGGCAAGCGACGCCCGCGCGGAATCCGCGAAAGCAAGGACCCGAGAAATCGGGGATTCGGGGGCGCGAAGCCGGAGAACCGGGGAGTCAAAGGCTCATAGAATTAAGAACCAAAAAATCAACAATCCACAGTCAAAAAACCGGGAACGGGGGACTTCTGCCCGTGCGGGTGAGGAAAGGATGTGAGTCGTTATCATGAAAATTCAATCGGAGGACTACGCATACAGCACTGCCCGCATCCGCGCCATGGAGACGCGCCTGTGCCGTCGGGACCAGTTGGAGCGTATGGCAGACACCCGGACCGTGCCGGAACTGATGGCACAGCTTGCCGAGATGGGGCTGACCGACGGCAAACGCGACGCTACGGGCGTGCCGGATGGCGAGGCGGTGGAATCCATTCTGGAGTCGCAGCTACGCCGGGCGTTTTCGGAGACCTCCGAAATGCTGCCCGACCCGTCTGTGCTGAATTTCTGCCGCTATCCCTACGATTGTCACAACCTCAAGGTCGCCGTCAAGTGTGCCGCCCGCGGGATTCCGACCGAGGGGCGCATGAGCGGTCTTGGCACCCTGCCGCCGGAGGAGATTCTTCAGATCGTGAAAGACGTGTCGGCATCCAAGCCGCGCACGATGGCGGACGGCGCACCGCTTTTGCCCGGGCACATGGAGGCGGCGGTTTCCGCCGCGGTGGAGCAGTTCGCCAAAACCGCCAACCCGCAACTGGTCGATCTCATTCTCGATCGCGCCTGCTTTGCCGATATGCTGGACGGCGCGCGGGCGACCGGCGTGCCCTTTGCCCTGGAGCTGGTGCGGACGCGGGTGGACCTGTTGAACCTGCTGTTCGCCGTGCGCATCGTGCGGCGGAACACGCCGGATGCCCTGTGGCTGTGGGACAACGCCTGCCTTGAGGGGGGGAGCATGGAAACGTCCTCGCTCCGCGAGGCGGTGGAGCGCGCGGACGCCGAGGCGCTCGCGCATTGCGCGGAACGCGCGTCCTACGATGCCTTTGCCGCCGCACTTTCGGCGGGCGCGCCGCTCTCGGAGCTGGAACGCGTCGCAGACAACACGCTTTTGCGTGCGGCGCGGCGGGCGCGGGAGGTTCTCTGTGGAATGGAGGTTCCGCTTGCCTATCTGACGGCGGCGGAGCAGAACGGAAAGAATTTGCGGATCGTCCTCACGGGGCGTCTTTCGGGACTACCGTCCGGGGAAATCCGGGAAAGGCTGCGGGAGTGCTATGTATGAGGTCGCTGTGATCGGCGAGCGCGAAAGCGTTCTCGGGTTTTTGTCGCTCGGCTTCCGCGTCTTTGAGGCGGAGGATGTCGAGGCGGCGCGGGCACATTTACACGCGCTGGCGAAAAACGACAGCTTCGCGGTCATTTTCATTGTTGAAAATTATGCGCGTGCGCTGGAGGAGGACATTGCCGCCTATCGCGACCGTCCGCTTCCCGCCATCATCTGCATCCCCGGGCGGGAGGGCTCGACCGGGTACGGACTGGCGAACATCAAGAGCGCGGTGGAACGTGCCGTCGGCGCGGATATTCTCTTCAAAAACGAGTAAGGCGAAACAACGCGGAAAGGTTGGCAAATCCATATGATACAAGGAAAAATTCTCAAGGTCTCAGGACCGCTTGTCATCGCCGAGGGAATGCGCGAGGCGAATATGTTCGACGTGGTGCGCGTGGGCGAAAACCGTCTGATCGGCGAGATCATCGAGATGCACGGCGACCGCGCGTCCATTCAGGTCTATGAGGAAACGGCGGGCATCGGTCGGGGCGACGTGGTGGTTTCCACGGGCGCGCCCTTGTCGGTTGAGCTGGGTCCCGGACTGCTTCAGAATATTTATGACGGCATCCAGCGCCCGCTGGAGGCGCTCGTGCGTAAGGCAGGCGCCAATCTGACGCGCGGCATCGACGAGCCGGCACTCGATCGCGAGCGGCTGTGGCACTTCGAGGCGACGGTGCACGAGGGCGATTCCTTTGTCGCGGGCGATGTGCTCGGTACCGTGCAGGAGAGCGAGGTCATCTCGCTCAAGGTCATGGCGCCGCCGCGGACGCAGGGAACTGTGGTTTCCATGAAGAGCGGCGACTATCGTGTCACCGATGTGGTCGGTCAGCTCCGCCTTGCCGACGGGAGCGTGCAGGACGTGACGCTGATTCAGAAGTGGCCCGTCCGCGTGGCGCGCCCCTATGCCGGTAAGATTCCGCCCAAGGAGCCGATGATTACCGGTCAGCGCTCAATCGACGCGCTGTTTCCCATTGCCAAGGGAGGAACCGCCTGCGTGCCCGGTCCGTTTGGCTCGGGTAAAACGGTCGTTCAGCACCAGCTCGCCAAGTGGAGCGACGTGGACATCGTGGTCTATATCGGTTGTGGCGAGCGCGGAAACGAAATGACCGACGTTTTGCGCGAATTCCCGGAGCTGGTGGACCCCCGCACCGGAAAATCCCTGATGCAACGCACGGTTCTGATCGCCAACACCTCCGATATGCCTGTGGCAGCGCGTGAGGCGTCGATCTACACGGGCATCACCATCGCGGAGTTCTACCGCGACATGGGCTATGACGTGGCGGTCATCGCCGATTCGACCTCCCGTTGGGCAGAGGCGCTTCGCGAGATGTCTGGTCGTCTGGAGGAAATGCCGGGTGAGGAGGGCTACCCCGCCTATCTGACCTCGCGCCTGGCGCAGTTCTACGAGCGCGCGGGTAAGGTCGTTTGCCTCGGCTCGGACGGACGCGTGGGCGCACTTTCCGCCATCGGCGCGGTGTCGCCGCAGGGCGGTGATATTTCCGAGCCGGTCACGCAGGCGACGTTGCGCATTGTCAAGGTGTTCTGGGGACTGGATTCCCAGCTCGCCTACCGCCGCCATTTCCCTGCCATCAACTGGCTCAATTCCTACTCCCTCTACCGTGACCGGCTGAGCGAGTGGTTCTCCGACAACATTGCCGCCGACTGGATGGACTACACGGGACGTTGCCTGAAGGTCTTGCAGGAGGAGGCGGATCTGCAGGAGATTGTCAAGCTGGTCGGTATGGACGCGCTTTCCCCCTCCGACCGACTGGGACTGGAGGTCGCGCAGTCGGTGCGCGAGGATTTCCTCCAGCAGTACGCCTTTGACGAGGTGGACGGCTACACGCCCATGGACAAACAGTACGCGCTCATGCGGCTGATCTTCTCCTTCGCGGACAAGGCAAAACGAGCCATCGAGCGCGGCGCCGACGTGCAGAAGATCGCCGATCTTCCCGTCCGGGAGCGGATCGGACGCGCCAAAACGGTTCCGAACGACCGCTATCGCGAGGAATTCGCGGCAATCGACGAGGAAATTTCCCGTCAGATCGACGCTGTGGTCGATCAGGCGCGGGACGACTGACGGGGAAAGGAGAGTGGCAAGATGATTAGAGAATACAGGACGATCGAAGAGGTTGCGGGACCCCTGATGCTGGTCAAGCAGGTCGAGGGTGTCAAATACGACGAGCTGGGCGAGATTGAGCTGCCCGACGGCAGTGTCCGCCGTTGCCGCGTACTCGAGATCAACGGCCGCGACGTGCTGGTACAGCTGTTTGAGTCGTCGGCGGGGCTGAACCTCGCCCAGTCCAAGGTGCGCTTTTCGGGGCACGGCGTTCAGCTCGCGGTTTCGCGCGATATGCTCGGACGCGTGTTCAACGGCATGGGTGAGCCGATTGACGGCGGTGCCAAGCTCATCCCGGAAAAATATCTGGACATCAACGGCACGCCGATCAACCCCGCGGCGCGCTACTATCCCTCTGAGTTCATTCAGACGGGCATTTCCACCATCGACGGGCTGAACACGCTGGTGCGCGGGCAAAAGTTGCCCATCTTCTCCGGCTCGGGGCTGCCTCACGCCAACCTCGCGGCGCAGATCGCGCGGCAGGCGAAGGTGCGCGGCAAGGATGAAAAGTTCGCCGTGGTGTTCGCCGCCATCGGTATCACCTTTGAGGAGGCGGATTTCTTCATCTCCGACTTCAAAAAGACCGGCGCGATCGACCGCACGGTGCTGTTTACCAACCTCGCGAGCGACCCCGCCATCGAGCGGATTTCCACGCCGCGTATGGCGCTCACCGCCGCGGAGTACCTCGCATTTGAGTGCGGCATGCACGTTCTGGTCATCATGACCGACATCACCAACTATGCTGAGGCTCTGCGCGAGGTCAGCGCGGCGCGCAAGGAGGTTCCCGGCAGACGCGGGTATCCCGGCTACCTGTATACCGACCTTGCGACCATGTACGAGCGCGCCGGGCGCAAAATGGGAAGCGACGGTTCCATCACCATGATTCCGATTCTTTCCATGCCCGAGGACGATAAAACGCACCCCATCCCCGACCTGACGGGCTATATCACCGAGGGGCAGATCATCCTCTCGCGCGAAATGTACCGCAAGGGCTATATGCCGCCGGTGGATGTGCTGCCGTCGCTGTCCCGTCTGAAGGACAAGGGCATCGGCGAGGGCAAGACGCGGGAGGACCACGCGGGAACGATGAACCAGCTCTTTTCCTCCTACGCGCGCGGCAAAGAGGCAAAGGAGCTGATGGTCGTTCTCGGCGAGGCGGCGCTGACGCCGCTGGATCGGCTGTACGCCAAGTTCGCCGACGCCTTTGAGGAGCGCTATATCAATCAGGGATTTTACGAGAACCGTTCCATCGAGCAGACGCTGGACCTCGGGTGGGAGCTTTTATCCATCCTGCCGCGCAGTGAGATGAAACGGATCAAGCCGGAGCTGGTCGACCGCTACTGGAAAACGGGCAAGGCATAACGCGTCGCCGGAAGCGGCGGCACGGGAGAGGAGAGACGGGAAGCTATGGCAGAAATTCGGGTAAATCCGACCCGCATGGAGCTGAAAAAAATGCAGGCGCGCTACTTGACGGCACGCCGCGGACATAAGCTGCTCAAGGACAAGCGGGACGAGCTGATGCGCCGTTTCCTGGACGTCGTGCGCGAGAATAAGGCTCTGCGCGAGACGGTCGAGCAGAAGCTGGCGGGCGTGTATCGCGGGCTTTCGGTGGCGAACGCGGTCATGAGCCGCAAGGAGCTGGAGGAAGCGATGCTTTGCCCCGCGCGGGAGAGCGCGCTGAACGTGTCCTACCGCAATCTGATGAGCGTGGTGGTTCCCGAATTTGAACTCGGCGTTGCCGCGGGGCAGATCGGAGAGACGACGCCGCAGAGCTACGGGCTGGCGTTCACCTCTGGCGAGCTGGATGCGTCGCTGGCGGCACTGGGCGATTGCATGGAGGACATGATTCGCCTGGCGCAGATGGAAAAAACGGCGCAGATGCTGGCGCAGGAGATTGAGCGCACGCGCCGCCGCGTCAACGCGCTGGAGTATATCATGATTCCGCAGTATCTTGCGACCATCAAGAGCATCAAGATGAAGCTGGACGAAAACGAGCGCGGCAACACGACGCGCCTGATGAAGGTCAAGGACATGATGCTTCGCGAGCAGAGAGAAAAGGCGGCGGGAGCGCCGTCGGACGACGAGGAGTCGGGCGCGGTGGTCTGACCCGGTGGTCTGATCCGGCAGGGAGCCGGAGTCCGACCCGCGAGAGCACTTTGACCGCGGGCGTTGCAGGCTCGGTTTGAGTGACAAAACAAAAACCGCCGTGCGGCGGTTCGGATAAAAATAATCAGCCGGGGTGTCGCGCTTGGCGCGACACCCCGGCTTTTGGCGTTGATACAAGGTGCGGTTCTGTTTTTCGCCTTTGGCATTGGCACAAAGTACGGCGCTGTTTTTCGCCTTTGGCGTTGGCACAAAGTGCGGCTCTGTTTTCTGCTTTTGCGCTGACAAGGGAACAGCCCGTTGCCCGCCCCGCTACCCGCATTGGTGAAGGATGCGAGGCAATGCGGGCGCGCCCGGCGCACCCTTTTTCACTTTTTGTCGGCAAAACGCGGTTCAGCGTGCGCCGTTCGTCGAACGCTCCGAGCAAGACTCTGCGGGACATTCCGGGGAACGCTCCGCCGGAGACTTCGAGAGAAACTCCGCGGGAGGTCCGGCTGGATGCTTTGAGGGTCATTCTGCGGCATGCTCCGCGGTTTCGCGGTCGCGGCAGAACATGGGATCGTCCCGCTCCGTCCGCAACTCTCCCGACCAAAGAGCCCGGATCGTTCCCTCGTCGCCAAAGCCCCCCGCAAAATAGCGCGGGTCATAGCCGTAATAGGCGTCGCTGACGACCTCACCCGCTTCGTTATACAGGCGGGCGACGCGCTGACCCGGCATGGAAATAAAGCCGACGCCCCGGGCGTAGTAGCGCATCCAGTAGTAGGCGTACCGCAGAATTTCGGCGCGGTAGGCGGCGGGCTGGTTGGCAAACCACGTGATCTCGTCCATCCCCCAGCAGGTGTACGGGTCCGGCTCGGGGCGGTTAAGACGCTCGGGTTGGTCGCCGAAATTGTCAAATTCCACAAGGTAAGGAAGCGACGCGCAGACCCAGCCGCTGTACGTCCGCCCGCCCAGGCTTCTGCCGTAGATGGCGTCGCTGTGACCGTTCTCCAGGTAAGCCCGCTGGGGGTCGCCCTCGGTGGGAAAGTGCGGCTTTTGCGTCGCGTCGGACACAAACCGCGCGGGGTACATGTGAAAGTCAAAGAGCAGTCTGCCGTCGGCGCCAAGGATGCCGTGGGTGTGCGCGTTGATAAAGACAAAGCCGCGGCGCGCGTGCGCGCGGGCATAGGCGCGAATCATGGCGAGCAGCTCCGTCCAGCACCTCCAGCCCTCGTCCCGCTTACCGATCAGATGCACCTGCCCCATGTGCAACGCCTCGTAGCCGAGGTCGATGTACGCGCAGGCGCGGTAGTAGAAAAACAGCCGGGTCTCGGACCGGGTGATGTCGGGGACGGCGGTGTTCTCGCCCCACTGACCGACGTAGCAACCCTGCGGAAACTGCATGCCGCGAAAGGAAAATTTGCGCGTCTCGGGCGGCATGCCGAACGCCTCAAACACCCGCGCGGGGACGTCGATGTCCTCCACCTCGGTGCTGACGCACTCGAAAATGCACGCTTCGAACACGACGTCCGGGTCGCTTTTGTGGACGGTCGCGATCATCTTCCTCTGCGCGTCATACGTGGCGTAGTCGGCGGCATCGGGACGCCAGCAGCAGGCGGCGCGGCAGATGTACTTTGCCCCGGTGTTCGCAATGAAGCGCGGCACGTATTCCGCGCACCCCTGCTGACCGCACAGGTGGACTGCCCGCGCGAGATAGCGGCAGAGCACCGGCTCGGAGACGGTGTCGCGGAAGAAATAGTCCGGGTTGGCGCGGGGCGTTGCCGCGGCGCTCCGGCGGGCGGGGCGATTGCGTTTTCCCATGGTGCGATTCTCCTTTCCCATGCTTTTGACAGCGTTAAAATACCGGGCAGGCGCATATTTCGTCTGCCCGGTTGGTTTGCGCCAGAAGGTTTGCCCGAAAATCTGCCCGGCGGACTGCCCTGCCGATCGGACAGATTCGGCTCAGTATTCGATGCGGATGACTGCGCTCTCGGCGGCATCCAGGGAGAAATGCAGGGTGCTCGTCTGCACGTCAAGCGTGGCGTGCGAGGTGCCGAGCTGTTCCGAACAGCTCTTGGCGCCCGGGAGGAGCGGAAGTGTTCCCTCCACGCCCGACGAGTTGCTGTTGATGAGAATGACCAGCGCGGCGTGGGCGGTTTCGGTCGCGTCCAGCAGACTTGCCTTGACGCCGGGAGCGGTGCAGGGG
This sequence comes from uncultured Eubacteriales bacterium, assembly GCA_934476315.1. GTDB lineage: Bacteria > Bacillota > Clostridia > Oscillospirales > CAG-272 > SIG644. The sequence continues at coordinate 19,555 of CAKSNQ010000007.1, forward strand.
TTGCCCACGATGCCAAGCTCGTCGCACAGGCGCATGAGGATCGCCTTGACGCTGGCACAGCTGTTGCCCTTGTCGCGACTGAGAATGTCGTCCGAGATCAGCGCGCGGCTGGAGTAGGGAAGTCCCAGGTTGATGCCGCTGAGGATCGCCCGTCCCGTGCCGTAGCGGTTCTCTACGATGGCGGGGGTGCCGTCCTCATAGCGGTACAGCGTCTCGCCCGTGACATTGCGGAACGTCTCACAGTGGTAGTTGCCCTCCACGCGCATGGGCGCTCCGTCGCGGTCGGTCAGCGTCAGCGTGCCGCGGACGCGGAAGTCGTCCTCCTCGCACCCGAAGACGCGGTCAAAGCCCAGTCCGGGGACGTGATAGGACAGCTTCATGGTCTCGTCAAATGCGCCGAAGTACGGGTCGGACAGGAACGTTCCGCCGTTTTTGATGTACTGCTCCAGCTGCGCGGCGAATTTCGGTTCCAGCGCGAAGGAGGACGGCGCGACAATCAGACGGTAGCGCGAGAGGTCGTAGGTCTCATCCTCGTGGAGAATGTCCACAGGGATATTTTCCTCCCAGAACATGCGGTAGTAACCGTTGAGGCAGTCCACCGCGTACTTGTTGTCCTTGCGCCAGTTGCTTGCCCACGACGCGAGATAGGAGCGGCGGCTGAAAATAAGCGCGACCGTGGCGGGGGTCTGGTGGGCGTTCATCAGAACGTCCTCGTTTTTCTGCGTCATGTGGCAGAGGCGCTCGGCACAGCGGGTGAGATTGGTGGGACCGCCCGCGTAGTCCGTCATGGCGTAGCCGCCGAACTCCGAGCCGAAGCGCTCCTTGCGGAACTGCCAGTAGAGCAGTCCGTGCGCGCCGTGGCGGATGGATTCCAGCGAGAAATTGTTGAAGGTGGTGTCGCTCAGGCGACCGTTCTGCGCCAGCCCCGTGCCGTTGATGCCCGCGGTCAGCTCGGACTGCCAGTATTCCTTGTTGCCGGCAGCGCAACGGGTGGCGTCACAGCCCATGCCCAGCGAGGAGCAGTCGCCCGTGCCGCCCGGGAACGCGCTGTAGCCCCATTTATCAAAGACCTTGGCGTTTTTCCAGTCGTCGAACGCCATGCCGCCGAGTTGTGCGCAGGTGACGGCGCCGCCGCCCCACGCGTGGGCGATGACGGGTTTTGTGTCACAGGCGCGGATGATGTCGGAGCGGAAGCGGATTTCCTCGACGATGTTGTCCATGGTGAACAGGCGGAAGTCGGTGTAGTCGCTGTACGAGGTTGTCCAGCGCGGCGGGCGCACCTCGTCAAAGGAGCGGTAGAAGTAGCCCCACGCCTTGTTGAGCGTGTCGATGTCGCCGTACTTTTTCTCCAGCCAGCGGCGGTATTTGGCGACCGACGCGTCGCAGTAGCAGAAGATGCCGTCGGGCGAGCGGCGGTAGTCCACCCACTGGTGCGGCTCGTTCATCGGCTCGTAAAAGGCGACGTTGGGGTGCTTTTTGGTCTCGGCAATGACGCGGCGGATGAGGCTGTCCTCCATCTCACGCACCTCCTCGTGGTCAAAGCACAGTCCGGGCCAGCCGCCGCCGGGGGTGTTGGGGCGGATGGCGGGCTCAAAGGGGAGGTTGTTCTCGTCCACGTAGAAGTACTTGTTGTACTTTTTGACCGCCCAGGCGGGGCAGGCGTGCAGGTGGAACAGAAGCCCGACCTGCAAATCAAACCGCGCGGCGGTGTCAAGGAAGGCGGATATGTAATCGTAGTCAACCTCGCCCTCGGCGCGCTCGATGGTGTTCCAGACGAGCCAGCCGCGGATGGTGTTGAAGCCCATTTTGCGCATGGCTTCCATGTCGCGCGCCCACTGGTCGCGGGCGGGCGTCGCACCGCGCAGATACTGTGTGCCGAATACAAACATAAATTCAGGTACTCCTTATTTCATTGAAATCGCTTTGGGTCACACCGCGCAGGCTTTATCGTTGAAATTGCGCGGTACTGCTTTTATTGTACCCGACTTTTGCCGAAAAAGCAACCGGTTTTGATAAATTTTCCTGCTTTTCCCCGTCGGACAGGCGGTTCTAAAGCGGCGGGCGGGGACATAGGATGGATTGAGAAAAGTCGGACGGGCAGGGAGGTGCGATGCGGTGGGCGTGCGGTGCGAGCAAAGATGCGGCGGACGACTCCCCGCGCTCCTGCGGGAGTTGCTTCCTCCTGCGCTGTATATGGCGCTGGAACGGGTGGAAGGGCGCTTTGAGGAGGTGCATCTGCGCGTCGGACGGTGCGCGTCGGTCAGCATCGGGGCGGAGAACCGCCTTGTGGACTTCTGCATGACCGAGGAGCAGATGCGCGAGACCCTCCTGCGGGTCTGCGACGGCTCGCTCTATGCCCGGCGCGAGGACATCAGCCGGGGATTTGTCTGCCTGCCCGGGGGCGTCCGGGTGGGGGTGTGCGGCGAGGCGAGCGTGGGGGAGGACGGGCAGGTGCTTGGCGTGCGTAACGTCCGGGCGCTCTGTCTCCGGCTTCCCCACGCGGGGCATGAGTGCGGCGGGGCGTTGGCGGCGAGGCTCCGCCTGCTGTTTCCGTTGGGAGCACTCCTCTATTCGCCGCCCGGCGTGGGAAAGACCACCCTGCTTCGGGGGCTGACGACGTGCTTTGCAGGGGGAGAATCCCCTCTGCGAACGGCGCTCATCGACTGCCGCGGAGAGGTGGACGACGGGGGCTTTGGCGAGCGGCTGTGCCTGTCCGTGCTGTCGGGCTATCCGATGGGGCGAGCGATCGAGATTGCGACCCGCACGCTGAACGCGCAGGTCATTCTGTGCGACGAGATCGGGAATGAGCAGGAGAGCGCGGCGCTTCTCGGCGCGGCGAACGCCGGGGTTCCCGTCATTGCGACGGCGCATGCGGCGACGCTCCCGCAGCTTTTGCGCCGCCCCGCCTTCGCGCGACTGCACACGGCGGCGGTGTTCGGCGCTTACGTGGGCATCCGACGGGCGTCGGCGGGCGAATTTTTTTATGATATGGTGCCGTGGAAGGACGCGGCGGGTGGTGGAATATGAGTAAAATCAAGGGCTTGGGCGCGGCTTTTCTTCTTCTGACGGCGGCGTGGTACATCGCGCGGGAGTGGCTTTCGGGGCGGCGGCGGGTGGCGTATCTGACGGCATGGTCCACTCTGCTTCACACCGTGCGCACGCAGATTTCCTGTTACGCGACACCGCTGTCCGAAATCCTCAAGAAAACCGACCCGGAGCTTTTGCGCGTGGCGTGCGGCGCCCCGACGCCGGAGGAGCCGTTGCCCCGCCTTTGCGCGGCGGCGGCGGACAGGATGACGGGCGAGAGCGCGCGGCAGATGGCGGCGCTCGCGGGGGAGCTTGGCACGGTGTGGCGGGAGGAACAGCTCACGCGGCTGGACGAGGTGATCGCCACGCTGGAGGAGGAGCGCCGGGCGGCGATTTCGACGCAGGCGGGGCACATGCGGCTGGTCGGCACGCTCTCGGTTTGCGGGACGCTGTGCATTTTGCTTTTGCTGTGGTAAAAGAAAGGATGGTGAGGATGTGGATGCTTCATTGATTATCAAGGTGGCGGGGATCGGCATGCTGGTCTCGGTGGCGACGCAGGTGCTTTCCAAGTCCGGGCGGGATGAGCAGGCGATGCTCGTGACGATCACGGGGATTCTCGTGGTGCTCGGACTGGTGCTCGCCAAAATAGATGAGCTGTTCGGAACCATTTCCTCCATGTTCGGGTTGTGAGGGATGGAGGTATGGCTCAAGCTGTGCGGCGGGGCACTTCTTCTGGTTGCCGCGACCACGCTTACGCGGGGGACGCGCGGCGAGGTGATTCCCCTGCAATGGCTGGGGATTCTGTGCGTGGCGGGCGGATGTCTGACCCTGCTTTCCCCGGTGCTCGGGTGGATGCGCGAGCTTGCCGCCGCGGGGGGGATGAGCGATCGCTTGTCGCTCCTTTTGCGGGGGCTGGGTGTGGCGCTCCTGACGCAGATCTGCACCGACGTGTGCCGGCAGAGCGGCGAGGCAACATTGGCGAACGGTGTGGAGATGGCGGGCAAGGCGGAGCTTCTTCTGCTGTGCCTGCCCCTGCTCCGGGAGCTGATCGAGGCGGCACAGGGACTGCTTGGACACGTCTGAGACGTTCCCGGGCGCGGATTTTTCGGGGGTGGGGTCCCCGGGCGAGAGGTCTGCGAACGGGAAGCACCCGGGCGGGAACGCTTCGGGCGCTGTTGCTTCTTTTGCTGACGCTGATCTGGATGGTTCCTGCCCTAATGCTCCCCACCCGGGCGCGGGAGGATAGCGGGGAGAGCGCGTCGGGTGCGGCAAGCTCGGCGACGCTGTTTTCATTGCCGCAGGAATTTTCCGACATGCTGGACGCACTCCCCGACGCCGTGCGCGAAAGCGTACCGCCCGAGCTGTACACCGCTGACCCGATGGAGCTTGGCGAGGCGCTGGAGCTGCTCTCCCGCCCGCAGGCGGTGGCTTCCTATCTGCTCTCCTGCCTCTCGACGCACCTCGGCGGACTTGTGCGGACACTCCTGTCGCTGTGCGGCGTGCTGATTCTGCGCGCCGTCTGGAATTGTCTGGCGGGGCAGGTGCGCGCGTCCGGGACGCAAAAGGCGGTGACGATGCTTTGCCGGGTCGCCGTTCTCGGGGTCGTCGTGCGGGAGGCAGTGACGGTACTCGGGACGGTGACGGAATTTTTCGAAAGTCTCCGGACGCTGACCGCCGCGTCGCTTCCCCTGATGGGGGCGATGTACGCGATGGGCGGCAACATCGGGACGGCGCTCGCCAACCGGAGTGGGCTGATCCTTTCCATGGGCGTGACGTCGGTTCTCGGCGGGGGAACGGTGGTTCCGCTGTTCTCGCTCTGCCTCGCCCTGACGCTCCTCGGCGTGTTCGACGGCGGGGTGGCGGGGCGGATGCAGCTGCTCGCCTCCAAGCTGAAAAAGGGCTACACGACCGTGCTCAGCTTTTGCATGGTGGTGCTGTCCGCCCTGCTCGGCGCGCAGACCGTTCTGCGGGCGCGGGCGGATAATCTGACGTTCCGCGCGGTGCGCTTTGTCGTCAGCTCGGGGATTCCCGTGGTGGGCGGCGGCGTTGCCGAAATGCTCCGGACGGGGGCGGCGGGCGTGTCCTATCTGCGGACGACGGTGGGGCTGTGCGGCGTGCTTCTTTTGTTCCGCCTGTTGCTCCCGACGCTCCTCGTCCTGCTCGCCGCCCGCTGGGTCTGGGGAATTGCGCAGACGGTGGCGGCGTGGCTCGGGTGCGACGAGGAGGGAAAACTGCTCGGCGAGGTCAGCAGTCTCCACGGGTATCTGCTCGCGGTCGTTTCGGTGAGTTGTCTGACATTTTTGTTTTCGCTACTTTTACTGATGCAGTGCGGCGCGGCGGGCATGGCGTGACCGTCGCGCAAAACCGGAGGGAGGGGGCGCGGTGCGGGAATATTTGCTGGGGCTGTTTGCGCTGTCGCTCCTCTGTGCGGCGGTAGAATGGCTCGCGCCGTCGGGCGAGGGCGGCGGCATCACCGGGCACATCCGGCTGATGGGCGCTCTCTGCCTGCTCTGCACGCTGATTCAGCCACTTCTGTGGTTGGCGCGGGAATGGGAAACGCTTCCGTCGCGCGTCGGTGCGTGGTTTGACGAGGTGCAGGGCGAGGGGACGAGCGGTGCAGACGAGGAATACTGGACGCGGCGCTATCGGGAGGAAAGCGAGTCGTGGTCGGTCGCGTGGGCGGAAGAGGAGATTGCGGCGATGCTTTGCGAGAAATTTTCGCTCGCGCGGGGCGACTGTACGGTGACGGTTACGCTCGGCGAGGGCGGCGGAACACTGTGCGAGGTGCGCGTGGCGCTCTCGGGGCGCGCGATCTGGTGCGATACGCACGCGATGGAGGCGTGGGTGCGGGAAACGTTTGGGTGCGACGCGGTGACATATATCAAATGAGGAGGTATGAACATGGAAAACGGGGGAAAGTCCAAAACATCCTGGCTCCGGCAGAACCGCTGGCTTCTTTTGGGGGCGGCGGTCGGAATCTTTCTGATTCTTTTGGGGAGCGGCGTTTTTTCGGGAGGCACGGCGGGGCGCAGGAATGAAACGGTCACGTCCGAAGCCGCGGAGGACGCGCTCAGCGCTTACATCCGCACCACCGAGCAGAAGATCGCCCGGCTTTGCGCACAGGTGCGCGGGGCGGGGCGGGTCAGTGTCATGATCGGGGTGGACGGCGACTTTACCTACGTCTACGCGACCGACCGCGACGAAAAGGTGGAAAACGGTCAGGTCAGCGACGCCACGACCAAAATCGTGACGGTCGGAAGCGGCTCGGGCGAGCAGGCGGTTCTTCTGACGCGCGAGGTGCCGCGCATTACCGGCATCGGCGTGGTGTGCGAGGGCGGCGACGACCCGAATGTGCGGCAGGAGCTGTTGTCTCTGCTCAGCGCGACCTACGGCATCGGAACCAACAAAATTTACATCACCGGTGCGGGAACGGGACGGCAGTGAAAATTTTTCGGACGGGTGGTATATTTTGCGCCGGGGGACCATATAGTGCAGTGTATCATCCGGATCAAGGCAACACGTGCAAGCCTCAGCGATGCAGTTGCGCGGTGTTGCCTCAAGCAAGACACAAGCAAGCATAGAGAGGGAGGAAAAGAAACATGGCTGTGACAACAAAGCAGATCCGCGGGGGCGCGACGGGACAGAGCGGAGCGATGGTCAACGTCGCGGACGAGGGCGGAAAAGAGCGCAAGGGGAGCGGCTGGATCGCGTGGGTGAACCGTGTGGGACGGCGCAACTGGATTATGATCGGGGCACTGGTGCTCATCGCGGCGGCGGTGTGGCTCAATTGGGCGTTTTTTGCGGGGAAGACGGCGCCCGACGGCTACACGGGCTACGACGCCTCGGCGGGTATGACGGGCGAGGACGGTCAGAACGCGGGTAAGACCACGACGACCGACGATTTCGCGGCGGTTCAGGTCAGCCGTAAGCGCGCGCGGGACGAATCCCTGGAGGTGTTGCGGAACGTTCTGAACAACGCCGAGGCGAGCGAGAGCGTCAAGAACGAGGCGCTTGCCGAGATGAACACCATCGCGGGCGAGATCGAAAAGGAAGCGAACATTGAGGCGTTGCTCCTTTCCAAAGGCTTTGAAAAGTGCGTGGCGGTCATGAACGGCAACAGCATCAACATCGTCGTCAAGTCGGCGGGCGAATTGCAACCGACGCAGATCGCGCAGATCAACGCGACCGTTTACGAGCAGACCGGAATCGAGCCGCTCAACATCACCATTGTCCACAAGAATTGAAAACGTTCGACGCGGCGGGGGCTGTTAAAAACTCTGTTTTTGACAGCCCCCGCAAAAATGTCGGTCGGGATGCCGACATCCGGGAGGGTGTGAAAGAACGCAGAATGAGCTTTTTCCCGCCCCCTTTTGCCGTGTCGTTTTTTTGACTGACGTGCCGATTTTTTCAGCCGACGCAGGCACGCGGCGCGCGGGCGCATCATATGCTGTCGGTGAAAGAATCAGCATGTGGGAGGAGTCAATATGCCGACAGAAAATTGTGTCCGTGTCACCGGTGAGCGCGCCTTTTTTGCCGCGTCCAACAGTCGGGACGGCTTTCATTCGTATTATGAGCCCTGCTTCCGCGCGCGCACCGCGCGTCTTTTCTGCGTCAAGGGCGGTCCCGGCACGGGCAAAAGCACCCTGATGCGTCGGGTGGCGGAGGCGGCGCTGAGACAAGGCTACACGGCGGAGTACTGGTACTGCTCCTCGGACGCGGATTCGCTGGACGGCGTGCTCCTGTTCGGGCGGGCGCCGGAGGACAGCTTCGGGCTGATTGACGCGACGGCGCCGCACACCTTCGAGCCGACCCTGCCGGGCGTGCGCGAGGAGATTCTGGACCTTGGGGCGTTCTGGGACGCCGCACAGCTTCGCGCGCACACCGAGGAGATTCTGCACCTCAACGCACAAAAGGCAGAGGGCTATCGCCGCGCGTATCGTTATCTGGCGGCGGCGGGCGAGATGGCGGACGAGATGCGGGAGCGGGTCGCGCCGTGCGTGGATATGCCGCGGCTTAGCCGACTGGCTCAGCGGCTTTTGCGCGGAATGGAGTCGGAGCCTGACGCCACGACGCGCTACGGTCTGATGGATTCCATTGGAATGCGCGGGCGGGTGCGGCTCGGGACGTTTTTGCGGGAGCGGCGCGTCTGCCTGATCGAGGACACGTACGACAGCGCGTATTTTCTGACGGCGGAACTGTGTCGGCTGGCGAAGGAGCGCGGCATCGGGCGGGTGGTGTCCTGCCACCCCGTCGTCCCGGACCGTGTGGACGGCTTGCTCCTCCCGGGGAACCATACGGCGTTCGTCGTCTGCGAGGCGACGGCACGGGCGCGTTGCGAGGCGGCGCTGTACGCGGGGGCAGCGCACCGCGTGCTCCCCATGCGGCGTTTTCTGCGGCGGGAAGCGTTGCTCCCCCTGCGCGAGACGCTCCGACAGACGGCAAAACTGCGGGAGAGCCTGATGGAGGGCGCGGAGAATGCGTTCCGCGACGTGGCAGAGGCGCATTTTGCCCTGGAGAAAATCTATACCGCCGCGATGAATTTCCCGGCGGAGCAGGCGTTCGCGGAACAGCTTTGCGAGCGGTTGCTTGCCCCGCACTAAAGGCTGTCGGGGGCGGACCCCTGCCATTTTGACCGCCGGGCGCCTTGCCCTGCCGTTGTGCCCCGCCGCGCGGACGTATAAGTCGCGGCGCTTCCCACCACACTAAACCGGGGGGGGTGTTGGTATGGATGAGGAGCAGACGCACAATGCCCGCGGGAATCCCCGCGGGCAAAAGATGACGACCGAACCGCCTGCCGCGCCCGGAGCGCCCGATGTGTCCGGGATGCCCGATGCGTCCGACGATGGGGCAGGAGCAGAATCCCGTGCCCGCGCGGTCACCCGACGCTTTCAAAGGCAGGCGGCGGGGGCGCGATGGCTGGACTGCCGGAGCTATCCCGACTATGTGCGCCGCGTATGGCGCTCGACCGCCGCGTTCGGGTGGTACCGGACGGCGCGGACGCTTTGGCGTCGGTATCGCGTGGTGCGGCTGATCTGGCGCGTTGTCCGGACGCTGTTGTGGATGCTTCGGACGGGAACGCTGATTTTGCTGTTGCTCCCGGTTTTGCTGGTCTTCCTGCCCGGATTTTTGTTGCTCTCGCTCCTGATGCTCCTTGGCGGGGCGCTGGACCTCGGGCGGTGGCGCCGACACATGGCGCGCCTGATGCAGGGCAGAACGGTGGTTTTCCTGGACGCGCCGGAGGAAGCGCTCGTGCGTGGAACTGTAGGCTGTGGAAAGGAAAACCGTGAATTTGACGACGGGACAGTTGACCGTGAATTGGGCAAGGGCGGGGAGAACGCCGCGCCGTTTTTTCGCGCGCAGGTGCGGGCGTTGTGCGAGCGTGGAGACATGCTTGTCATCGTGCGCAGCCCGTATCTTTTGTCGTCACGCGGACTTGGCGGGCGCGGCTTTTTCTGGATGATTCGCCGGGAGCGGAGAAATTGTTATCTGACGCGTTCGCTCGGCTTTTTTGCGCTGAGGAGGACAGCGTGCGGCGCGGCGGCGGAGGTGATTTTCGTTGTGTAGGGGGGAGAAGTTTAGCTGTCTCCCTTTTTAAGTTTTCGCCCGCCTTTTTCAAAAGGCGTCCGCCCGCAAGCGGGCAGGTCAAGGGCGCGAAGCCCTTGTCGCGCTCCGCAGAGCGCGAAATCTCCATGGCGTTTCTTTTTTGGATTGTCCGCGGTAGGTACTACCGCGGCAATCGGTTTTCTTTTGCGCCTCTGGCTCCAAAGAAAAAGCGGCTAAAAAGCTGAAACTGTGAGGGATTGTAGGGGTTTTTGAGGGTGGCTGGTATCTACTTTGGGTTGGACAACTTTCATACAGGATGCGGGGAGAAAACCGGCTCAGTCGCCGCCGGTTGTTCTCCCCACGCCCCTCATTCCTCGGCTGGATGCGCGTCGCGCCGCAACAACGCGGCGCTTTGGCGCATTGGGGAGGGCGGCGCTCCCGCGCCGATGACCCCTCCCCATGCCCCTCCCGTGGCTTTCCGCCTGACTTTCGCTGTCTATCCTTTAAGTTTTCGCCCGCAGGCGGCGAAACGGCGGCACAGTGCCGCCGAAATCCATGTTGTTGGGGGAGTAAAAAAACTCATTGAGTTTTTTTACTCCCCCGTTTGTGTATGGTGGTTTTTCAGTTTGGATGGATGGTCTTTGATGTGCCGCGCCCGGCGACGCTTTTGCGCTTCATGACGAGCCATGACAGCGTGGCGATCAGAATCGCGAGGCTGATGAGCTGGGAGGTGGACAGACATCCGAGCTTGCCCCGCTCCACGTCGCCGCGGAAAAATTCCAGGGTGAACCGCAAAATGGGATATGAAATCAGATACGTCAGGGCGTTGCCCCCTCGCCGCGCCTTGCCCTGCCGCAAAAACAGCCAAAGCTGGAGCGCGAACAGAAGAAGCAGGCTCGCCGCCTCAATCAGCTGGATGGGGAGCAACGGCACCCCCAGCGGGGTCAGTCCCACACTCGCAGTATAGGTATGGCTCAGGATGCCGTCGTACGGGATGCCATAACAGCAACCCGCAAAAAAGCATCCGACCCGTCCGCACGCGTGCCCCAGTGGAAGCGCCGTGGCGTATATGTCCCAGACGCCGCGGTCCTCGGGGTAGCGTCGGACGTACAATGCCAGCGCCAGCGCCCCGCCGAGCAGTCCGCCGTAAAAGACGAATCCACCGAAGATGAGATTGATCCAGCCGATTCCCAGCTCCGCCATTTTCGGAAGGGTGACAGCCACGAACAGCAGCTTCGCCCCCAGAAATCCGCCGAACATGACGTAGACGCCGGAGCAGGCGAGGTCAAAAAACGACACCCCCCTTGCCCGCGCGAGAAATGCCGCCACGGTCGCAGACAGCACGATGCCGACCAAAAACATCAGACCGTACAAGGGAATTTCCCGCCCGAGCAACAAAAGAGTGTTTGGCATGCTCCGTCACCTCCGCCATGTCAGATGTGCGCCGTGTCCGCTCAGAGCATGAACGCGGGGAGCGCGATGCCAAAAGCGCTGTTGAACGCGTCGGCGGCACCCGCGGCGCAGATCACGCAAAGCCCGCAGGTGAAGAATGTGATTGCGGTGATAACGACGGCGATGATGCCGAGAACCAAGCCCGCCGTTGCCAGACCTCTCGGAAGCCCGGCTGCTTTTCTCTGCTTACCACCGGAGACCGAAAGACAAAGTCCTACGATCGACACCGGCAGCCCCGCCAGAGAAAAGAACGAGCCGAGCAGACCGAGCACGATTCCGACGATGCCGAGCACAAACCCGGCGATAACCTTTCCTTTTCCCATGATGACCTAATCTCCTTTCGATTTTTATATTCCAAAGAGAGCGGGCGCGCGGTGCCGCCCGTCCGTTTCTCTCAGAACCGGATGATGGCGCGCGGGAGCGTGCGCTCCCGCGCTCACGACTCCTCTGCGGGAGGATTTTTCTTTTTCCTGCGACGAACAAGCAGGATGGTTCCCAGTGCACTCAGAATACTGACGCCGATGATCCATTTTCTCATAGGTTTACCTCCGTTGCGTGAAATTTGTAACAAATTGTTACAAATCAATTATAACCACATGTCGAAATAATGTCAAGACTTTTTTCGATATTTTCCCGTACTGACGCGATTTTTGTCAGGTTGTCCAAAAACACATTGTAACGATTTGTTACTTTTTTGCAGTTGTGACGAAACGGCGGGTGCGAGCGCTTCCGACGCCTCAGTTCGTAACGATTCGTTACATAATCCCCCCTGCCCGATGTTAGAATATTAAATGGAAAAAGAATGTCGCGCCCGCGCGCGGGCGGACGGAAAACGGAGGAAAAGAGCATGCGCGGTTTGCGGGAAATCCGGAAAAAACGGGGGCTGAGCCAGCAAAAGGTGGCGATGGATCTGAATATCAGCCGTGAGGCGCTGTCCTATTACGAGACCGGCAAGCGAAGCCCCGACATCTCCATGCTCATCGCGCTTTCCGACTATTTTCATGTTTCGATTGACTACCTCATCCGCGGCAGTGAGCCGCACGCGAAAAATTCCGGGGAGCCGAAAGCCTGACGGTCGCGGCGGCGCGCATCGACCGCCAATCGACGACCGCGCCGGCGATGAAACTTCCGTTTCGCCTCGCCCGCCCTGCCAACCGCCGACCGCCAACCGCGTGTCGGCTCTTTTTTTATGTAAAAATGTGGATTTTCTCTTGACAAATTTCAAAGACGCGCTATAATAGTAAAGTACTTAACTATTAAGCACTTAATTTTTTGAAAGGAGTCGGCATGAATCACGAAGAGGATCGAAAAAACGAGCTGATCTTTTATTTTATCCGGCTGAACCGCATGCACCGCACGGCGTTCGACGCGGCGGCGCGACAGCTCGGAATCCAGCGGAATCAACACATGCTTCTGATGTATCTCGCGCGATGCGGCGAGGCGGTTCCCGCGCAAAAGGAGCTTGCCGCCGAGCTTGGGGTCACGCCCGCGGCGGTTTCCGGGACGCTTGATCGGCTGGAGAGCGCGGGGCTGATCTGCCGGAGTGTGGGCGAGGCGGACAGCCGCAAAAACGAAATTCGTCTGACGGCGCAGGGGAGCGCGATGGTCGAAAAGACCCACCGCATTTTCAATGAGGTGGACACCGCGATGATCGGCAGCTTTTCCCCGGAGGAGCTGGAGCGGCTGGCGCGGGATTTCTCCCGCATGACGGACAATCTGACCGCGTGGGTGCGGGGCGACGTCGGAGAACAGGACGCCGCGGGATGCCCGTCCTGCATGCGGGGGCGGGCGGCGGAGAGCGCCCCCGTGACAGAAAACAAAGATCGAAGATCGGGAAAGAAAGGAAACCGAAAACCACAATGAAACGATGGGGTAAATATATCAAGCCATACCTGCCGTCCTTTATTCTGGGACCGCTGTGTATGATCGTGGAGGTCATCGGCGAGGTGCTGATGCCGCGGATGCTGTCGATCGTCATCAACCTCGGCAACGCCTTCCGCGGCGTGCCCGCCCTGCTCGCCGAAATGTCGGCGACGCTGGCGGGCGGCGGAACGGTCGCGGCGGACACCGTCAAATCGCTCGGCGAGATGGTTGCGACGCTGACCGGAGCCTCCGGAAATGCGGGTCTGGACGCGGCGATGGCGGCGCTGGAGAGCGCGGCGGGCGCGGGGGAGATGACCACCGCGATTGGGCAGATGCAGTCGGCGTTTTCGCTGTACACTACCGGTCCGTTTGTCGGACGGGTCATCCTTGTCTCGGCGCTTATGGTGCTCACGGCGCTTCTTATGATGGCAGGCGGCGTCGGCGGCGCGTATTTCGGCGCACGCGCGGCGGTGAGCTTTGCGTGCGATCTGCGACAGGACATCTACCGCCGGGTGCAGGGCTACTCGTTCGCCAACATTGACCGCTTTTCCACCGGGTCGCTGGTGACGCGTCTGACCAACGACGTGACCCAACTTCAGAACTTTATCAATATGCTGCTGCGGATGTGCCTGCGCGCCCCCGGCATGCTGATCGGCGCGCTGATTATGGCAATTCTCCTGCGCCCCTCGCTGGCGGTGGTGCTGGCTGTGACCATTCCGCTCATGCTGATCGTCATTATCGCGATCATCTGCGTCGGCTTCCCGCGCTTCTCCGCCATGCAGACCAAGATCGACCGCCTCAACTCCACGGTGCAGGAAAATATCACCAATGTGCGGGTGGTCAAATCCTTCGTGCGTGAGGAGCATGAGGTGGAGAAATTCCGCACGGCAAACCGCGACCTCAAGAGCGCGGGCATGCGCGCCATGCGGGTCATGATCTTCATGCAACCGGTCATGACCGTGTTCATGAACGTCGCGACGATCGCCGTCATCTGGTTCGGCGGCAGAATGGTTCTCACGGGCAACATGCCGGTGGGCGACCTGTCGGCGTTCATTACTTACGTGACGCAGATCCTGTCCTCGCTGATGATGGTGACAATGATGCTGATGGTTTCCTCCCGTGCGCTGGCATCGGCACGGCGCATCCGCGAGGTGCTGGACGAGAAGCCCGACATCAGCGACGCCGGCGCGCGCGAGCCGGAACGCACGGTGCGGGAGGGTCGGGTGGAATTCCGCCATGTCGGATTCCGCTACTATAAAACCAGCGAGGAGCAGGTGCTCTCCGACATTGACCTGACCATCGAGCCGGGGCAGACGGTCGGCATCATCGGCTCGACGGGGTGCGGTAAAACCACGCTCGTCTCGCTCATCCCGCGGCTGTACGACGCAGACGAGGGCGAGGTGCTGGTGGACGGCGTGAACGTCCGGGACTACTCGCTCCGCCATTTGCGCGACGGCGTGGGCATGGTGCTCCAGAAGAACGTGCTGTTCTCCGGCTCCATCGAGGACAATCTGCGCTGGGGCGACGCTGAGGCGACGGACGAGGAGCTTCGCCGCGCCTCCGAGGACGCGCAGGCGGATAAGTTCGTCCGGGGCTTCAAGGATGGCTACGCGACGCTCCTGGAGCAGGGCGGCACCAATGTTTCCGGCGGGCAGAAGCAACGGCTCTGCATCGCGCGGGCACTGCTCAAGAAGCCGAAGATCCTCATTCTGGACGACAGCACCAGCGCGGTGGACACCGCGACCGAGGCGCAGATCCGCCGGGCGTTCGCCGAGCGCTACCGCGACTGCACCAAGATTATCATTGCCCAGCGCATTTCCTCGGTCAAGGACGCCGACCGCATCGTCGTCATGAACGAGGGCAAGATCACGGGCATCGGCACCCACGAGGAGCTTTTGCGCGGGAATACGGAATATCAGGAGATCTGCGCGTCGCAGATGGAGGCGGGACGCGAGGGGGCGTCGGTTCCCGCCGCGGGCGCGGATGCTTTGGAGGAGGTGAGCAGTCATGGCTGAGAGAAAAAGAACGCTGGAGGAGCTGAGAAGTCAGTATAACGGCAGAGCCTCCGCCTCCGCGGGCGCGCCCCACGGCATGATGGGCGGACCCGGCGGCAGGCGCGGTCCCGGTGGTCCCGGACGCGGCATGGGCGGCGGCAAGCCGAAAAACACTGCGCAGACGGTGCGGCGACTGCTCGGCTATGTCGGAAAATACTGGGGACGGCTTTTGACGGTTCTCGTCTGCATGCTGGTCAGCACGCTGACCTCGCTGACAGGGTCGTACCTGCTGATGCCCATCATCAACCATGTGTCGGGCGCGGGCACCACGGCGTCGGACGGTGTGTTCGCGGTGCTGGCGGACCGCGTGATCTCGGGCGTCTGTGACCCGATCTCGGCGCTCTTCGGCGGTCGGGTCGCCGACACGGCGGTCTACCTGGTAACGGCGCTGGTCATTCTGGCGCTGGTGTACCTGGTCGGAATCGTCACGACCTATCTGCAATCCCGCCTGATGCTGTCGGTCTCGCAGGGGGCGATCGAGAATATCCGCAACGATCCGTTCGGGCGCTTGCAGAAGCTGCCGCTGCGGTACTTTGACAACACGCCGACGGGCGAGGTCATGAGCCGCTTTACCAACGACGTGGACAACATCGACACCATGCTGAATAACTCGCTGACCTCGCTGGTCTCGGGCAGCATCACGCTGATCGGAACGTTCCTTTTCATGGTGACGACCAACCGGATTCTCACGCTGATTACGGTCGCCTTCATTCCCGTGTTCGCACTGGGCGGCAAGGCGATCGGCGGGCGCAGTCACAAGTATTACAGCGGTCAGCAGGAGGCGCTCGGCGCGGTCAACGGCTACATCGAGGAGACGGTCACGGGGCAGAAGGTCATCAAGGTCTTCAACCACGAGGATACCTGCGTCGAGGAATTCGGGCTGCTCAATGAGGACCTGCGGACCAAGCAGTTCCGCGCGCAGTTCTACGGCGGCATTATGGGACCGATCATGGGCAACACCTCGCAGATCAGCTATGCTGTCACGGTCGGCGTCGGGGGCGTGCTGATGTTCCTCGGCGGGCTGACGCCGGGCGCACTGACCGTCTTTGCCAACTATTCGCGGCAGTTCTCCATGCCCATCAACATGATCAGCATGCAGATGTCTACCATCTTCTCGGCACTGGCGGGCGCGGAACGCGTCTTTGCGGTCATGGACATGCCCCCGGAGGCGCCGGACGCCGCCGACGCGGTGGTGCCTGCCGGAATCCGCGGCGATGTGGTGATGGATCACGTGAGCTTCGGCTACGTGCCGGGCAAGACCATTCTGCACGATATTTCGCTGTACGCGCATCCGGGGCAGAAGGTCGCCTTCGTCGGCTCGACCGGCGCGGGCAAGACGACCATCACCAACCTGCTCAATCGCTTTTATGACATTGACGAGGGGCAGATCACGGTGGACGGCAACGACATCCGCCGCCTGCCGCGCGAAATGCTACGGCGCAACATCGCCATGGTGTTGCAGGACACCCACCTGTTCACCGGAACGGTCATGGAAAACATCCGCTACGGGCGGTCGGACGCCACTGACGAGGAGGTCATCGCCGCGGCAAAGACGGCGGGCGCGCACAGCTTCATCATGCGCCTGTCGGAGGGCTACGGTACTATGATCGAGGGCGACGGCGCCAATTTGTCGCAGGGGCAGAGACAGCTTCTGAACATTGCGCGCGCGGCGATCAGCAAGGCGCCGATTCTCGTCTTGGACGAGGCAACCAGCTCGGTCGATACGCGCACCGAGCGGCACATCGAGCACGGCATGGATCGGCTGATGAAGAACCGCACAACGTTTGTCATTGCGCACCGCCTGTCCACCGTGCGCAACGCGGACGTCATCATGGTGCTGGAGACGGGCGAGATCATCGAACGCGGCAACCATGAGCAGTTGCTTGCCGCGCACGGACGGTACTACGAGCTGTATACCGGCGTGCGGGAGCTGGCGTAATGTCATAAAAAGGAGAGGCTGTCGCGCGTAGCGCGACAGCCTCTTTCAAATAATTAGTCCGAGGGAGAACTCATTGAGTTTTTCCCTCTTTTTTGCATGAGGGGCTCACATCCCGAAGAAGTGCTCCTCCACCGCGGCGCACAGCGCGTGGTAGACGGGCAGGTGCAATTCCTGCACCCGGTAAGTCTCGCGCTCCGGCACGCGCACTGTGACGTCGCTCAGGCGGGACAGGCGGCTCTCGCCCGCCCCCGTCAGCGCCAACGTGCGCATCCCCAGCCCCCGCGCGACCTGCGCGGCGTGGACAACGTTGCGGGAGTTGCCCGAGGTGGAAAGGCACAGAAGCAGGTCGCCCTCGCGCCCGTAGCCGAGCACCATCTGGGCATAGGCGAGCACGGGGTCTGCGTCGTTGGAAAAGGAGGACAGAAGCGCACTCTGATGGGGCAGGGAGATGGCGGGAAGCGCCCCCTGCAGGTTGGAGACGAGGTACGCCGCGTCGTCCGCCGAGACGCCGACAGCGCACAGGCGGTCCGCCAGTCCCGCGACCGGGCGCGGCAGAAGAAAGCCCTTCATCAGCTCGCCGACGATGTGCTCGCAGTCGGCACAGCTTCCGCCGTTGCCGCAGAGAAGCAGCTTGCCGCCGTGGGAAAAGGTGTCGCAGAGCAGGCGCGTCGCCGCCTCGATGTCGCCGCGGCACGCGGTGAGCGCGGGGTAGCGTCGGTACAATTCATCCATGAAACAAAACCTCCGATCCGAATTCCCGCTCACGCCCGGGTGAGCGTCGCCGCAACCGAGAGTGCGGCACAATCGCCGAGCCGTTCGCCCAGCCCCGCGGGAAGAATCCGGCAGGCGGCGCGGGAGAGCGTCAGCGTTTCGCGGTCAATGACCTGTTGCATGCGCGGGCGGAGCAATTCCTCGCATCGGCAGAAAATACTGCCGAGGATGATGCACTCGGGGTTGAGCAGATCGATGAGGATCGACAGCCCCTCGCCCAGCTTCTCCGCGCAGAGGTCGAACACCCGCAGGGCGTCCGCCTCGCCGCGCGCGGCACACTCCGCAATGTCCCGGGCGGTGATGTCGGCGAGGGCGTCCGCCCCCGCGCAAAAGGAGACGCGCCCGCCCATCTGCAACGCCTCGGTCGCGACCATCCTGCCGAGCTGGGCAATGCCGCCGCCCGAGCAGAAGCCCTCAAACGACCCCGCTTTGCCGTAGCCGACGGGTCCCGTGGCGCAAAGGCGCATATGCCCCACCTCGCCCGCCATGTCGCACGCACCGGTGTAGGGGACGCCGCCGAGAATCAGCCCCGCGCCCAGTCCCGTCCCGAACGTCAGAAAGATCAGGTTGTCCGCCCCCACACCCGCGCCGTACTTCCATTCGGCGATCGCGCAGGCGTTGGCGTCGTTTTGCAGGGCGACCGGGCACTTCATGAGGGGAGAGACGATGGCGGTGGCGGGAACCTCGTCCCAGCCGGGCAGATTGGGCGGGGAGAGAATGACGCCGCGGCGCGAGTCGAGGGGTCCCCCGCAGGAAATGCCCGCGGCGACCGGGACCTCGCCCGGCGCGAGCAGTTCCCACGCGAGGGCGCACAGGCGCTCCAGCATGAGCCGCGGCGGGACGGCGTGATCTGTCGGGATGGTGCGTTTCCGGAGGATGTTCAGCCCTCCGTCGCGTTCCTCGCCCACGCTCACCGCGCATTTGGTGCCCCCGATGTCAAATCCGATCAGCACAGTCATCGCTATCACCAAACCCTTCAAATTCATCCATGCCGCACGCGCGGAGCGCGGCGTAGTAGGCGGCATAATCGGAGCCGCGCAGGGCGGTCGCGAAGTGGTTGAAGCCGCGCGCGCCCTCGTCGTCCGTCCATTCGATCCGATAAAATTTCCGCACGCCCTCGCCGGGGGCGGGCAGACGGAGCACGGGGAGCGAGGCGTCCGCCCGCGCCGTGACCGTTCCGCTTGCCACAGGGGTGTCGGAAAAGACCTCGGTCAGCGTAAAGTGAAGCGTGACGTCACGCCCGAGATCGTTGACGGCGTACAGCGTCAGCGCCCCGTCCGTCGGCTCATCGAACATCAGGCAGACCGGCGCCTGCGAGCGGCGGACGTAGTGGTAGGCGAGCTTTTTGCAGAAGTAATAATCCACGATGGCGTCCGAGACCTGCGGCCAGCCGTCCAGCAGGTTCCACCAGATGATGCCGGTACATTCGCCCTTGCGCAGGCGGAATTTTTCAATGAAATATTTCAGCGCCTCCGCCTGCGAAATCTGGCTCTGGCGGAGCAGGTCGTCGAAGTTGTCCTCCACCTTGCCGAACAGCGTCGCGATCTGCCGCACCGTCAGCCCGATGCGGTAAGCGTACTTGGCGTCGGGGCGCGCCTCGGGCGAGGCGGCGTGCACGATGTACTCCGCGGTGGGCGTTGCAGTGCCCTCCTCAAAGATGGTCTCCGGGTGGGCAAGGAAGCGGCGGAGCGAGGCGGGCGAGGGTATGCCCTGATAGCCCGTCTCCGAGGCAAAGCGGCAGACAGCGCCGCGGTAATACTTGCCCTTGAAGTCGTCGCGCGGTCCCCACAGGTGGTTCTCCGGCAGGGGCAACCCGCTTTTGTGGGCGTGCTCGCTGATGTAGGGGGAGCTGGGCAGGTAGGGGACGGTGAAGCCGTGCGTCCGTACCAGCCGTGGGAGCAGCTCGCGGGTGATGCGGTTCTCATTCGGGTCGCGGAGAAAGCCCGACCACTGCCGCCGCGCTCCGTCACATTCGTTGTCGCCCGCGAACAGGGCGAGCGAGGGGTGATTGCGCAGGCGCTTGATCTGATAGGTCACTTCCCGCTCCAGCCGGGCGAGGAATTCCTCGTCCTCCGGGTAGGCGGCGCATCCCATGGCGAAATCCTGCCAGACAAGAATCCCGTGCCGGTCGCAGAAGTCATAGAAGCGGTCGGATTCATAGACGTTGCCGCCCCAACAGCGCACGGCATTGCACCCGAGGTCGTCGAGCAGGGCGAGCGCCCGGTCGAGCCGTTCCTCGTCCCGCGAGTGAAAGGCATCGAGCGGCACCCAGTTGGTGCCCAGCACGAAGATGCGCTTGCCGTTGACGCAAAAGCAGAAGTCGCCCACGCGCTCCGGCGTCGAGTCGCTGAGCACCAGCTCGACCGTCCGGACGCCGACGCTCAGCTTCCTGCGGTCGCACAGCTCCTCGCCGCGCCACAGCTCCACAACGGTGTCGTACAGGTCCGGCGCACCGTAATTTTTCGGCCACCACAGGCGGCAGTCGGGGATGTCGAAATTGAACTGGTAGCCGTGGTTCCACAGCACCTGCCGCACGTCAAAGCGGCTGTCCCCGCACGCGCCGTGCACGCGGACGGAATATTCGGTGCAGAAATCGCCCGAGAGTGTGGCGTTCAGACAGACGCGCATGTGCGCCATGCGGCGTTCCCGGTCGATGGAGCTGGTGCAAAAGTAGACCTCGCGCAAGGCGTCCGCGCGCAGGGGTTCGAGCGTCACCGGCTTCCAGAGCCCGCCCGACACGATGCGCGGCATGATGTCCCAGCCGAACATGTGGGCGGCTTTGCGGATGTAGAGCGAGGAATAGTTGTAGGGCAGGGCGAAGCACAGCGCGGGAATGTCGTAGCGGCGCGCCTCCTGCATGGTGGGGCGGATGTGAACGACCAGCTCGTTTTCCCCGACGCGCAGGTACTTTGCCACGTCGCAGGGCAGAAACATGTTGTCGGTCGTGGCGGTGAGAGCGCCGTTGACGTAAATGTCGGCGAACGTGTCGATGCCGCCGAAATGCAGTTTTTGGTCGGCGCGGTCGAGCGAAAACGTCGTGTAGTACCACAGATGCACGTCCTCAAGGGCTTGGAGAGCCAGCGTGTTGGTGGAAAAATAGGGGTCGGCGAGCTTTCCCGCACGCACAAGGTCCAGCTCAAAATTTCCCGGGACGGCGGCGGGCACGGTGTCAAAGCCGGAGGCGTCGATGTCGGCGATGCACGAGATCTGCCGTCCGCGGCAGTCGCGGGCATGGGCAAAGGCGAGCTTCCATTCAAAGGGCTTCATAGGGGGCTCCTTTCATTTTTTTATCTGTCCTCATTATAGCACGCGGTTTTTGGGCTTGTAAACAGAGATAATTCGTGATATAATTAAGAAAATCAACGATCGGAGGCGGAAGAATGGCAGATCGGATGCTCATGGAGACCGGAGATCAGCTCGACGCACGCGGGTTTGCCGTACGGGACACGACGCTGGAGGCGGGACGCGTGATTCCGCTTCACTGGCATGACTATCTGGAGTGGGAACTGGTGACGGAGGGCGAGGGCGAGCAGGTCTATAACGGCGAGCGCTTTCCCGTGCGGCGGGGGAGTGTTTATATGCTCTCGGACTGCGATTATCATTCCTTCCGCGCCGTCGGGCGGGTGCGCCTGCTCAACGTCCGCTTTCACGGGAAGCTGCTCAACGACGCGCTCTCCCACCGCCTGCTCTGCGGTCCGAACCGCCTGATCTGCACGGCGGACGAGGGGGAAATTTCGCACCTTTGCGGCGTGGTCGAGGCTCTGCGGCGGGAGGAAACGGCGCCGGGGCGCTTTTCGGAGGCGCTGGCGGCGGCGCTTCTCACCGAGCTGACCGTCTTTCCGATCCGTCGCGCGCCCTCTGCCGCGGACGCGCCGCTCCCGCTGACCATCCAGCGGGCGACCGCCTATATCAACGCGAATTTCCGCGAGGAAATGTCGCTGTCCGCGCTCGCCGAGCGGCTGGACGTCTCGGTCAACTACCTCGGCACGCTGTTCAAAAAACACACGGGCAGAACGTTCAACGACTATCTCAATCAGGTGCGCCTGCGCTACGCCTGCGGGCTGCTGTGCCACTCCGGGCAGCCGGTATGCGAGATTGCGCACGCCGCGGGGTACGCCTCGCCGGAGTATTTTTCCTGCGTGTTCCGCAAGAAAATGGACCTGACGCCGGGTGAGTACCGCGACGCGATGGGCGGAGCATCCGCATATTAGCCAATGCTAACTGTAAAAACGGCGCTCGCTCTCGGCATTTTCGCCAAAATTGGGGAAAGCGACAAAAAAATGCAAAAAAACGCTTGACAAATGCGCCTTGGGCGTGTATCCTAATATGTGGTTAGCGAGGGCTAACCAAAATTGTTACGTCGCTGTTAGTGTATGCTAACCAAGGACGCGCCGACCTCACCGCGAGGCGGGTGGCGGTCGCGACGGAAAGGTGGGAACGGGTATGATGCCGTTGAGTCTTGCCACAGTCGGGGAGCAGAACACCGTCGTACGGATCACGGGGACGCCGGAGGTCAAGAAGCACCTGGAGGACCTCGGGTTTGTTGTCGGAGGCAACGTGACAGTCGTCACCTCGCTTGCAGGCAATGTGATCGTCAATGTCAAGGAAGCGCGCGTGGCGATCAGCGAAGAAATGGCGCGCAAGATCATGGTATGACGGCGACATGCGTTCGCCTCTGCAATAAACACCGGGTATTTCAGTGAAGGAGGATACAGGATGAAAACTCTCAGACAAGCGAAGATCGGTGAAACGGTTCAGGTTGTCAAGCTCCACGGCGAGGGCGCGGTCAAGCGCCGGATCATGGACATGGGACTGACCAAGGGTACCGATGTGTACGTTCGCAAGGTCGCACCGCTGGGGGATCCGATCGAAGTGACGGTCCGCGGATATGAGCTTTCGCTTCGTCGTGCGGATGCCGAAATGATCGAGATCGCGTGACAAACGGTCGCACTCATTGAAAATGAACGAAAAAGGGAGCGGCGGTTCCCACACTTTCAGGGCGCGTGTTTAGCGCCTGCTAACAGAAGGAGAATCGACATGGATTTACGAATTGCCCTTGCGGGAAACCCCAACAGTGGTAAAACAACGTTATTCAATGCGCTGACCGGTTCCAACCAGTTCGTCGGAAACTGGCCCGGCGTCACAGTGGAGAAAAAGGAAGGTAAGCTCA
The DNA here is from genome assembly GCA_934476315.1 of uncultured Eubacteriales bacterium. Lineage (GTDB taxonomy): Bacteria > Bacillota > Clostridia > Oscillospirales > CAG-272 > SIG644. The sequence goes on from CAKSNQ010000007.1 coordinate 42,374, forward strand.
AGAAGCACACGGGCGTGACGATCACCGACCTGCCCGGGATCTACTCGCTTTCCCCCTACACGCTGGAGGAGGTCGTCGCCCGCGATTACCTGATCGGCGAGCGCCCCGACGCCATCCTCAACATCATCGACGGTACCAACCTGGAGCGTAACCTGTATCTGACCACCCAGCTCACCGAGCTTGGCATCCCCGTGGTCGTCGCCATCAACATGATGGACGTCGTTCGCAAGAACGGCGATAAGATCAACACCGCAGAGCTGTCCCGCCAGCTCGGCTGCAAGGTCGTCGAGATTTCGGCACTGCGCGGCACGGGCGTCATCGAGGCGGCGGAAGCGGCGATCGACGCGGCGAAGAACGGCAAGACGGTTCCTCAGCACACGTTCTCCGGGTGCGTGGAGCACGCCATCGCCCACATCGAGGAGGCGGCGGTGCACGGTCTGCCCGAGGAACAGCAGAGATGGTACGCCATCAAGATTTTCGAGCGCGACGACAAGGTGCTCGAAAAGCTGTCGCTGTCCGACGAGGTCAAGGCACATATTGAGGCGGACATTGCGGCGGCGGAAAAGGAAATGGACGACGACGCCGAGTCCATCATCACCAACGAGCGTTACCTTTACATCAGCACGGTCATCAAGGCGTGCTATAAAAAGAAGAATGTCGGCGGTCTGACCGTTTCGGATAAGATCGACCGCGTGGTCACGAACCGCTGGTTGGGACTTCCCATTTTCGCGCTGGTCATGTTCCTGGTGTATTACCTGTCGATGGTTACCGTCGGTAGCGCGGCGACCGACTGGGCGAACGACGGTCTGTTCGGCGACGGCTGGCACCTCCTTGGCATCGGCTCGTCCGCGTACGAGGATGCCGCGGGCGAATACGACGACGCAATCCTGGCGGCGGGCGCATTCGTGGAGTTTGACCCCGAAGCCGAGGATTTTGACGCCGCGGCAGTGCTGGAAGCGCTCAAGAACTTCAAGCCCGAGGGCGACAACCCCAAGGCGACGGCAGAGGTCGAGGACGAGGAAACGCTGGAAAAGAGCGAAATGGATGTTTACTACTCCAAGATTCCCGACGGTCTGACGAAGGCAGAGAAAGCCGGCACGGTCGGCGTGACCTACCTGGAGGCGGTCGCATGGCTGGAGGAGAACGGCTTTGACGCGCCCGATCCTGCGGATTACGGCGTGTGGGTTCCCGGTGTGCCGGTGCTGATCGGCGACCTGCTTGAAAAGGCAGACACCGCAGAGTGGCTCAACGGGCTGATTCTGGACGGTATCGTTGCCGGTGTCGGCGCGGTGCTGGGATTTGTTCCCCAGATGCTGGTGCTGTTCTTGCTGCTGGCTATCCTTGAGGCGTGCGGCTACATGGCGCGTATCGCGTTCGTGCTTGACCGTGTGTTCCGTAAGTTCGGTCTGTCCGGTAAGTCGTTTATCCCGATGCTGATCGGCACCGGTTGCGGCATCCCCGGCATCATGGCTTCCCGTACCATTGAAAATGAGCGCGACCGTCGTATGACCATCATGACGACGACGTTCATCCCCTGCGGCGCAAAGGTTCCTTTCATCGCCATGATCGCCGGTGCGATCTTCGGCGGTTCGGCGCGTCCGTGGGTGGCAACCTCGGCGTACTTCATCGGCATGGCGGCGATCATCGTCTCCGGTATCATGCTGAAGAAGACCCGGATGTTCGCCGGCGAGCCGGCTCCGTTCGTCATGGAGCTTCCCGCTTACCACCTGCCCACCGTCGGGAATGTCCTGCGGTCCACGTGGGAGCGCGGCTGGTCCTTTATCAAGAAGGCGGGAACGATCATCCTGCTGTCCACCATCCTGGTCTGGTTCACCTCGTTCTTCGGCGTGGTCGACGGAACGTTCCGTATGCTGTCTGAGGAGGAGCTGAGCTCGTCCATCCTGGCAACCATCGGCGGCGCGATTGCGTGGATCTTCAAGCCTCTGGGCCTCGGCACGTGGCAGGCAACGGTGGCGTCCATCACGGGACTTGTCGCCAAGGAGAACATCGTCGGTACGATGGGCATCCTGTACGGCGCGTCCGGCGACCTGTACGGCACGCTTGCCGCAACGTTCACGGGCGTGACGGCATACTCGTTCCTGGTGTTCAACCTGCTGTGCGCACCTTGCTTTGCGGCAATCGGCGCGATCAAGCGTGAGATGAACAACGCCAAGTGGACGTGGTTCGCCATCGGCTATCAGTGCGGCTTCGCGTATGCGGTCGCCCTGATGATCAACCAGTTCGGCGGCATCTTCACGGGCAACATCAACGTGATCGGTCTGATTGTGGCGGTGGCACTGCTCGCGGGCATGGTTTGGATGTTGTTGCGTCCCTACAAGGAAGCGACCAAGCTGACGACCAAGGTCAAGGTCTGATTTTCGGTAGCATATAATCAAGCGAAGGAAAGGAGTTTGTGTGTAATGGCTGCAACAATTATTATCAGTGCGGTTTTGGTGCTGATTGTCGCGGGGATCGTGTTCAAGCTGGTCCGGGACAAGAGGAAGGGGAAATCCTCCTGCGGATGTAACTGCGGTTGTTGTCCGGCAAGCGGCTCCTGCCACAAAAAGTAAATATGGTGGGGAGGCGCCCGATCGGGTGTCTCCCCTGATTTTTTGAAAAAGGAAAGACAGAGGAGAGATGGTGTGGCGATCGTTGAAATGAAAAATGTCAGCCGCGTATACACAGGCGGCGATCATGAGCTGTGGGCGCTGGATCACGTGAATCTGACGCTGGACGCGGGGAAATTCGTAGTGATTCTCGGACCGAGCGGCTCGGGCAAGAGCACCCTGCTCAGCCTGCCGAGTGGCATCGACAGCCCCACGGAGGGCAACATTATCGTGGAGGGCAGGGACATCGCCACGCTCAGCGGCGACGAGCTTGCCGCCTGCCGCGCGCCGGCGAAAAATCCGAAAATTCTGCTGTGTGACGAGCCGACGGGCGCCCCGGCTTCGTGACCGCCGGATTCTGCGGCACTACACGGGCTATTCCGTCATCACCGGCGCGGTCGGAAGCGCCCTCGGCATCGGGACGCCGGATTATGCACCGATCTTCACGACGGCACCGACACCCGGGACTGCCGCGGCGTAAAACCGCAAAATCCATCTCTTACAATAAAAAAACAAGGGGATATTAAAAAACATCAAGTTTTTTAATATCCCCTTTTTACATTGTAACCTCAATCCGCGTCGGTTTCGGCGAGGTTGGCTTTGAATTCCTCGTTTTGCTCGGGGTACGCCGAGAGCATCGGCGCGACGGCGACGCCGCGGTGACGATCAAAGTAGTTCTTGGTGATCCGTGTGACCTGACCCGACAGCAGAACCAGTGCGACCAGGTTGGGCAGAGCCATCAGCCCGTTGAAGGTGTCGTCCAGCGCCCAGATCAGATCGGAGCCGATCAGCGAGGAGCCGAGGATGAGCAGAATATACAGCGTCTTGAATACCACGACGGCGATCTTTTGCCCCTTGTCCGACAGGTGGGAGAAGCAGAAGGCGACCGCCTTTTCGCCGTAGTAGGACCATGCGAGGATGGTGGTGAACGCGAACAACGGTAGGATGATGAGGAACGTGACCGTGCCGAACGTTCCGAGGTTGTTCGAGAACGCGGCGAGCGCCGTCCCGGAGTCGGAGGCGCCGATGAACTTGCCCGCGGCGTCAAAGCTGCCGAAGAACGAGCCGTCTGCGTACGCGCCGCTTCCGATGTTGGAGGTCAGAATGACCAGCGCCGTCAGCGTACAGATGACAAAGGTGTCAAAGAACACCTCGAAAATGCCCCACAGCCCCTGCTTGACCGGCTCGCGGGTCTCGGAGGCGGAGTGGGCGATGACGGACGAGCCAAGCCCCGCCTCGTTGGAAAAGACGCCGCGTGCCAAGCCCTTTTTGATGATCTGCGAGAACGCGAAGCCGCCGACGCCGCCCGCGACCGCCTTGGCGGAGAAGGCACTGCCGAAGATCAGGCGGAACGTTTCGGGGACGGCTTTGACATTGATGCCGATAATGACCAGCGCCATGGCGATGAAGAGAAGCGACATAAAGGGAACGAGCAGGGAGGCGATGCGCCCGATGCGCTTGATGCCGCCCAGAATGACCACGCAGGTCAGGAGCGCGACCACGCCGCCGATGAGCAATTTGACCCAGGTCGCCTCGGTGTCAAGCACCGAGAGAAACGAACCGGTAATCTTGTTGGTCTGCACGCCGCTCATACCGATGGCGGCAAGCAGGCAGAAAATGGCGGCGATGTAGCCGAGCCAGCGTTGTTTCAGCCCGTAGGCGATGTAGTAGAACGCGCCGCCGCTGAAGGTGCCATCCTTTTCTTTTTTGCGGTAGTAAAGCCCGAGGACGTTCTCGGAGTAGTTTGTCACCATGCCGAAGAACGCGGAAACCCACATCCAGAGCACGGCGCCGGGACCGCCCGTCAGAATGGCGGAGGTCACGCCGACGATATTTCCGGTGCCGACAGTGCCGGAGATGGCGGCGGCGAACGCCTCAAACTGCGAGACGGTGTTCTTGCCGCGGTGCGCCCCGTCCTTTTTCTTCATGTCCCGGATGGCGGGGACGATGGTCGCGCTCATGGACGTGCCGAACTTGCGGACCTGCAGGGCGCGGGTGCGGACGGTCAGAAGAATCCCGGTGCCCAGGATCATGACGATCATGGGCCAGCCCCAGACAATGCCGTTGACCCAGTCGTTTGCTTTGGTGATGGCGTCGATGATGGAATCCCACATAAGAGAAACCCTCCTGAAAATAGTAGATTCCAAATAAAAAGAGCCAAACGATTCCCGTTCAGCTCCGAAAAAAACGCAAAAAACGCGAAAATTTCGCGCCAGTTGGTTTTGTCTCCGTCCTTTTGCCTGAGAGATTGGCGGCGACTGCCCACGACCGGTCGTGGGAAAATCGCGAACGCCTTGCACCTTCGGCACCCGAAATCGGACTTCTCCGGAGCGCTATCCGCGCGCAGTTTCACCGCCGTGGCGGTACCTGAGAGTGTTACTCCTTCGGGAACGGGATGGACACACCCCGTAATTTCCTGCGAACTTCATTTAGCATTCATTTTTATTTGATGTGTCAGTATAGCACATTTTTTCTCGTTTTGCAAGAGGAAAACGAAATTTTTTCATTTTTTATCATCAATCCTCAAAAAACGCCCGTGCAACCGTCCGAAAAACGGGAAATATGCAGGACTTGGCTTGCAAAAAAATCTTTTGCGCCGCCCGAAAAAATTTTTCAAAATCCTCTTGACAAACCGCCAAGCATCGTATATAATACTATCAGGACTTAATACTGATAAGGAGAGCCAACGTGATTGTACGAAGAGATACCAAGCAGCGGCAGCTGGTGCTTGAGACCGTGCGCGCCCACCGCGATCACCCGACGGCGGACCGGATTTATCTGGACGTGCGGGAGGCGGACAGCAAGATCAGCCGCGGCACGGTCTACCGCAATCTGAAATGCCTGTGCGACGAGCACGAGATCATTCAGATCAAGGTTCCGGGCGCGGATCGCTTTGATTTGCGGGTGGATTATCATTATCATTTTATCTGTCTGGACTGCGACGGCGTGTTCGACGTCCCGTGCCCGTACAGCCGGGAGCTGGACGCGGCGGCGGCAGAGAGCACCGACTTTGAGATTTTCCGGCACCGTACCGTGTTCGAAGGGCGATGCGCCGCATGTCGGCGTCGCGCCGCACAGCGGGCGGAGGAGCACGCCGGGAGCCACGGAAACGAACCCCAACAAAATCAAGATATATAAAGGAGAATTGATCATGAAAAAGACCAATGTTTACGCAGGAACCAAGACCGAGAAGAACCTGGAGGCGGCATTTGCCGGTGAGTCCCAGGCGAGAAACAAGTACACCTATTTCGCGTCGGTCGCCAAGAAAGAGGGCTATGAGCAGATCGCCGAGATCTTCCTCAAGACGGCGGAGAACGAGAAGGAACACGCCAAGATGTGGTTCCGCGAGCTTGCCGGCATCGGCGACACGGCGGAAAACCTGACCGCCGCCGCCGCAGGCGAGAACTACGAGTGGACGGACATGTACGAGGAGTTCGCCAAGACCGCAGAGGAGGAGGGCTTCGGCGCGCTGGCGGCGAAATTCCGCATGGTCGGCGCGATCGAAAAGCGCCACGAGGAGAGATACCGCGCCCTGCTGCACAACGTTGAGACGGCGGCGGTGTTCGAAAAGAGCGAGGTCAAGGTCTGGGAGTGCCGCAACTGCGGACACATCGTGGTGGGCACCAAGGCACCCGGCGTCTGCCCGGTCTGCCAGCATCCGCAGAGCTACTTTGAAGTCCGCAGTGAAAATTATTGATCGGCAAAAAACGGACATAATAAAAAGGACAGGGAGGAAATACCCATGAACGATACGAAGTGGAAGGTTTACCGTTGCCCGCACTGCGGCAGTGTCATGCTTGCCGTCACAAAAGAGGGGCAGGGTCCCGAGCTTGGCTGTTGCGGCGAGAAAATGCAGGAGATTGTTCCGAATACGACCGAGGCGTCGGTGGAGAAGCACGTCCCCGTGGTACACGTGGACGACGGCGTTCTGCGCGCCGTGGTCGGATCGGTTGCGCATCCGATGAGCGCGGAGCACAGCATCGAATGGATCGCGTTGGAGACCTCCACGGGCTGTTACCTGCATCGGCTGACCCCCGGTGACCAGCCGCAGGCGGAGTTTGCGCTGAAGCCCGACGAGGTGCCCGGAAGAGTCCTCGCCTACTGCAACCTGCACGGACTGTGGGCGGTGCAGGCGGGCGCGCGGGGCGAGTAACCGGGTCAAAGTTCCCATTATCACGAAAGGAAATCATGGAGCCATGGATATGAAAATTTCGGAGAGCATCCGCTGGATCGGCGTCAACGACCGCCGCATCGATCTGTTTGAGGGGCAGTACCGCGTGCCGCAGGGTATGGCGTACAATTCGTACGTCATCCTCGACGATAAAATTGCCGTGATGGACACGGTGGACGCGCATTTCACCCACGAGTGGCTGGATCATCTGGAGAGCGCGCTCTGCGGCAGAACACCGGACTACCTGGTGGTTCAGCACATGGAGCCGGATCACGCGGCAAACATCGCCGCCTTCAAGCGGGTCTACCCGTCCGCGACGGTCGTGGCGACCGCCAAGGCGTTCAACATGATGCGGCAGTTCTTCGGCACGGACTTTTCCGAGACGCGCCGCGTCGTCGGCGAGGGCGACACGCTCCCGCTCGGCGCGCACACTCTGCATTTCGTCATGGCGCCCATGGTGCACTGGCCCGAGGTCATGCTCAGCTACGAGGCAAGTGAGCGGGTGCTGTTCTCCGCCGACGCGTTCGGAAAATTCGGCGCGACCGACGCGGAGGAGCCGTGGATCGACGAGGCGCGGCGGTACTATATCGGTATCGTCGGCAAGTACGGCGCGCAGGTGCAGGCGGTGCTTGCCAAAGCGGCGGCGCTGGACATCGGGACGATCTGCCCGCTCCACGGACCCGTCCTGCGGGAGAACCTCGGGTATTATCTGGAGCTGTATCGCACCTGGTCGTCCTACGCGGTCGAGGCGGACGGCGTAATGATCGCCTACACCTCGGTGTACGGCAATACCAGGCGGGCAGTCGAGCTGCTCGCGGAGAAACTGCGCGGCTACGGATGCCCCGATGTCGCCGTGTTCGATCTTGCACGCTGTGATATGGCGCAGGCGACGGCGCAGGCATTCCGCTACGGCAGGCTGGTGCTGGCGACGACCACCTACAACGCCGATATTTTCCCTTTCATGCGGGAGTTTATCACGCACCTGACCGAGCGGAATTTCCGTGACCGTACCGTTGCGCTGATCGAGAACGGCTCGTGGGCGCCGCAAGCGGCGAAGGTCATGCGGGGCATGCTGGAAAAATCGAAGAATCTGAACTATACCGAGACGACCGTGCGTCTGATGTCGGCGCCGGACGACGAGAGCACGGCGCAGATCGACGCGCTGGCAAAGGAGCTTTGCCGCGACTACCTGGCGATGCAGTCCGAAACGGCGAACAAAAACGACCTGTCGGCACTCTTCCGCCTCGGCTACGGGTTGTACGTCGTGACCTCGGGCGACGGCAAACGGGACAACGGGCTGGTCGTCAACACGGTCACGCAGGTGACAAATGAGCCGAACCGCATCGCCGTCACCATCAACAAGGACAGCTATTCGCACCATATCATCCGCCAGACCGGGACGATGAACGTCAACTGCCTGACGGTGGATACGCCGTGGAGCGTCTTTGAGACATTCGGCATGCAGAGCGGCAGAAACATCGACAAATTTGCCGGAGCTCAGCCGCCGCGCAGTGACAACGGGCTGGTCTTCCTGCCACGCTACGTCAACGCCGTCCTCTCGCTGGAGGTGGAGCGCTACGTCGATCTGGATACGCACGGCATGTTCATCTGCCGCATCACCGAGGCGCGGGTGCTGTCCGACCGCGAGAGCATGAGCTACCAGTACTACCACGAACATGTCAAGCCCCGTCCCACCGCGGAGGGCAAGCACGGATACGTCTGCCGGGTCTGCGGGTATGTCTATGAGGGCGACGTCCTCCCCGAGGATTTCATCTGCCCGCTCTGCAAGCACGGCGCGGCGGATTTCGAACCGCTCGCCTGACCTGACACAAAACAAAAGTCCCGACTCCCACAAAGGGTGCCGGGACTTTTTTGACGGGAATCAGTAGGCGATCACGAACACCAGCCTGGTTCCGACCGAAACGTAATCGTCCCGTTCGGAAGCACTTGTGATGGTTCCCTTGGGGGCGCCGCTTCCGTAGGTGGTCATGATGCTGTACTCCAGCTTCGCGCCCTTGGCGTTCAGCTCGGCGAACAGATCAATCAGGTCGCTCATGGTGCGCCCGGTCATATCGGGAATGAAGGGAAGTCCGAGTGAATAGGTCACGACCACGCCGCCGTCCGCCTCATCGACGTTGCTTCCCGCGGGCGCCGACTGGCTGATGAACTTGCCGTAGCCGTACTTGTTGCTGTACACGGTCTTGATGGTGATGGGCTGACCGTTTGCCAGCGCCGCCGCCTCGTCGCGCGAGAGCCGGGAGAAGTCGGGGACGACCTTGGCGGTGTTGAGGTTGCAGACCCGCAGGGTGATGGTGTCGCCGACCGAGACAAAGGTGTCGTACTGCGACGCGTACACGACCTGCCCCTTGGGGGCGTTATAGCTGCCGTACTCGACGCGGTAGCCGAGCTTGGCGCCGCTTTGGTTGAGGTTGTAGAAAAATTCCGCCAGCTCGTTTTCGTTTTTGCCCTTGAGGTCGGGCAGGTAGGGTCGTCCGAGCGAGTAGGTGACGACGACCGTTTCCGACTCGTCGCCCAGCGTCTCGCCCGCCGCAACCGACTGACGGATCAGTGCGCCGTAGGGTACCTTGTTGTCGTAGACCGTGACGATCTTCAGCTTGAAGGTCTCCGCGTAGTTCTGCGCCTGCTCGCGCGTGAGCCGGGAGAAATCGGGAACGACACGGGAGGAATCGACCGAACAGACGTAAATGACAATCTCCTCGCCGACGCTCACGTATTCATTGCTCCGGGATGCGCCGACGATCTGTCCGCGCGGCGCGGGACGCGTGACGTACTCCACGCGATAGGTGAGGTTGGCGCCGCTTTGGTTGAGCTTGTAGAAGATTTCGGCAAGCTCGCCCTCGCTCTTGCCCTTCAGCTCGGCGAGGAGAGGCTTTCCGACGGAATAGCAGACGACGACCGTTGTATCCTTGCTGATGCGCTCACCCGCCGTGACCGACTGGCTGACAAAGCCGCCGAACGGCACGTCCGTGCTGTACACCTCGCGGACGGTGACTTTGACGTTCTTGTCGTAGTCCGCGGCGGCGTCCTTACCGATCTTTGAATAGTCCGGAACGCGGACGCTGCTGCCCGGGTCGGTGGTCCGCGATCCCGTCGAAACGTAGACTGTCAGACTGTCGCCGCGCCGGAAGTTGGTGCGGTCAACCGACACACTGCCAAAGCGGTATTCGATGACGTGACCGCGCGCCACCGTTTCGCTCGCCGCCTCGACGATCTTGGTGGCGGAGAGCTTGTGCTTGTTGATCCACTCACGCACCTGCGCGCCGGTCATGGATTCCAGATCCGGCACCTCGAGAAGCGCCTGCGGGTCCACGCCCGAGCTGACCGTGACCGCGATGACGGATTTGGGGGACAGTTTCGTGCCCTCGCGGATGTCCTGCGTCAGAATCAAACCCTCGGAAACGTCTTCGCTGTATATGTTCTGCTCGTCCAGCACCAGACCGTACTCCGCCGCCCACTTGCGCATTTCCGCGACACTGCGTCCCGTGAAGTCCTTGACCGTGACGAGACGGGCGCGCCAGATGAGCACGACCGCGAGGCAGGAGAGGACGATGACCGTCAGGGCGGCGATGCCGCCGGTCAGCAACTTTTTCTTAAAATAGCTTTTGTCCACCACCGCCTCGTGCTCGGTTACGTGAATCCCCTGCGGGACGCCGTGTCCGGACGGAGCGGAGGTTACTTTTCCGGCGAGCTTGGCGGAGGAATTTTCTTCGGAGGAATTTTCTTTTCCGGAGGATCCGGCGACCGAATCTTCTCCCGCGGAGGACGTCGGCGCGGGCGCGGTGTTCACGTTCTCCGTCTTCTCTTCGGGGGCGCGGGCAGAATCGGGGTCTGCCGTGCCGACTGTCGGAACGGACATCGCCGTACCGTTTTTCTTTGCGTTGTTGATCTGTTCAAGAAAGCTCCCCATCTTCGGTCAGTACTCCTTTCTTCAGCCGGACAATGTGGTCCGAGCGGCTTGCCACGACGCCCGAGTGGGTTACGGCAATGATACATTTGTCAAAATCGTGCGCCATGGTGGTGAAAATGTTGACGATCTCGATCTGCATTTCCTCGTCCAGGTTGCCCGTCGGCTCGTCGGCGAGGATGACGTCCACGTCGGTCGCCATCGCCCGCGCGATCGCCACGCGTTGCTGCTCACCGCCGGACAGCTTGGTCACGGGGCGGTCCGCCTTGGAGTGCCCGATGCCGACGTATTCAAGCACGTTGTAGGCAGTCTCCTTGCGGTTTTTCGGCAGCTTGTTTTCGGTGATGCTCATGGCGACCAGCACGTTTTCGCAGGCGGTCATGTAGGGAATGAGATTGTAGCCCTGAAAGACGATGCTGATAAAGTTGCGGCGGTAGCGCCCGTAGCCGATGGCGCGGATGTCCCTCCCGTCGTACAGAATCGCGCCGGAATTCGGTCGGTCCAGTGCCGCCATCTGCGAAAGCAGGGTAGTCTTGCCGCTTCCGGATTCGCCGAGAATGGTGTAGAATTTCCCTTTTTCAAAGGTATAGTTGACGTCCTTGAGGATGTAGCGGCGGGTGTCGCCGTCCTCGTAGTAGTAGCAGAGGTCGCGCAGGGTCAGAATCGGAGTTCCCATGTGTCCGCTGCCTCCTTTACATTAAAATCTTGCGCGGCTTGAGCCGCAAGGTGCAGGCAATGGGAATCAGCGTGGAAACCAGGACGCTTCCCAGCCCAATCAAATAAATGAAGCCGACCGTATTTGCGGTGAGCGAGATGTTATATTCCTCAATGACATCGTCCCCGGTGACATCGGCGTCGGTGTGGTAGGTATCGTTTGACTCGTCGCTCCCGAGCTGATCCTCCAGAAGTCCCGAGGAGAGTTGGCGCGCGAGCACGTTGCCGGAGAACAGCGAGAGGGAGACGGCGACCAGCGCGACCGCCATGACCTCGACGACGATCTGCGTGGCGATTTTGACCTTTTTCTCGCCGAGCGACAGGTAAATTCCCATTTCGCGGATACGGTCCTTGAGGAACAGCGTGACCAGCAGTCCGATAATCAGCACCGTGGCACCGACCGCGACATACAGGATGATGTTGGCAATCAGCTTGATGTTGTCCATGGGCTTTGCCACCCCGGCAAGGCGCTCGAAGTTGTCTTCAAAGGTGTACCCGAGGGGCAATTTTCCCTTGTTTTCCGCCTCGAAAACAGCGATGTTGTCAATGCTGTCGATGATGAACGACGCATTCACCTGCTCATTGAGCATCATTTCCTCCTCGGCAAAGCCGTTTTCCTCACCGATGCGGTGGCACTCGTCGATGAAGCCGGTGATGGCGCTGCTGGGGGCGTAAATGTTGTTTTTGTAATCCGGGTGGTAGTCCTCCTCCCCGGTCGGAACCTCGGAGAACAGTCCGATGATCTCAAATTTCTGCCGGACGGGAATTTCCGTAATCTCATAGGTCTCCATGTCCCATTTGGTCAGCTTGGTCATCAGCGTGACAGAGTCGCCGACCTTGAGCCCGTTGAGCGTGGCAAGGTCGCTTGAGATGAGGACGACGTTCTTGCCTTCGCTGATCTCCTCGCGGGTGTAAACTCTGCCGTCCGTGAGGCGGATGGCGTTGGCTTCCACATCCTTGAGAATGGGCTGACTGCACCCGATGACCGTAAAGCTGGGGGTGGAAACAATGCCGGGGTCGTCGATGATGATGTCACTGATTAGTGGGGGGTCCGGGGCCTTCACCCGCTCCAGTCCCTCGCCTTGCAGATAGGTGGTAATCACGTAGTCCGCACGCTTGACGTAGGGGGATTTGCTCAGCTCATCGACGAGCGAGCTGTCGATATTTTTGAGCTGAGACCAGTCGAAGGCGTCGGAGTCGTAAATCCAGTTGTAATCGACGACGACACGTACCTCCGCGCCCATCTTTTCCAGCAGGGAGCGCTTGGTCAGGTCGAGCGCGTCCTTGACGGAAACCGCGCCGGCGATGATGTTGCAGAGCAGAAAGACCAGAAGCAGGAGAATGAGCGATTTTCCGGGCTTGCGGAAAATGCTGACAAAGGATCGCTTCAGAAAATTCATGAAATTCTTCCTTTCGTGTGCGTGAAATGTTGGAAACGACAGCTCTGTTTTACGGAAATTTTCCGAAAAATTCTACCGGGTTCTGTCATAAAAACGTAACAAAGGCGCCCGCTTTATTCCTGCGCCGACGGCAGACGCACCTCAAAGCATGCCCCGCCGTCCCGGTTGCACGCCCGCACCGTGCCGCGGTGACGGACGACAATTTCCCGCGTCAGCGCCAGCCCGATGCCGGTGTTTCCGCAGGCGCCCGTGTAAAAGCGATCGAAAATGTGCGGCAGGTCCTCCTCGGACAGCCCGCCGCCGTCGTCCGTGACGCTGACGACCGTCTGCCCGCGCTCTGCGTGGCAGGAGATGACGATCTGCGTCCCGGCATAGCGGAGCGCGTTGGACAGAATGTTCAGAAACGCCTGCCGGAGCTGTCCCGACGCGCACATCACGGGAAGCTCCTGCTCGTCGAACTCCGCGCGGACGGCAATGCCCTCCCGCCCGGCGAGCGGCGCGACGCTGACCATGCAGTCGTCCAGAATCTCCCGCACGTCACAGCGGCTCATTTTCGCCGTTATGCCGTGGGATTCCAAAAGGGACAGCGTGAGCAGCTCCTCCACCAGCGTCGTCATGTGGTCGCTCTCCTCCAGAATGACGTCCGCCGCCGACTCCACCGGCAGAACGCCGGTCCGGATGCCCTCGGCGTAGCCCTGGATGGACATCAGTGGGGTCTTGAGCTCATGCGAGGCGTTCTGGAAGAACTGCTGGCGCACGCGCTGGGATTCCTCGATCCGCCCGCCCAGGCGAATGCCGATGGCGCACATGATGAGCGTGACCAGCACAAACGCGAGCAGCAAAATCCGGTTGAGCATGCCCGTGTATTGCAAAAAGGGCTGAATGTCAAGGTAGAGCGCGGCGGTCTGCGTGCCGTCGTTGAACGGGAGAAAGACGTAGTAGCCGCCCTGCGCCCGGAACGCGTAACACTGCCCGTCCACGATCGGATGGGCGTTGTAGTAATCGCGGATGGTCTCCTCGGCGCTCCGGCGGGCAATGTTGCCGGAGTCGGGGAGAAGATCGATCAGCACGGACATGTCGCCGGACGCCTCCGGTTTGTAAAGTTCCATGTGCATGTAGTTGACATTGCCGAGCAGATCGATCTCGGTGGCAATCTCCGGCAGGACGGCGGTGCTTTCCGACGAGGTGAAGTCGTCCTCGGAGTCAATGCTGTATATCGGGCGGTACAGGTGAACCGCCTCGGTCAGCGTGGTCTCCGCCTGCCGCCGGAAGTATCCGGGGAGCAGGACGTTCAGAATGAAGAAGGATACCGCAAAGACCGCCACAATGGAACTAAAAATCACAAGGGGAATTTTCAGTTTCAGATGCTTCACTTGTCCTGAGCCTCCTTCTCCTCTTCCCGGAGCTTGTAGCCGTAGCCCCAGACAGTGCGGACGCCGACGCGACTGCCGGCGTCCGTCAGCTTTTTACGGATGCGGCGCAGCGTCTCATCGGTCACGCGCGTTTCCACCGGCTGGTCGAAGCCCCAGACCGCCCGCAAAAGCTCATTGCGCGAGATAGCCCGCCCTGGGTTTTGCAGAAGGCAGTGCAGCATTTTCTGCTCGGTCGGGGTGAAGTTGATGGGCGTGTCCCCGCACCTGACCTCATTTTCCTGCGGCAGAAAGCGCAGATCGCCGAAAGTGAGACCTGTCGCCGTGCCCTCCGCGGCACGGTTCTTTTGCATTTCCACACGGCGCAGGAGCGCCCGCACCCGCATCAGAAGCACCGTCGGGCGGAAGGGCTTGGTGATATAGTCGTCGCTCCCCTCACTGATGCCGCGGATAAAATCCGGCTCGGTGTCCTTGGCGGTCAGGAGGATGATGGGAACGTCGGCGATGGTGCGGAGCTTGCGACAGACGGACAGTCCGTCCGTGCCGGGCATCATGATGTCCAGAATGACCAGATCGGCGGCTTCGGTGAGGAACGCCTTGAACAGCGCGTCGCCGGTCTCAAAGGCGCGGACGCGGTAGCCGTCGCTCTCCAGAAACGTCTGAATCAGATTGCGGATATTTTTTTCGTCGTCGGCAAAGTAGATGGTGTATGGCAAGGGAAGTACCTCCGTGGGGGACGGATTTGTTGAAGCGTGGAGATTTCTACTCTTATTATAGCATAAAACTGCGACGAAATTTGACGCGCGGCGGCATTTTTTGTAATAAATTTGTCACAGAAACGGGGAGTGTGCATGTTAACAGCAACCGAAAGAAATCTAAATTTTCCACACAGCAAAAGTAACATTCTTTCAGCGGTTTTGCGGAGGGAGAAACCATCTCAAACGCCGAGGTTTTCTCCCTCCGCCCCCTCCTACTTCCTTGGCTACGCGTCG
>CAKSNQ010000008.1 GCA_934476315.1 uncultured Eubacteriales bacterium
GCGGGGATAGATTTTGTTCTTCATTTTGCGTTCCTCCTTTCGGAAATACGGCTTCATTGTTCTATCGTTTTGCTTTTGGCGAGGGCAATTCATCGTACATTGCCTCAAACAGCTTTGTAAG
This sequence comes from uncultured Eubacteriales bacterium, assembly GCA_934476315.1. Classification (GTDB taxonomy): domain Bacteria; phylum Bacillota; class Clostridia; order Oscillospirales; family CAG-272; genus SIG644. The sequence continues at coordinate 122 of CAKSNQ010000008.1, forward strand.
AAACTCTTTGCTGTCAACTTCATCCACCAGCAGCATCTCTTTCGCTCCTTCATACGGAAACTCACAAATTGCCGCAGGCATAAGCTCCAGAGCGGATCTTGTTTTCTTGACAAGCAACCGATCATCATAGATCCCGCCGACGATTTTACCGCGATAATAGAGAATAAACTCTCCCATCATAGGACGGTAAGAAATATCGTCCAAATCGGATAGCTGTTCCAGAATGAAATGAAGATACGCTTTACTGGATGCCATTATTTTTACACCACTTTTTGCATTGCTCGATTCTTGCGCCGTTATTGCTTTGCTCCATGTCGTAAGCAAAAGTATGTAATAAAGGGCAAACGAAGTCATCGCATTCACCGCAATGCTGCAAGCCTTTCTTTTCACAGCAGGATTTCACTGGACAGCTATCTGCCCAGAAGGGTTTGTCCATATTCACGCACCCCTTGCAGCCCATTGCTTCACGAAAACTGCAATCGCTGCACCGAAGCCCACATCTTGACTCGATCATACTCAGATTCCTCCTACTCAGAATAACTGTCCCGGCAGCTTCAGCTTTTCCTTCTTCGGGAAGGTCGCTTCAAACTGTTCAAAGCTATCCGGATCTTTTTCACAGACAAAATAGCCCTCCGGATCCCTGTAGTCAGCTCGCGGATTAAGAAGTAGTCCGCCTCCGGGTCGTCGGCATAGCGCACGCCCTTGGTCTTGGCAGGCACAAAGCCGGACTTGCCGCAAAACAGGATGTTTCCGGTGATAGCAAGTGCCCCTGCGCCCATTTCCTTCGCTTTTTCCATAGAATAGTCGAGCAGCTTCTTTCCGTAGCCCTGCCGCTTGTATTTCGGCGCAATGCCGATGGGGCCGAAGGTCATGATCGGCACCTTCCGTCCATCATCGCAGTCGATTTCCGACCGCACATAGATGACCTGTCCGATCAACTCGCCGTCAAGCTCCATAACGAAATCAAGCTCGGGCACGAATGCCGGGTCATCCCGATAGCAGTGCAGCACATAGTGCTCCATGCAGCCGGGACGGTAGACATTCCAAAATGACTCGCGGGTCAGGTTTTCCACGGCTCTGTAATCGTCTTTCGTTTCGAGGCGAATGGTAATATTATTTTCTGACATGGTTTTTCTCCTTATCTCTTATCAATGATTTTGTCGATCAGCCCATAGGCAAGGGCTTCTTCTGCCGACATATAGTTGTCGCGCTCCGTATCGGCGGCAACCTGTGCAAAGGGTCTGCCTGTATTCTCAGAAAGAATACGGGTCAGCCGCTGTTTGGTTTTCTGCATTTGCTCCGATACGATCTGAATATCCGTAACCGGACCATGCACACCGTTTCCGCCGATCAGCGGCTGATGGATCATGATCTCCGCATTCGGCAGTGCGATCCGCTTGCCTTTTGTGCCGCCTGCCAGCAGGAAAGCACCAAAGCTCGCGGCCAGACCGATGCAGATGGTAGATACATCACACTTTATGTATTGCATGGTGTCGTAGATCGCAAAGCCGGCCGTGACCGAGCCGCCCGGACTGTTGATATAAAGCTGAATGTCCTTGTCCGGGTCTTGTGCCTCCAAGAAAAGCATCTGCGCAATAATGGTACTGGCTGATGCGTCCGTTACTTCCTCACCGAGAAAAATAATTCGGTCGGAGAGCAGTCGGGAGAAGATGTCGTAGCTTCGTTCACCGCGGCTGGTTTGTTCGACCACATAGGGAATGATGCTCATATAGGTTTACTCCTTGATTTCTTTTGGTTTCATACAAAACAGGTGAATGCCCAGCGCGGCGTTGAAGCCTGTCGCGGCAAACACACTGAAACGCTCGACCACGCCGAAGTATTCGGCAGGGACGATTTTCATGCCCATCGCGCCCACAAGCATCATGCCGAGAGCAACGCCCGCGCATACGCCGTAAGAACGACAATCTTTGCTTTTGGCTCCTGCCGCAATGATCACGGTCAGCGATGCGATGGACAGCAGCACCACCAATGCGGTGACGACCATGTGCATCACATCCTGAAAGGCGCCGGCATAGCCGCTGTCACTCAGCGGGAACATCCGATAGCCGACCGCCGAGATCCACTCCATGATGGCAAACAGATAAATACCGGTACGCAGCAGCCTGGTTTTCCGCCCCTGGATACCAACGCATACGACGGTCACGCATACGACCTCGCACGCATTGTAAAGGGCGCTGAGCTGATTCCACAGCATAAGCGACGGCGCATTGGCGGCGCTCAGGTCGCTGACCGCCTGCGCCATCCAGTGATAGCCGGGGTAAGCCAACGGCGCAAACACTACCGCCGCCGTGTAGGAAAGAAAGCTGACAATGCCGAGCAATCCCAGCTTCTGTACCAATGATTTCTTCATGTTTTTTCCTCCTAAAAAAGATGCAGTGCAAGACCACAGAAATTGCGGTCAGCACTGCGTCTTTGCGTCTGGCTGATTTATGATCTCTATTTGAAAATTCTGCGCACAGATGATACTCTCCCGTTTGCATTTCGGGCAAAAGAGTGGAAAGTCCCGTAGTACCGTCCTTTGCAGGAGCTGCAGCCGCGTTTTTGCGCCGCAGACCGGACAAAGAATCCATTTTTCCTCCGGACTACTCACGGTTTTCACCTCTTTGCGCATTCCCGCCATGAACCATGCGAAAAAAGAGCCGGACATGGTTTTGGAGCTTTTCCAAACACTCTTGTTCTCTTTCCGGCTGGCGGTCGCAAATGCCGATGAGCGTCACAACCGGCGCAACATACAGCATGGCGAGAGCATCCGGGTCTTCTGCCGGGATCTCTCCGGAGGCGATCAGGGCGCGGAAAATACCGGCGTGGTAGTGCAGAATGCGTTCCACATATCGCCCCGAATAGAGCGCCGCCAACTCCGGTGAACGGAATTGCTCAATGGTCATCATGCGGCGGAAGCGGCTGATCGTTTCATTATGGAGCGAATACTCAAAGATCTGCCGCACCTTTTCAAAGAGGGCATCCTCCGTGGTCTTTGCAAAAATCGGAATATCCTTTTGCACATCCTGCACATGGATGTCGATCTTATCGGTATCCGACTCATACTGCATTGCCGTGGATTCTACGATGGCGTCGAAGATCGCCTGCTTACTCGGAAAGTGATTGTACAGTGATGGCGCTTTGATGCCAACCGCTTTTGCAATCTCGCCGACGCTGACGGAATCGTAGCCCTTTGCGGAAAACAGCTCCAAGGCCTGATCCAAAATTCTCTGCTTAGTATCCTCCTGTTTCATATTCGCACCTCACTAACTAATATTCGTTAGTTATATTATAATCGGATTTTGCAAAATGTCAAGAGGTACGAAAAAGTTCGGATATATTTCAGAATAAAGGGCTTTTCTTTATTGCCGGCAGCAGAATATTCTCGATAAAGTCAATGCGGTCATGTACTGCCGGTCTGAAGTAGGCAGATACTGCGGCCACAACTTTCTCGTTCGGATCAACATAGATCACATTACCGCTGTCGCCAATCGCGGCATAAACATTTCTTTCCGGATGCACGATCCACCAAAGATAGCCATAGAACTTTCCGCTGAAAGTGCCGCTTTCGATCCTGCGCGGAGAAAGCATTTCTTTGAGCCAATCGGGAGAAACGATCTGCCGCCCATTCCATGTGCCGTTTTGCAGACAGAGTTGACCGAGCTTTGCCATGTCAGCAGCGCTTAGACATAGTCCGTAGCCGGGAGCCGCAAGTCCCTGCGGGTCGGCAAGCCACACATTATTTTTCGGTGTCTTGTCCGTTATGAACATCTTATGCTCCTGTGCGGTTCCGGCGTAAGCGTTCTTGTGCTTGGCAATGCCGAGGGGACGGAACAGATATTCATTTGCAAAGTCCACGGTTTTCATCCCAGTGGCGTTGAAAAGAATGCCGGAGAGAATGTGCAGGCAAACCGTCCGATAATCAAATTCATCGGTGATGCCGCTCTTTCCACCGAGAAAGTCCAGCGATGCCTTCGTCCAGTTCTCACTGGAACATACCTTCGTCCACGGGTCACCATGCCCCTTATAGGGCGCGCATGGTCAGAAGATGCCGGATCGTCACACCAAAGATCGTCTTTTCGCCGCGTTTGGCCGAATACTTCGGAAAGTAGGAAAGCACCTTATCATTCACACTGCCAATCATTTTATGGTCGATTGCAATGCCGATCAGCAACGCCATCACGCTTTTCGTGGCGGATGCGATATGGACGCAGTCTGTTTTTTGATAGCCGTTCCACTCTGCGGAGTAGAGTTCGTTTCTGTCCTGAAGTACGCTGATCTGACAAATGTTCGGCTGATGTTCCTGTATGTATGAATGCAGTTCCTGAATTTTCATCCCTACTTCCTCCGATGTAATATATCTGTGCCATTAAGCATCTTCAGCCACAGACATCTTTCAAGCTGCGTTCTCTGATCCAATGATCCAAAAACTGCATTTGTTCCTCGGTATGAAACCAATGCTCCCCGTCGGGCATGACGGTCAGATCCGCATGGTGCCGCTTGGCAAATGCAGATACCGTTTCAATGGATGTTAGATTGTCATGCTCACCGTAGAGAATGCAGGTGGGGACATTCCAGATGATCGGGTGCTTGCGTACATAGCAAAGATACTCCCAAGATAGTGTTTCTCCGAAATTCGTGGCGATTTCCCGTTTCTCGGCAAGCTCCCGTTCGGTCACATTCGACCATTTCATCATATTGCAAATCAAGTTTTCCATATCCACGATCGGAGAGATGAAATAAGCCCTGTCAACCAGCGTTTCATCCAGCGAGGACAGCGCAAAGAAAGCTCCGATGCTGTTCGCAACCAAGGTGAGGTGCTCACACTGGCCTCTCTGCTCGGTAAAAAACGCAAGAAACTCTTTCTTTGCCTCCCAAGGTGTTTGGGAATGGTAATCAAACCCGATTACCTCATGATTCGGAAAGAGCATTTCGTAATGCTCGGCTTCCTCCGCCGAACCGCCCTTTCCGTGAACATATACTATTAAATCTTTCATTGTATTGCCTCAATGAATGATCCGTGCGATCTCCATCGTCACGATTTTCAGCATCGCACCGCCCGACATCACATAGAACCAAACCTCGCGCGCGTGCTGCGTTTTGGCGATTGGCGTGGCAATGGCGGCAACGATAATCAGCAGCGCACCGACACAGCCGACGATGGTGGGAATACTGACGAGCGGGAACAGCCCCGGTGCGCAGCTGCCGTCGATGGTATGTTGGATCGTCTTATCCAGTCCGTCCCGCACCGCCGCAAAGCAGCAGACCACAAGTCCGAATACAAGCAGAATTGCACTCCTGCGCCCCCAATATTGAATGCTTGCACGGCGAAAGACTGAGTAACCGATAAATCCGAGCATAGCAAGGATCATAAGCGTTGTTGCCGTAGTGACTCCGTTTCCAAAAGAGAGTTTCATATTTTTGCCGCTTCCTCTCCGTATGAAATCAGAATCATCCTGCACACATCACAGCGGCAAGCTTCTACGCTTGTGCGTCCGCCGACCTTCAGCCCGGTAAGTTTCACAAAACCTTCTGTTTTTTTGGCGTTTTCCAAGGCATCCGGCACTTCATTTGCAAAGCTGAAAGCGCCATCCTTACTGCTGAACAACCAGCCTTTTTCCATTTCTTTTCCGCATTTCGGACACATCATGATATATTCCCTCCGATTCTTATTGTTGCGCGTTATACCAATCAAGTACGGCGCTTAAATTTTCTATTCTGACCCGCTCTCCGCCGTGGAGCATCATGCTTAGCATATCGTCCTCCTCCGGCGTGCGGTCTTTCTTTGCGGCAAGGCTCTTGCCGGCTGTCTTGACCATGATCTCCATCATGGGTCGATAAATGCCGTGCAGCTTTTTAACATCGAAGTTGCCTTGCAGGGTGAACAGCGGAATGTTTACTGGAACAGCTGTCTTTTTCCGCACGCTTTCCGTTTGTGTTCCGGTCTGTCCCATGCCGACAGCGCAAACCGCTCTGATATGATAACGCTTAGCGGCTTTGGCATAGCCTTTAACGGCACCTGCCGAGATCCAGCCGAGGTAAATGACCTCGGTGCCTTCGGGAACGGCATCCTTTGCATCGGCAAGTGAGTGCGCAGGAAGCCCGGTTTCCTGTGCCAGAAGCTTGGCATAGCGTTCGGTGCTGCCGGTGTTGGTTGTGTAAATAATTGCGTCCATAAGAGTCCTCTTTTCAAAAAATAAGACGCAGCGCATGATCGGCTTTGCAATCAGCACTGCGTCTTAGCGTCTGGCTGCTTGGTTTCAATGATAAAATGCTTGGCGTTGATAATGCTCTCACTCTTACATTTCGGGCAAAACAGCGGAAATGATTTCAGTTCTGTTTCGGGCAAGAGTTTGAGGCGCGTCTTTGCTCCGCATATAGGACACAAGACCCATTGCTTTTCTTCTATTGATTCTTTCATATGGATGTTCCTGACTTTCTGTAGCCGGATTCGATCTTGGCGATAAAGCGGTCAATATGTGTGCTCAGCATCGGGGCAATACTTTCTTTTTCGTCTGCACCGTCGTAAACGCTGTAAAGCAGGAACATCGGGCCGTAAAACTCCAGTGCCAACTGCATGGCGGTCTCATCGGAATCCGTCAGCTTTCGGAAGATCGCCGCCATATACTCGGTCGGACCGGTCGCCAGATAATCGTGATAAAGCTGTGCAAGCTTTGGATCGCGGTATTGCTCCAGCGTCAGCATCTTCCGAAAATTTGAAGAAAAATGCTCTTTCGTCCAATGGTCAAACTGTGCCATGCTGTATGTACGGACCTTTTCGATCGGCGTCTGCAGATAAGCCTCCGCAAAGCCATCCGGCTCCGTTTCCGGCATTTCATATTCTTCGGCGCGCTCATAGTCCATTTTGTTCATCCGTTCCACAATGCTGTTAAGTATCTCCTGCTTGCTCGTATAGTGCTTATACAAAGCCCCCTTGGTAATCCCCAGCTCCTTGGCAATATCGCTCATAGAAGTTCCCAAATATCCGCTCTGCGCAAAAAGTTCAAGCGCGGTTTCCAGGATGCGCTCTTTGGTATCTCCAGCCATAATATTACTCCTTAAATAGTAGTAACCGTTCGGTCACTACTATTATAGCAACCGAACGGTTACCTGTCAAGGGGTTTTTGAAAATTTTTCAACGATCAGCGGAAGGATTGGATAGACACGGTTAGATGCGCTGCGCCGAAAACGGTCATAAGTATCACAGCGGGCAGGTTATGCAGCCAAACGGCAGCACACAAGAAATAAAGCACGGGAAATACCGCAAGCGGCATCGGGACAAAGAGAAATGCGCGATTCAGCAAGGCAATCTCCCGCCCGCCGGCAAAATATCGAATCCATACGGCATAATACAATATGAGGAACAAGGCAGCAAGCCAAAGCCAGACACTTCGGAATTGAATTGGCTCTCGGCTCACCAAAAGTGTAATCGCCGCCAAATAGGCGATCCGGCTGATCTGCTCCACGATTTCTATCCAATGCGAAACCGCCGCACCCTGTTCTGCCTTTCCGACCGGGGGAAAAACGGCATAAGCAATATTGATCAGCATGGGCAGCGCAAACACCACAAGTCCAATCCACGAAAAGGATAGCTTCAAATTCATAGAACGACACCGGCTTTCACAGCAAACTCCGGCAACTTTGTTGGCTTGCCGTAAATGGCGATCAGTGCACGGAACTCCCGGCGAAATGCCTCGCGAAGCTCAAGCTCTGTCAAATGCAAATGATCAGTATTGGCCAGAATGGCCAGCCCATAGGTAAAGTAGACCATGTCCTGATGAAAGCGGCGGGCAATCTCCTCGCTGTAACCAAATTCATCAACGATGACCGTAATGACCTCCGAAAACAGCACATCATTCTGGTATGGGCCAAGCTGTTCGCCTTCCAGATAGAGCCAGCGAAAAAGTTGTTTTTCCTCAGCCGCAAATTTCACAAAACCCATCCCATAGCTGCTGTAACGACTATCATTTCCCTCGTGAATGCGCAGTGAATCCCGCACACGCTGCGTGTGCATTCGGATAGCACGATCGGTCAGGGCGGCTTTCAATTCCTCCATATTCTTGAATGAAAAATAGATCGGCTGCGTGGAGCAGCCCAATTTTTTTGCGACACTGCGGGCGTTGATGGCAGCGAATCCATCACCACGCAACACCTCTATAGCAGCATCAATAATTTCATCTTTTGAAACCTTTTTTGCAGCAGGCATGATGTTCACCTCGAACAATAATAACATTCAGTTATGTATAACGCATTGTTATTATACAGTCATATAATTCCGTTGTCAAGAGAGTCATCGCAATTTCTGACGGATTTGCCATTGCGCATTAAAAGCATCATATGGTAGGTTAAAAGACACTTTACACACTTCAGGCACCCTTAGACCGTATTCATTTGGATAACAGGCGCAATTTCACATGAATATTAACTCGTTATTTACAATTTCTTTTGCCAGATTTCGTATGCTATTCATCTTCCCGACCCACGCCATTTGGTCGGTGGCTTTCAATCGCTCGGTAACGCCCTCTGCTGCAGCCATCTGCTTTATCAGCCGCTCAAACGTTTCCTCCGCCTGTCGGTCAATGGCAGCAAGATAACCGTTTAACTTACCGCTGATTTGCAGGATTGATAAAGTCATTCGTTTGTTGCGGCGGAGATATTCGTGATGGAGCTGTCCCCATATTCCGATAGGTTGGTGTTTTTCTTCCGACAATTTCAGACACGGCAAATAATAATCACCTTGCAGTTCATACCAAAGTCCGTTGCTTTCGTCATATTTATACTTTTTCATAATCAAATCCTCACTTTCTTATATTTCATTTTAAATGCTTTTATCAAAAGTTCGTCTAAATCTTCAACGGGTTTCCCGTTGTCGAGAAATAATGACCTTTCTTCATTTAAGCACTTGATAAGCAACCGCCACTCAAATTCCGATAATTCCAAAAAGCGTTTTTGTTCTTTCATAGTAAAATCCTCCTTTGCAAGTACATTGTACAGCAAAAGAGGACTTTTTGAAAATGTGCGTTTGGAACTGAATATGATTATACGCTTCTGGTATGTTAATTAAATCCCTTATGAACATCCGTACCAGAAACAAAAGGACACCCGCGGGTGTCCTTTTGTTTTTTCACACCGAAACGCAGGCGCGGTCTGCAAAATCCGACATGAAGGAGACAGCACCATGAAAAGAAACAGAATCGTTCTTGCCCTACTTACTCTGGCAATCCTGCTTTCCGGCGTGGCATTTGCCCTCACCTCCTGCGCGGGCGGCTCGCCTGAGTGCGAGGCAGGGGAGCACCAACTGGTCAAGGAGACGAAAGTCATCGACGTCTCCGGGCGCGGGCTCTGCTCGGATAAGCTGGTTCTGCAAAGCTGCGAATGTGGCGAGAGTTGCGGGAGCAGTGGCAACCCCTGCAACACCGAATATGAAATATTGGATTTTGACACCTATACAGACAAAAAAGGGTACGAGCACTACATCGGCACAGCAAAATGCCCCCAATGCTCGCTCGAAATGAAAATCGACGCATATTCCCCGGACGAAGATTCCACCACCTCCTGCCGCTACACCACATATAATAAAGAGACTTATTCTCTGAACGGCGAGGTGCTGGGCGAATTTGACTACCGCGAGGTTCAGTACAGCCATGACTGTCTGTACCAGTTCGACCCGACCGACGACTGCGAAAGCGGCTATACCGGGGTGGGGACGTGCACACGGTGCGGACATTCCGAGAAGGTCAGCGGCGACAACCACGACCGGGAGTCAAAAGGCGGATTCAATTATATGACCGCGAGCATCGAATTCCCCACTTCGGAGGGCTTCTGCGGCGGAGCTCTCGAAAAATATTCCTGCGGTTGCGGGAAGTACGAGCTCCTCAAGGACTGGGACCTCCCCTGCAAATTTGAACCCGTCGGGGCTGAGCGCGAATATACCGGCGACGACGGTCGCACACATTCCGTACAGAATTATAAGTGCAAAAACTGCCCCCTTGAGAAGTGCGAGGACGAATATTGGGTGGAGACCCTTTTGGATGTCCAGTTCTTCACCGTAACGACCTACAAGCGCGGGGATACCGTCTATATCTCCCACACCGTGACGAGAACCGATAAGATTCCTCTTCTGGAGTAATAGAGCACAGACACCGAAGCATTTCAATGAAAAATAAATAATAAACAGGACTCACATTTCGCCGACGGCGTTGTGTGGGTCCTGTTTTTTTGCCCCCGTTTTTCCCCCGCAGACGGCAACGATACAAGCCCCGTTCCGCACCGTTCTGCAGCGCTTGAAAATATCGGATTTCGACCGAAAATGGTCGGATTTGCTTCTTGCAAATGGCGAACCTTTGTGATATTATGTGCTTGACACCAGAATTTCTGTGAAATATTGACAGAACCGTCAAACAGACTGACGGATTTGCCCCGCCTCCCCGTGTCGCCCGGCGGCTGCGGGCGAAAAGGCGGCGGCTGTGTGACAGAGAGGAGTGTGCGGCGTGCGCATTTTGATTTTCGGATCGGCTAATATTGATTTTGTTTATGCCGTGGACAACATCGTCCGCCCGGGGGAAACGACACAATCCGGGGCGATTACCGTGTTCCCCGGCGGGAAGGGTCTGAACCAGGCGGTCGCCGTTGCAAAGACCGGGGCACCCTGCCGCTTTGCAGGGACGATCGGCGCGGACGGGCTGTTTTTGAAGGAGCTTTTGCAGAGCGCGGGGGTGGATACCACCCCAATCAGGGTCTCGGAGAACAAAACCGGGCACGCCATCATCCAGGTCGACCGGCTCGGGCACAACTCGATCATCATCGCCCACGGAGCCAATTTTGAAAACGATCGGGCGTATGTGGACCGGGTTCTCTCACATTACGCGGCGGGGGACTATCTGATTCTGCAAAACGAGATCAACGACCCTTCCTACCTCGTGCAGCGGGCGCACAGCCTCGGCATGGTCATCTTTCTGAACCCGTCCCCCATCAACGAGGCGATCCTTTCGCTGGACCTGTCCCGCATATCCTACCTGATTCTTAACGAAACGGAAGCGGAGCAGATCGGCAAAACCGAGAATACGGACGGGTTCCTGCAGGAAATCCGCCGCGCCTATCCGCATCTGCGGGTCGTCCTGACCCTTGGCGCGAACGGCAGTATTTACGCCGACGAAAGCGGGCAATACCACTGCCGGGCATATCGGGTTCAGGCGGTGGATACGACCGCGGCGGGCGATACCTTTACAGGATATTTCGTCGCCATGCTGTCGCTTGGCTACCCGGTCAGAGAGGCGCTGAAATATGCCAGCGCCGCCGCCGCGGTCGCTGTCTCCCGTCCCGGCGCGGCGGTCTCCATCCCCACCTTTGCCGAGGTGCGGGAGGCTATGAAAACGATGCTTCGGAGCGACAGGTCGAGCGAGCTTGAGCGACAGCTTCACCTGTATCTGGAGAACCACATGACGGATGCAACGCTGGCGGAATTTGCCGAGCTGGCCGGGTACTGCCCGGACTATGCCGGCAAGCAAGTGCGGGAGCTGACGGGCAAGTCCTTTATCGCGCTCCTGCAGGAGCTTCGCTGTTCAGAAGCGGCAAAGCGCCTGACCGAAACGGAGCTGTCCGTGGGGCAGATCGCGTCCGTCGTCGGATATGTGAATGAAAGTCATTTCCGCCGGATTTTCCGCCGACAATACGGCAAAGCGCCGCTGACCTATCGCAAAGAGACGCGGGCGAGCCGGTCGGAAGTCGTCTGATTTTTACTGTATCATCCGGGTGTGCGGACAGCCGTGGGCACGCCCGACCGCGCAAAGCAACCCAAACAGATTCGCAATTTCAAGAGGAGGAACAAAAATGCTGAAAAATCACATGTGGTATTGCTACTGGGACGCGCTCGACACCGAGTTGCGTCAATGCCGGGACGAGGGAAAGGAAGTCCCGCCCGCGCTGGAGGAAGAGGTACGCGCCCTCGAAAAGGTGACGCGCGGACCCTTTACGGAGGAGGAATACAACAGCGTCATGGCGCTCGTTGACCGCCTGGAGGCACTGCCGGAGCCGGAGAACCCCGTCTATCGGGAGCCTTCCGACAGAGACGGCATCAGCGCACTCTCCATGCCCCGCCGCGCCGCCGCCCCCTACGACAAAGCGACCATCGAAAACAAGGTTCACGGCGCCTGGATCGGGCGCATCACGGGCTGTCTGATCGGCAAGCCGGTCGAGGGCAGAAACCGCGAATACATCCGCAAGCTCGCCGAGGCGGACGGGAACTGGCCCATCACGCGCTATCTGCACGCCAAGGTACCCAATCCGGAAAACGACCCGTTCTTCGAGCACCCTGCCATTAAAAACGGTTGGTTTTTTGAGCGAATCCGGGGCTTCTCCCCCGCCGACGACGACACCAACTACACCACGCTGTACCTGACCGTTCTGGAAACCTACGGGCGGGATTTCACCCCGATCGACGTGGCGGAGGCATGGCTCCGCAATTTCCCGGCGCTGTGTCTGTGCACCGCGGAGCAGGCGGCGTTCCGCAACTTTCTGACGCACGTTCTGCCGCCGCACTCCGGCTCCTACCGCAACCCCTACCGTGAGTGGATCGGCGCGCAGATCCGGGGTGATTTCTTCGGATACATCAACCCGGGCGACCCCTTTACCGCCGCGGACTACGCTTTCCGGGACGCCTGCTGCACCCACACGAAAAACGGCATCTACGGCGAAATGTTCGCCGCCGCCATGATCGCGGAGGCGGCGGTTTCCTCCGACATGCACCACATCATTGAAACGGGACTTTCCGTCATCCCCTCGACCTCGCGTCTGTGGCGGGATGTGAGAAAGATTCTGGCTCTGTACGACGCCGGCACCTCCTACGAGGACACGGTGGAGATCATTCACACGCAGTACCCCATGAACACCCACCACAACAGCGTGCACACCAATTCCAACGCCATGATCGTGGCGACGGCGCTGCTGTACGGTGAGGGCGACTACGAACGGACGCTCGGCATGAGCATCATGCCCGGCATGGATACGGACTGCAACGGCGCGACCGTCGGCTCCGTCATCGGCATGGTGACGGGGGCGGACCGGATTCCCGCGCACTTCACAGACCCGATCTGCGACACCCTTTGCACCGACATTGCAGGCAACGCGCGCGTCAGCATTTCCGACATGGCAAAGCGCACGATGAAGTTCATTCCCGCCGAGTGAGCGGTACCGAAATAAGGGAGGAAAAAACATGAAAAAATTCTATTGCCTGATAGCATTACTGCTCGCGCTGGTGATGCTGGTCGGTTGCACGCCGACCACCCCGGACAACCCGGACAACCCGGATGACCCGAAAACCCCGGACGACCCGGCAGACAAAAAGACGATCACGATCGACGAGGACGTTCTGCGCGACAAGATCGCCGGCTCCTGGGTCGGTCAGATGGTCGGCGTGACCTGGGGGGCGCCGACGGAGTTCCGCTTCCAGTCCAAGATCATCCCGGAGAACCAGGTGCCGGAATGGAAGCCCTCCATGGTCAACAACGCCTTCACGCAGGACGACCTGTATGTGGAGATTCCGTTCATGGACGCCATGAAGGATCATGGCGTGGATTGCTCGCTGGACGTTTTCGGCAAGTATTTCGCCGAGACAAAATTCGGTCTGGCGCACGCCAATCTGGTTGGGCGCCGGAATCTGCGTGACGGCATCCCCGCCGCAGAAGCGGGTCATTACCGCAACAACTACCACGCCGATGACATCGACTGGCAGATCGAGGCGGACTTTCTCGGCAACATCTACCCCGGTATGGTCAACCGTGCCGCCGCGCGCGCCTTTGAGCTGGGGCACCTGATGAACTACGGCGACGGCGTTCTGGGCGGCGTCTACATCACCGCCATGCATTCCGCCGCGATGACCTCGCAGAGTCTGCGCGAGGTGCTGGACGCGGGCATTGCCGTTCTCCCCGAGGGGACGAAGTTCCGCGCGGTGATTGAGGACGTCGAAGAATCCTACCGAAACGGAGACACCTGGGAGGAGTGCTGGCAGATCATCGAGAACAAGTGGGGCAGTGACGACAAGTGCCCCGAGTGCATTGGTTCGATGAACATCGACGCCAAGATCAACGCCGCCTACATCCACATGGGACTTCTCTGGGGTGAGGGCGATCTGGCGAAAACGATCGTAATCTCCATGCGCGGCGGGCAGGATTCCGACTGCAATCCTTCCTCTGCCGCCGCGATTCTCGGAACGCTTTACGGGCTTTCCGGTCTGCCGGAGGAGTTCACAAAGGAAGTGAATTACACCGGGAAAAAGTTCTCCAACACCAATTATACCCTCCAGGATTGCATCGACAACTCTCTGGACCTCGCAAGAAAGATCATGACGAAAGAGGGCGGCACGAAAGAGGGCAAGGTCTGGACATTGAAGGTAGACAAGGAACTGAAAACCGTTCCTTTTGAGCAGTGGCCCGACGATGAGATCTGCATTTATCTGGATGTGGAGGCGCGCGCGCAGGGCAAGGTGGCTCTCAACTGCCGCTTCGTCCTGCCGAAGGGCGTCAAGGACGGCGAACAGGAAGTTCTCCTCGACATGGGCGACGGAACGGTGATCCCGGGCAGCGTGCCGACCTATACGTATCAGAAGCCCGGCACCTACAAAATCACCTGCACCGCCAAGGCAAACGGAAGCACGGCGACGACCACCCGCACCGTGACCCTGGACTTTGACCCGAAGGGCAGAGGCTTCCGCGTCACCCCCTCCTGCTCCGTAGACAAGCCCACCGGCGGCGGCAGCAAGGACATCTCCGTGATTGCGGACGGTGTGATTCCGACCAACCAGGAGAACATCAAAATTCAGTACGATACCTGCACGGGCAAGCTGCAGACCGAGGCGTGGTTCGCGCTGAAGTTCGACCACAAGGTCACGGTCACGGCGGTGCTCTTTACCGAGGGTGCGCACTTCGGCAACGGCGGTTGGTTCCGCAAAACGCCGACCATCCAGGTCTACAAGGACGGCAAGTGGGTCGACACCGAAGCCTCCATTTCTCCTCTGTACATGGAGGTCGATGACATGGCGGCGCAGGGCGATCCCATGCAGACCTTTACCTTTGAGCTGGCGACACCCGAGAAATGCGAGGGCATCCGTGTCATCGGCATCCCCGGCGGTAGCGCCACCTTCGTCTCCTGCTCCGAGCTGGACGTCCTCTTCTCCGAAGTGGAAAATCCCACCTATGATGTCGTGGATGAGGACGATTGCGTAGCCACGTCCATCCCCTATGTCTCCGAGACGTCGCCCTCCGGCGGCGGCAGCAGAGATATCGAGGTCATGCGTGACGGCATTCTCCCCAAGGTGGGCGACAATCAGAGCAATGTGCAGTATGACACCTTCCGCGGACGGGCGGACGAGCACGAGGATTTCTTCGGCTATATTTTCCGCGGCACATGGACGGTCTCCAAGGTGCTCTACACCTCCGGCAACGTGTTCGGCAACGGCGGCTGGTTCAAGGACGGCAGCATCCGTCTGGAGGTTCTGATCGACGGCGAATGGAAGGTTGTGAAAGCAACCATCTCGCCGAACTATCCGGGCGGCGATACCAAGGCGAACTTCCCTCCGTATACAACCTACACCTTCACGCTGGACACCCCCACGGATTGCAACGGTATCCGTGTGATCGGTTCTGCCGGCGGAAGCAGTCATTTCACCTCGGTCTCCGAGCTGGATGTCGAAGCGGTCCGGGCACGCTGATTGCAAAAATATCACAAAATACAGGGCGAGGGGTCCGGTCACGTGCCGGGCCCCTCGCTCTACACTGTACCTTCCCCGGCACGCAGGACGTTTTTTCAGAGACGCCTGCAAAAAAATGTTTTACACAGAGGCGGAAATATGTTATAATGACCACAGAAGTGGTGTGTCTACCACACCACGCGCGGCTGTCGCCGCACCGCGCTTCGCGCGCCTGTGGCGTTGACGGCTTCGCAAAAATGTCCGTGCAAGCACACATTTTTGCTTCATGGTAAAATAACCACAGAGTGGTGTGTTTACCACACCACGCGCGGCGGGGCAGTAACGTTCTCATGGCAGGCAGCCGATAGCCCCAAGTGCACTTTCCGCGCGTGCCGGCACCCGCGCACCGCGCAAATTCGTCCGGAGGAGGAAAACCGTATGTCACAGGTCACAAAACGGGCACTGGAGCAATCCCTGAAGAATCTTCTCTTGAAAAAGCCGCTGACAAAGATCACCGTGAGCGACATTGCCGACGACTGCGGCATCAACCGCATGACCTTTTACTATCACTTCAAGGACATCTACGACCTGGTGGAATGGTCGTGTCTGGAGGACGCGCGGCGGGCGCTGGACGAGAAAAAGACCTATAGCACCTGGCAACAGGGGCTGCTACAGATCTTTGAGGCGGTACAGGAGAACAAGCCGTTCATCCTGAACGTCTACCGCTGTGTCCACCGGGAACAGGTGGAAAAATATCTCGGACCGCTGGTGGACGATCTTCTGCTGGGCATCATGGACGAGGAACCACGCGGCAAGAACGTGCGGAGCGAGGACAAGCGGTTCATCGCGCAGGTCTACTCCTACATTTTCATCGGCGTCATGCTGGACTGGATCAAGGACGACATGCGCGAGGACCCGCACGCGATCGTAGATCGGCTCGCCCGGCTGATCCGCGGCTCGATGGCGGAGGCGCTCTCGCGCTTTTGCCCGTGACCGACACGGCTTTATCATTTTCCGTAATCTGATAAAAATTTTTACACTTTTGCCCCCGTGATAAAACTTTTATCACGGGGCCTTTTCTGCTTATTGTAAACGTCGCCGGGGGTGGCTATAATAGAGACATCAAGAAAAACACAGGAGGTTTTCGCTATGTATTATTCTGCCGGAACTTATGAGTCGTTCGCTCACCCCGAAAAACCGCTGGGTGTGGACAACAAGTCCGCCTATATCATCGGCACCGGTCTTGCCGGGCTGACCGCCGCCTTCTACCTCGTCCGCGACGGACAGATGAAGGGAGAGCACATCCACCTGCTGGAGAAGCTGGAGCTGGCGGGCGGAAGCTGTGACGGTCGCCGCGACGTGACCAAGGGCTTCTTCATGCGCGGCGGGCGCGAAATGGACAACCACTTTGAGGTCATGTGGGACACGTTCCGCGACGTCCCGTCCATCGAAACACCCGGTGTGTCGGTGCTGGATGAGTATTACTGGCTCAACAAGCACGACCCGAACTACTCGCTCTGCCGTGCAACGGTGAAGTGCGGCGAGGACGCCCACACCGACAAGAAATTTGAGCTGGACAAGGAGTCGGCAATGGCGCTGTCCAAGCTCTTCATGACGCCGGAGAGGGACCTGGAGGACAAGAAAATTTCCGACGTTCTGCCCGATTCCTTCTGGAATACGAACTTCTGGCTGTACTGGCAGACCATGTTCGCCTTCCAGCGCTGGTCCAGCGCGCTTGAAATGAAGCGGTACCTTTGCCGCTACGTCCACCACATCGACGGGTTGCCCGACTTCAGCGCCCTGCGCTTCACCAAGTACAACCAGTACGAGAGCATGATCCTGCCGCTGGTAAAATATCTTGAATCGCACGGGGTACGCATCGAATACGGCATGGACGTCAAGAACGTCATAATCGAGACCGTGGGCGACAAAAAGGTTGCAAAACAGATCGTTTACGTCAAGGACGGCAAGGAGCAGACCATCGACCTGATTGAGGACGACCTGGTATTCATCACCAACGGTTGCTGCACCGACACCTCCTGCTACGGCGACCAGACCCACGCGCCCGACCTGTCCGCAGTGAAGAACGGCTACGGCGAGTCGTGGGATATGTGGAAAGCCATCGCCGCGCAGGCAAAGCACGGCGAGTTCGGTAACCCGGATAAATTCTGCTCTGATGTGGATGCCACAAACTGGATGAGCGCCACGGTCGCCACCTCCGACGAGGAGGTCATCCGCCACATCATGAACATCTGCAAGCGGGATCCCCGCGCCGGCAAGGTCACAACGGGCGGCATCGTCACCGTCAAGGATAGCACCGACCACTGGTATCTGTCCTGGACGATCAACCGTCAGCCGCAGTTCAAGTCTCAGGACAAGAACATGGTGCTGGTGTGGCTGTATTCGCTGAACACCAACCGCGAGGGCAACTATGTGAAGAAAGCCATGCGCGACTGCACCGGCGAGGAGATCTGCCGCGAGTGGCTGTACCACATCGGCGTGCCGACAGACAGGATCAATACGCTGGCGCACGACGCCTGCAACACCACGACCTGCTTCATGCCGTATATCAACGCGTTCTTCCAGCCGCGCAAAGAATCCGACCGTCCGAAGGTCGTGCCGGACGGCGCTGTGAACTTTGCGTTCATCGGTCAGTTTGCCGAGACGCCGCGCGACACCATCTTCACGACCGAATATTCCATGCGAACCGGCATGGAGTCGGTGTACACGCTGCTTGACATTGACCGCGGCGTACCGGAGGTCTGGGGCAGTAAGTATGATGTGCGTGACTTGCTTCGCGCCTGCTACTACGCCATCGACAAAAAGCCGATCACGGATGTCAAGCTGTCGTTCAAGGAGCGCGAGATGCTCAAGGTAGCGCTCAAGAAGATCAAGGGAACGGACATTGAGCTTCTGCTCAAGGAGAGCGGGCTGATCGAATAATCCGCAGTGTGCCGCATGGCACAGGGCGTGCCGCGGGGCGCAGGCGGCTCCCCCACTCGCCCCTCATTCCTCGGCCGGATGCGCGTCGCGCCGCAACGACGCGGCGCGTCAGCGCCGGGAGGGCAGCGCTCCCCGCGCCGATGAGCCCTCCCCGACCCCCTCCCGGGGCTCGCTGAAATGTAGAAAGATGGGGGGACACGTCCTGCGCGGCAAGACCGATCTGCCGCTCCCCACCTACGCCGTGTTCCGGGACAGCGTTGCGTACGTGCTGTTGCGGGGTGGGCAGGGAACCGACCAAAGCGGCGGGCCGGTTCGGGCATTCCTTCTGCCGGACGGCAGTTTCGGCGGGGATAAGATCCTCTCCCTCCTCCATACAAAACGGGGGTATGAAAAAATTCAAAGTGAATTTTTTCATACCCCAACGACGTTTATCCCGACGGTTAAGCACCGTCATTTTTCTTTTATTCCGCAAACAATTCCGGATGCTCCGACAGGCGATCCGCCTCGGTGATGCTCCGCACCACCCGGCAGGGACTGCCGAACGCCAGCGAGTCCGGCGGGACACTTTTGGTGACGACCGCTCCCGCGCCGATTACGCTGCCGTGCCCGATGGTAACGCCGGGCAGAATGGTGACGTTCCCGCCGATCCAGCAGTTGTCCTCGATGGTCACGGGCGCGCTGTATTCCACACCGGTATTGCGATCCTCGTGGCAGAGCGGGTGGAGTGGCGTGAGGATGGAGCAGTTCGGTCCAATGAACACGTGGTCTCCGATGGTGACGCGGTTTTCGTCCAGCACCACGAAATTGAAGTTGGCGTACGAGCCTTTGCCCATGCGGATATGCGTGCCGAAATCAAACTGAATCGGTCCTTGCAGATACACGCCCTCGCCGCGGTCGGGCATGAGCACCCGCAAAATGCTCTCGCGCGTCTGCTCGTCGGACTCGGGCGTGGCGTTGTACGCCCGGCACAACTCGTGCGCCCGGCGGCGCGCCTGCACCATTCCTTCCGCGTAGGGGTCGTAAATCTTCCCCGCCAGCAGCTTTTCGGTTTCAGTCATTGCCATCGCGCCCTCCTCAGTCATACGCCGAAAGATCGGTCGCGTAGCAGTGCGACGCCGACGTAAATTTGCCGAAAATATATTTTCCGGTCGCCGATTCGCACATGGTGTAGAGCTTGCCGTCCACCACAACGATCTCCTCCGCCATCGGTGCGAGCTTGATGTCGCGACTCAGCGTGGAGGAATCCAACACATAGAGTGGAACGGTCTGCCCGAGCACGGTAATCCCCCCCTCAGCCTTCGGCGCATCGTAGCGGTAGATGTGCGAGAACGCCACGGCGTACGATGTGGACAGGTACATCCGACCCTCTGCATCAAAGCACATGCCCTGCACGAGCGCGGGCGCGGAATACGCCCGTTCGATCCGGGGGGCGATGCCGAAGCGATAAGCGTCGTCGAGGCGATAGGCAAGGATGAGCGCGGGGTTGTCGTCACCCGCCGCCGTGCGCACCTTGTGGCTGTCGGGCGTGGGGTAATTCTGCTCGCGGTAAAATTCGCCGACGTAGATCATATCCTCCTGCACATGGACAAACGCGACATGCAGGGAATCCTCGTCGGTCGCCGTCGAGAATACACCGAGCGCCCGCACCGTCTCGCCATTCTCGGCAAATCCGACCTGCAGGCGGGAGTAGACAAACAGCCCGCGGCTGTCCGCCACGTAAATGTAGTCGCCGTTGACCGCGACACCGCCGACATGCCCGGTGTGCGCCTTGCCGTCCACGTCCGCGAGCCACAACCGCTTAATCTCTCTGCCGTCCTCACGGGCGACCACGGAGAGCTGGGACGCCTGTCCGTCCGAGCGGTAGCCGGTCACAAAGAAAGCGTCCGCGCCCTTGTCATAGGCAAGACCCTGAACGATCATGCCGTCCGACAGCCCGGGAATGACGAACGATTTTTCCGAGTTGCGGTAATAGTCCCGGACAGGCAGGCGGAAATACGCCCGCATGCCGAGGATCAGAAGCAGGAAAAACACCAAAACTCCGCAAAGGACCGAGAGAAGGATCTTCCGGACTTTCCGACCCGCAGACGTTTTTTTGGTTTCTGTCATGTTTTGACTCCTTTTCACGCGGCAAATTCCGTCGGAATCGACTGCCCGCGCCGCGATTCCTCTATATTATACCCGCCCGCGTGAGCAATGTCAAGCGTCTTTACGGGAGTGCCGGAATTTCCCCGCACGGGGGAGGGTGGACCGAGGAGGGGAATTTCGCGCTCTGCGGGCGTCCACCTTTTGAAAAAGGCGGGCGAAAACTTTAATGAGGGGCAGCAAAAGTCAGAGAGAAAGCCAATGGGAGGGGTCTGGGGAGGGGTCAGCGGCGCGGGAGCGCCGCCCTCCCCAATGCGCAAAGCGCCGCGTTGTTGCGGCGCGACGCGCATCCAGCCTTGGAGTGGAGGGCGTGGGGGGAGCCGCCTGCGCTACGCGGCAGGCACGAGCGTTTGAGCCGGTTCTCCCCCCACATCCTGCATCGGAGATTTCAGCTAAAAATACATACCAACAGCAAGCGAAACAAATCCAAATTTTCCACACAGCAAAAGCAATACTCTTTTAGCCGTCTTTGCGGAGGGAGAAACCATCTCAAACGCCGAGGTTTTCTCCCTCCGCCTCCTTCCACTTCCTTGGCTATGGCTGTGCGCCGAAATTCCTTTCAGAGCTGTCCCAAACGGCGAGGGGAAAACTCGTTGAGAGTTTCCACTCGCCCATCTTTCTACATTCCAGCGACCTCCCGGGAGAGGTGCGGGAGAACCCGCCCCGCGTCTAACTTTCTAAACCGCGGCAAGCCCGGGAGGGGTCTGGGGAGGGGTCATCGGCGCGCCCCTGCGCCGCCCTCCCCAATGCGCCAAAGCGCCGCGTCGTTGCGGCGCGACGCGCATCAAAGCCGGGGAATGAGGGGCGCGGGGAGAACAACCGGCGGCGTTTGAGCCGGTTTTCTCCCCGCATCCTGCATGAAAGTCTTTTAACCCAAAGTAAATACCCGCCACAAGCACAAAACACCCACGGTTCCAAACACTTCAGCATTTTTAGCCGCTTTTTTCTTTTGAGACCGGAGGCACAAAAGAAAACCGATTGCCGCGGTAGTACCTACCGCGGACAATCCACAAAAAAGAAAATGCCGAGGGAAATTTCGCCGCCTGCGGGCGGCGACATGGGGCGTCGCCCCAGACCCCCTGCTTGCAGGAGGACGCCTTTTGAAAAAGGCGGGCGAAAACTGAAAAAGGGGACAGCTGAACCCTTTAGAACCCTAAAGTCGAACAGCTATTCCCTTTATAAGAGTTTTTGAAAGGCGTGGGAAACTTTTTCCCAAAAAGTTTCCCACGCCCCGTTCTTCGTTACCCACAAATATACCGAATCAGAACATCCGCAATGTGCGCGGCGCGCTTTCTCAGCTCAATTTCACAGGCGAGGTCCCGCGAGAGCAACCGCGACAGCGTATGTACGTTGGAAAACGCCGAAAAGCAGAACATGTTGATCGACACCACCGTCTGGTCAATGTCCAGGTTCCGCCGGATTTTGCCTTTTTCCATCGCGTCGCGCAACAGCCCCTCCACGCCGGGGAAGGGTGAACGGTGAAACGCCGTCGGAGCCTGAGCGTAGTTGAGGTTCTCCCACAGCATCAGCCGGACAAAGTTGGGGTTCTTCATCAGAAAGTCGAAATAGTCAAACACGATCGCGCGCACCGTTTCCGGACCCTTGAACTCCCGCCCCGACAGCGGCTCCTCGTATGCGCCGCGGCGACGGTACACCTCCTCCAGCACCGTCTCGTAGAGCATCTCCTTGCACCCGAAATGCGCGTAAATCCGTTGCTTGTTGACTCCGGCGAGCGCGGCGATCTCATCCACGCGGGCGGCGTCGGGACCCTTGGCGGCAAAAATTTCCTCGGCGGCGTTCAGAATCTTCTGTCTTGTAATCGCACTCTTCAGTTTCTGTTCCACGGCAGAATACCTCCTTTATTTCTTCCGGTTTTCAATATTGGCGCGGATAAATTCGTCGTCGCAAAGCGCAGGGCAGGCGCGGCACACGCGGTCAAGCTCCTCTGTCGTCATGGTTTCGCCTCCCCCGTTTCACGCTCAGCCTCCGTACAGGCTTGCCAGCCCGCCCTCCGAGGTCTCCCGGTAGCGGCAGGACAGGTCCTTGCCCGTCTCGTACATCGTTCGTATGACGAGATCGAGCGAAATTTTGCGTTCCCCGTACAGCATTTCGGCGAGCGACACCGCGTCCACCGCACGCATGGCGGCAACCGCGTTGCGTTCGATGCAGGGAATCTGCACCAGCCCCCGCACCGGGTCACAGGTCAGCCCGAGATGATGCTCCAGCGCGATCTCCGCGGCGCACTCGATCTGCCCGACGCACATGTCGCGCAGGTAGGCAAATGCCGCCGCTGCCATCGCGCATGCGGTTCCGACCTCCGCCTGACAACCGCACTCGGCGCCGCTGATGGAAGCGTTATGCTTGACGACGTTGCCGATCAGCCCCGCGACGGCAAGCGCCGAGAGAAGCTGATCGTCGGTATAGCCGAACTCCTGTTGCTTGAAAAGAAGCACCGCCGGGAGAACGCCCGACGCGCCGCAGGTGGGGGCAGTCACCATCATCTCGCCCGAGGCGTTCTGCTCGCTCGCCGCGTAAGCGTACGCCGAGATGAGGTAAATTTCCTTTTCGTGCCCGAACTCGCGCGAGCGCCCCTTGGCGTACAGCATTTTCGCCTTGCGGCGGATGCCCAGCCCCCCGGGGATGATGTCCTCGCGCTCCAGCCCCTCGCGCACCGTCTCGCGCATGCGGGCGAGCACCCCGGCAAGATACGTGCGGATGCCCGCGCCCTCCTGCCGCTCGACATAGGCGGGCAGGGTCAGATTTTCCCGCGCGCAGACGTCCTCGATCTCCCGGAAATGATTCTCCCGGTAGACGGTGCGCTCCTCCGGCGCAGGCTCGCCCGGCACCTCGACAGCGCCGCCGCCCACGCTGAGAAATGTCTTATGCCAAAAGGGTTTTCCCGCCCGGAGTGCCGTAATCTCCATGGTGTTCGGATGGGGGAGATCGGCGCGTTCGGTATCGAATCGGATGCGGACGGGGATGTCCCCGAAGCTCTTTTCGATGGCGTAATCCGTACGGTGTCCGCGCCCCGTTTTGGCGAGTGAGCCGAGCAGAGTGACCTCGAAGGCGTCCGCCCCCGGCGCCTCCCGCATTGCCCGGTGGCAGGCGTACGCCGGTCCCATGGTATGCGAGCTGGAGGGTCCGCGCCCGACGCGGTAAATGTCCCGGATGCTGTACATTCCGTCAACCGTTTCCATCGTTGTTCCCCCTTTGGCAAAATCAAACCCAACCGTTTGGTTTCTTTTCTTTATCGTATCACATTTCGCGGCGGATGTCAAGAGCTTTTCTGATATTTTTTCGTTCGCGGGGAAACATTTTTCGAGGGGCGCGCCTCCCTCCGGACGCGGGGGACGGGTTTTCGCGCGCAGGCGGGGATTTCCGCGGGCAGGCGCGGCTCCTCGGGCAGGCTTTTTTGCGGCAGGGCGGCGGTCCGCTGTTGCCCGACGGCTTCTTTACATCCGGGCAAAAGTGTGGTATACTGATGATGCGGGGCGCCCGGTTTCGTTTCGGTTTAGTTTTCCCGCGTACAATGAAAGGAAGACCGCGGCACTTTTCCGGCGGTGTGGGAGGGAATACCGATGTTTCATATTCTGGTCGTGGACGACGACAAAAATACACGGCGTCTGATCGAGGCGGTACTGCGGCAGGACAACTACACCGTATCGACCGCCGCGGACGGCGAGGCTGCTCTGCGGGAGCTGGAGACGACACACGTCGATCTGATCGTGCTGGATGTCATGATGCCGCACATCGACGGCTACGAGCTGACGCGCATGCTCCGGGACGCGGGCAACGACATCCCCATCCTGATGGTCTCGGCAAAGCAGCTTCCCGCCGACCGCCACATGGGATTTCTCGCCGGGACGGACGACTATATCTCCAAGCCCATCGACGAGGAGGAGATGCTTCTGCGCATCCGGGCACTGCTCCGGCGCGCCAAAATCGCGAGCGACCGCCGCATTGAGATCGGCGGGGTGGTGCTCGACTACGACGCCCTGACCGTCACGGGGCACGGGACGGTGCAGGAGCTTCCGCAAAAGGAATTTTTACTGCTCTACAAGCTGCTCTCCTACCCGGGCAAGATCTTCACCCGCATCCAACTCATGGACGAGATCTGGGGCATGGACACCGACAGCGGCTGGGAGACGGTGACGGTGCACATCGGCAGACTGCGCAAGCGGTTTGAGGGCTGGGACGAATTTCGCATCGAGTCCGTCCGCGGACTCGGCTACAAGGCGGTGAAAAACGTATGAAACGGAAAAAAAACACGAAAAAACAGGAAAAACCGGGCGAGGGACGACAGCCAAAGCCCATCGACCCCAAAAAAATTCCGCCCATTCTCAATCAGAAAATCAAGGAGTACACCCCGCGGCTGTCGCTGACCCTGTTGTTTTCGGGCGCGACGCTCCTCATCCTGCTCGCCGTGCTCATCGTCGTCGGCGGTATCTCGCTGACGCTGGTCAACTCGGGCATTCTCATCGACACCGGCGCCGGGCTGGTCAACGGCAACCAGCTCATTCTCTTTATCCTGCTTGCCAGCTTTCTTTTGGGCGTGGCGGCGGCGTTTCTCTTCGGGCGCGCCTACATGAAGCCGATCAACGTCCTCATCAACACCATGAACCGCATGGCAGCGGGCGATTTCAAGGCGCGTGTGCGGTTCTCCGGGCTGTTTGCCAAGCATCCCGCCATGGCTGAGCTGACCGAGAGCGTCAACACCATGGCGGAGGAGCTGAGCAATACCGAAATGCTCCGCGCGGATTTCGTCAACAACTTCTCGCACGAATTCAAGACACCCATCGTGTCCATCGCGGGCTTTGCCAAGCTGCTCGGCTCGGCGGACCTGACCGAGGAGCAGAAGAAGGAATACATCGCCATCATCGAGGAGGAATCGCTCCACCTGTCCGCCATGGCGACCAACATTCTCAACCTGACCAGGATCGAAAATCAGACCATACTCACGGATGTGACGACCTACAACCTCTCCGAACAGCTCCGCACCTGTCTGCTGCTTTTGGAGAATAAGTGGTCGGAAAAGGCACTGGATCTTCGCCCGGACTTTGACGAATACAACGTCGCGGGCAGTGAGGAGCTTCTCCGGCAGGTCTGGATCAATCTGCTGGACAATGCCATCAAATTCACGCCCTACGGCGGCACGATCACCGTCCATATCCGCCCCGACGGGAACGGACGCCTGCTCACCTCGGTCACGAATACGGGCAGTACCATCCCGGAGCGGGACATTTCGCGCATTTTCCAGAAGTTTTACCAGGGGGACACCTCGCACGCCACGCGCGGCAACGGCGTCGGGCTTGCCATCGTCCGCCGCATTGTCGAGTTGCATCATGGCGCGGTCTGGGTGGAGTCGCAAAACGACGTCACGACCTTCACCGTCGCTCTGCCGTACGGAGGCTGAGCGGAACCACCCGAGGGGGGCACAGTGCCCCCTTTTTGTTGTAAAAAAGAAAAGATTTTTGTCCCCGGTTTCGTTTGAGTTTAGTTTCGGGTGGTATGCTTGACCGAAAAAGGTCGGATTCGCATGAATCGGGCACATAAGGGGGATTTTTTGATGAATAAGGTAAAAATTATCACGGACTCCTGCTCGGACCTGACGCCGGAGCTGATGGAGCGCTACGACATTGACTACGCGCAGATGAACACGGTGCTGGACGGCGTGACCTCGCCCGCAAGCCTGTCCTGGAGCGCCGGGGACGTTCACGCCTTTTACGGACTGATGCGTGCGGGCAAGCGGATCACAACCACGCAAGTTCCCGTTGAGGAATTTCACCGCGTGTTCACCCGCTGGCTGGACGAGGGCTGTGACCTGGTCTACATCGCCTGCTCCTCCAAGCAGTCCGGGTCGGTGAACACCGCGCACGTCGTCGCCGAAAAGCTCAAGGAGACCTACCCCGACCGCACCATCCGGTGCATCGACTCGCTCAATGCCTGCATGGGGGAGGGCATGCTCGCCATGCGCGCCGCCGAGCTGCGCGACGTGGGGAAGAGCGCGGACGAGATCGCGGACAGCATCCTCGCCATGCGCAAAAACATCAATGAATACTGCACCGTCCACTCGCTGGACGCGCTTCGCCGCGCGGGACGCGTCAAGGCGTCCGCCGCGTTCTTCGGCAACCTCATGGGCGTCAAGCCGATCATCATCGCCGACGCGGTGGGCGCGCAGGCGGCTTACCGCAAGGTCAAGGGTCGTCAGGCGTCGCTCCGCGAGCTGGTCATGATGCTGAAGGAGACCATCGTCTCGCCCGAGGAGCAGACCATCTACCTCACACACGCCGACTGCGCGCCCGAGGAGATCGAGCAGGTCAAAGCCCTCATCCGCGAGAACATTCCCTGCCGTGACATTTACGTCAGCCCCATCGGACCCATCATCGGCGCGTCCATCGGACCGGACGCCATCGCCGTTTTCGGCTTCGGCAAGACTGTGACCGCCGGGGCGGAGGGCTGACCGACCGACCGCCTCCCATTCCGCAAGAAAGGATCCCACGCACAGCGGGGAGAAATACATAAGCCATGGAAACGCAAACCATTGACGCCGCGCTCTACCACCGCATGATCGTCGCCGGCACCGCCAATCTCCGGCGGCACGCCGCCCGCATCAACGATCTCAACGTTTTTCCGATTCCCGACGGCGACACGGGGGACAACATGCTCCTGACCATGCGCGGCGGCGCCGGGACGGAGGAGATTCCGGGCGAGTCGCTCGGACAAGCCGCCGCCCGCGTCGGGGACGGCATGCTGCTCTCCGCCCGCGGAAACTCCGGCGTCATCCTGTCGCAGTTTTTCGACGGGGTGGCGGCGGGGCTGTCCGGGACGGAAACCGCAGACGCGGCAACGCTCGGGGAAGCGTTCCGCTCGGGCGTCCGGCACGCGTACAGCGCCGTCATGACGCCGACCGAGGGGACCATTCTGACCGTGGCACGCGAGGCGACCGACTACGCCTGCGGGCGGGGCGCTTCGGATGCTACGGTGTTCCTGTCGGATTTTCTGTATGAGGCGAACCGCTCGCTTCTGCACACGCCGGAGCTGTTGCCCGTCCTGCGGCAGGCGGGCGTGGTCGATTCCGGCGGCGCGGGGCTGATTCGCGTGGTGGAGGGCATGCTGCATGCGCTCACCGGCGAGGAGCTTCCGGGTGAGGAGGAAGGTGCGTCCGGGAACGACGCCCGGCACCTTGACCTGAACCGCTTCACCGCCGACAGCGTGTTGGAATTCGGCTATTGCACCGAGCTTCTTCTGCGCCTGCAAAACGCCAAGGTCGATGTGGAAAACTTCGACATCGCCGTCATCACCGACGAGCTCAACCGCCTCGGCGACTCCGTGGTGGCGGTCAAGAACGGCAGTATCGTCAAAATCCACGTGCACACCAAAATCCCCGACCGCGTGCTGGCGCTGGGTCAGCGCTTCGGGGAGTTTCTCACGGTCAAAATTGAAAACATGACCCTGCAGCACAACCAATCCACCGAAACTCCGCCGCCCGAGCCGTCCGCCGAGCACAAGGCATACGGGCTGGTCGCCGTCGCCTGCGGCGAGGGCATCCGCCGGATGTTCCGGGAGCTGGGCGCCGACGCCGTGGTGGACGGGGGACAGAGCATGAACCCCTCCGCCAAGGACTTTCTGGAAGCGTTCGACCGCGTGGGCGCGGACACCATTTTCGTCCTCCCCAACAACGGCAATATCATTCTGACCGCGCGTCAGGCGGCGAAGCTGTACACGGGCGCCGAGGTGCGCGTCATCGAAACGCACAACATCGGCGAGGGACACGCCGCGCTGACCATGTTCGACACGACGTCCGACGACGCCGACACCATTGAGACGCTGCTCCGCCAAGCCACCGAGGGCGTCATCACCGCCGCCGTCTCCACCTGCTCCCGCGACACCGACAGCGACGCGCTCCACCTGTGGCGCGGCGAATACATCGGATTCGTCGGGGATCACATTCTCTCCGCCGACCGCGACCGCGTGGACACCGCCTGCCGCCTGCTCGACGAGCTGGATTTTGCCGACCGCGAGATCTGCATCATGATCTGCGGCAAGGACGCCGACGCGACCGAGACCGAGGCGATCCGCGCGCATCTCGCCGCGGCGCGCCCGGGCTGTGAGATCTACCCCGTGGACGGCGGGCAGGACATTTACCACTACATTTTCATCATAGAATAACTCCGGGAGGGGCATCATGCGTGCAGTCATTTACATTCTTATCGCGCTCGCGGCTTATCTGATCTCGGCGGTCAACCCCGCCATCGTTCTCTCGCGGCTGATCTATCACACCGACATCCGCACGCAGGGAAGCGGCAATCCGGGATTTACCAATTTCCGCCGCGTGTTCGGGGCGCGCTACGCGTGGTTCGTGTTCGCGCTCGACCTGCTCAAAGCCGCGCTGGTCACCTGCGCGGGCGGCGTGCTCTTTCACCTCCGGGGTGACCCGTGGCAGACGGGCGTCGCCTACGCCGGGGTGTTCGCCCTGCTCGGGCACGCATTCCCCGTTTTTTACGGCTTTCACGGCGGCAAGGGCTTTCTCGTCTGCCTGTCCACGCTGTGGGTGCTGGACTGGCGGGCGGGCGGCATTGCCACGCTTTTGATGGTGATTCTGCTTCTGACGACCAAATACATGTCGCTCTCCACCATGGTGTCGCTGATCGTCGGCTCGATGTGCCTGGCGCTCTTTGACGCGACGCTCCCGGCGTGCCTGATGTACGCCGCCTGCGTGCTCTTTGTCATTCTCCGGCACAGTGCCAACATCCACCGCCTGTTCCGGGGGACGGAGACAAAGTTCACCTTCGGGCACCGCCGGGACAAGACGGAATAAATCGGGAAAGGATTACGGATTCATGGAAAAGATTTCAAGCACAGGCGGGGCTGTGCACGCCGGCGCGGGTTTGCATACGGACGCGGCGCTCCGCGCGGACAGGACATTGCGTGCAGACACGACCTTGCGTACGGATGGGACGTGGCGCGCGGGCATTGACATCGGCTCGACGACGGTCAAGCTGGTCGTCACGGACGCGTCGGGCACCGTCCGCTATGCCGAATACCGCCGCCACCTGGCGCGCACGCGGGACACGCTGATCGAACTGCTCACCGAGGCGCGCGCGTGCTGTGAGGGGCAGTCTGCCTACATCCGTCTGACCGGCTCGGGCGCCATCGGCATCGCACAGGCGCTCGGGCTTCCTTTCGTGCAGGAGGTCGTCGCCGTGGCGTCGGCACTCCGGGCGCGCTATCCGCAGACCGACGTGGCGGTGGAGCTGGGCGGCGAGGACGCCAAAATTATCTACTTCCGCGGGGGGCTGGAGGAGCGCATGAACGGAATCTGTGCCGGCGGCACAGGTTCTTTTATTGACCAGATGGCGGCACTGCTCCGCACCGACGCGGCGGGGCTGAACGAGGCGGCGCGGGGCGCGACCGAGCTTTACCCCATCGCCTCGCGGTGCGGCGTTTTCGCCAAATCGGACATCCAGCCTCTCATCAACGACGGCGTGGCGCGGGAAAACATCGCCGCGTCGGTTTTTCAGGCGGTCGTGAACCAGACCGTCTCCGGACTTGCCTGCGGAAAACCCATCCGCGGGCATGTGGCGTTTCTGGGGGGACCGCTCCACTTTTTGCCGGAGCTGAGAGCGGCGTTCGTCCGCACGCTCGCGCTGACGCCGGATGAGATCATCGACCCGCCCGACTCCCACCTGTTTGCCGCGCTGGGCGCCGCACAGTCGCCGGTCGGGGAGGGCGAGGAGCCCTGCACGCTCGACGCGCTGATCGGGCGGTTGTCGGCGACGAGGACGGCGACCTACGAGAGCAAACGCCTCCCGCCGCTCTTTTCGGACCGGGCGGACTACGACCGCTTTCTTGCCCGGCACGCAGAGGCTAAGGTCGCCCGCGCCGACATTTCGACCTATCGCGGCAACTGCTACCTCGGCATTGACGCCGGCTCCACCACGACCAAGGCGGTGCTCATCGGCGAGGGCGGGGAGCTGTTGTTCTCCTTTTACCACGGCAACAGCGGCGACCCCGTGCGCTGTGCCATGGACGCCATGGCAGAGCTTGCGGGGGTGCTCCCGCCCACGGCGCGCATCGTACGCGCCTGCTCGACGGGCTACGGCGAACAGCTTCTCAAATCCGCCTTTGTGCTGGAGGAGAGCGAGGTGGAGACGGTTGCCCACGCGACGGCGGCGCGCTTTTTCGACCCCGAGACCGACTGCGTGCTCGACATCGGCGGGCAGGACATGAAGTGCATCCGGCTCCGGGACGGCGTCATCCACTCCATCCTGCTCAACGAGGCATGCTCCTCGGGGTGCGGGTCGTTCATTGAGAATTTCGCCGCCTCGCTGGGGCTGAGCGCCGCGCAGTTCGCAGAGGAAGCCTGCCGCGCGACCGCCCCGGTCGATCTGGGCACGCGCTGCACCGTTTTCATGAACTCCAACGTCAAGCAGGCGCAAAAGGAGGGCGCGTCACTGTCGGATATTTCGGCGGGGCTTGCCTGCTCGGTCATCAAAAACGCGCTCTACAAGGTTATCAAGCTCTCGGACGCGAGCGACCTCGGACGGCACATCGTCGTGCAGGGCGGAACTTTTTACAATCCCGCCGTCCTGCGCGCCATGGAGCAGATCGCGGGCGTGGAAGTCACCTGCCCCGACATCTGCGGACTGATGGGCGCATTCGGCGCCGCTCTCCTCGCGCGCGAGCGCTACGAGGGGCAGGAGCCGACCATGCTGTCCTTTCCCGACATCGCGGCGCTGGAATATCACAGCACCACCGCGCGTTGCGGCGGGTGCGAGAACAACTGTCTCCTGACCGTCAACCGCTTTTCGGGCGGGCGGCGCTACATCACGGGCAACCGCTGTGAGAAAAAGCTCGGCGGGGGCGACGCCGCGCGGCGACACGGTGAAAACCTTTACGAATACAAGCTCCGCCGCCTGTTCGACTACCCCATGCCGGAGGCGTCCGACGCCCCGCGCGGCACCATCGGCATCCCGCGCGTGCTCAATATTTACGAAAACTACCCGTTCTGGGCGACGTTTTTCCGCACGCTCGGCTTCCGCGTCGTGCTCTCGCCCACCTCAAGCGCCGCCATCTACCGCGCGGGCATGGACTCCATCCCCTCCGAATCCGAATGTTACCCCGCCAAGCTGGTGCACGGACACGTCCGCCGGCTGATCGGGCAGGGAATCGATACCATCTTCCACCCCTGCATCTTCCACGAGCGCCGCGAGACGCCCTACGCGCAGAACTGCTACAACTGCCCCATGGTCATCTCCTACCCCGAAAACATCAAGAACAACATGGAGGAGGTCATGCGCGGCGAGGTGCGCTACCTGCACCCGTTCCTGACGCTGACCGAGGAAAAGGAGACCGCGCGGCGGCTGTCCGACTTCTGCCGCGAGACCTGGAACATCCCCGCCGCCGAGGTGCGGCGCGCCGTGAGCGCGGCGTGGGCGGAGCAGGAGCGCGCCAAGGAGGACATCCGCGCCGAGGGAGCGCGGGTGCTTCGCCTCATGGAGGAGCGGGGCGAGCGCGGCATCGTGCTGGCGGGGCGTCCCTATCACATCGACCCGGGCATCCACCACGGCATCCCCGACATGATCGCGTCGTTCGGTCTGCACGTGCTCTCCGAGGACAGCCTGCCGCTCATGCCGGGCGACGAGCGCCGTCTCCGGGTGCTCGACCAGTGGACGTACCATTCGCGGCTGTACAACGCGGCGGAATTTGTCCGCAGTCGCGCGGATCTGGAAATGATCCAGCTCAATTCGTTCGGGTGCGGACTGGACGCAGTGACGACCGACCAGGTGCACGAAATCCTCTCCGCCGCGGGCAAGGCGTACACCGTGCTCAAGATCGACGAGGTGAGCAACCTCGGCGCGGCGCGCATCCGCGTGCGCAGTCTGCTCGCCGCCATGCGGGGACATTCCGCACCGCGTCCGACGCCGCCGCACGAGCTCTACTCGCGCCGGGAATACACCAAGGAAATGCACGAGAGCGGCTACACCCTGCTCGCGCCGCAGATGAGCCCGTTCCATTTCGACCTGCTGGAGCCGGTGTTCCGACGCTTCGGCTTCCGGCTGGAGATTCTCAACAACGCCACGCGCCACGCCGTGGACATCGGGCTGAAATACGTCAACAACGACGCCTGCTACCCCTCGATCATCATGGTCGGGCAGATGATGGAGGCGGTGCTCTCCGGGCGGTACGACACCGACCGGCTGGCACTGCTCATGACGCAGACGGGCGGCGGCTGCCGCGCCAGCAACTACGTCGGCTTCATCCGGCGGGCGCTGGAGCGGGCGGGGCTGTCCCACATCCCCGTCGTCTCGCTCAACGCCGTGGGGCTGGAGCCGAACAGCGGCTTTTCCATCAAGCCCTACATGCTGCGGGATGGCATGAAGGCGCTGGTGTGGGGCGACCTGCTCATGCGGTGCCTGTACCGCGTCCGTCCCTATGAAGCGGAGCCGGGCGCGGCGAACGCGCTGTACGAAACCTGGCGCGACCGTTGCATCGCCCGGCTCTCAGGGAACGCGCCCCGCATGAGCGACCGCGCCGTCTGTCGCGGCATCGTGAACGACTTCGACGCCCTGCCGCTCCGGGACATCCCGCGCAAGCCGCGCGTCGGCATCGTCGGGGAAATCCTGGTCAAATACATGCCGCTCGCCAACAACCACCTGGTCGATCTCCTTGAGCGGGAGGGAGCCGAGGTCGTCGTGCCCGATTTTCTGGACTTCATTACCTCGTGCGTCTGGGACATGGACTTTGCCTCCCGCGCGCTGGGCGCGCCCGCGTATGAAGCGCTCGTGGCGCGTCTGGGCGTCGGGTTTCTCAACCGCCTGCGCCGCCCCGCCGCCCGGGCTCTCGCGGCAAGCAAGCGCTTCACCCCGCCCGTGGACATCCGCGAGACCGCCCACGGCGCCGAAGACTTCCTCTCGCCCGGTAACCAGTGCGGCGAGGGATGGCTCCTTTGCGGCGAGATGGTCGAGCTGATCCGGAGCGGCGCGCCCAACATCGTCTGCATCCAGCCGTTCGGGTGCCTGCCCAACCACGTCGTGGGCAAGGGCGTCATCAAGGCGTTGCGCGAGGTCTACCCGCAAGCGAACATCGCCGCTGTGGACTATGACCCCGGCGCCAGCGAGGTCAATCAGCTCAACCGCATCAAGCTCATGCTCGCCACGGCGCGGGAGCGCGCGGCGGAGGAGACAGGGAACAGCACCCGCCCGATGTAACAATATATCCGAAATCAGTTTCGTTTCGGTTCAGAAATCCCGCCTATACTATACAAGTATCGGGGGGCGGGGACTCCCCGCCCCCTTTGTTTTGCAAGACTACACAGAGAGAGAAAGAAAGGAAAGATCGGAACGATGAGTGTCATCGAGGTCAGTCACCTCACCAAGGACTACGGAAGCGGCAGAGGCGTCTTCGACGTGTCGTTTCACGTGGACGAAGGCGAGGTTTTCGGGTTTCTCGGTCCCAACGGCGCCGGCAAATCCACCACCATCCGCCATCTGATGGGATTTTCCCGCCCGGACAGCGGGCAGACGCGCATTTTCGGAAAAGAAACATTTTCAAGGTACAATGAAATTCTCGGCAGGGTCGGTTACATCCCCGGCGAGATCGCCCTGCCCGCGGGACTGTCGGGCTGGGAATTCCTGCACATGATGCAGAACATGCAGGGGCACCGCAACGACGAAAAGCTCGGCGAGCTGATCCGCCTGTTTGAGCTGGACCCGTCCGGGGAGACCAAGCGCATGAGCCTTGGCGTCAAGCGCAAGCTCGCCGTCGTCGCCGCCTTCATGAGCGACCCTGACGTGCTCATTCTCGACGAGCCGACCAGCGGGCTGGACCCCGTGATGCAGAACGTTTTCATCGATTACATCAAAAGCGAAAAGGCACGCGGCAAGACCATCCTGCTCTCCAGCCACATTTTCTCGGAGGTAGACGCCACCTGCGACCGCATCGCCATCGTCAAGGACGGGCGGGTCGTGTCGGATTTTGTCGCCGATGACCTCCGCCACGCCACGCGCAAGACCTACGAGGTGACGTTCGCCGACGAGACCTCCTGCGGGGACGCTGCCGCCGCCTGCCGCGCGACATCCGCCCTGGAGCTGGTCGCCGTTGACCTGCCCGCGCGGAGCGTGACTGTCGCGGTCAATGACGCGGACGTCAACACGCTCATCGACTGGGTCGCCCGTTTCCCCGTCGTCGGCTTCGTCCACAAAAAGGAAACGCTGGAGGATTACTTCATGAGCTACTATAAAGAGGACCGCGATTTCGGAGGTGCATTGAAATGAAGGAACCGATCATTGAAATCCGGAACCTGACCAAGGACTACGGTCACGGGCGCGGCATCTTTGACATCGACCTGTCCATCCGCGAGGGGGAGATGGTCGGCTTCGCCGGCACCAACGGAAGCGGTAAAACCACGACCATCCGCCACATCATGGGCTTTTTGCAGCCCGACGCGGGCAGTGTCCGCGTGTACGGCAAGGAGGCGTGGACCCATTCGGGCGAATACCTCCGCCACATCGGTTATGTCCCCGGCGAGATCGCCTTTCCCGACCTTGCCACCGGAACGGAATTCCTGCGCAGTCAGGCGGAATTTCTGCACGTGCGGGACATGAGCCGCGCCAACGACCTGGTAGAGCGGCTTCAGCTCGACCCCCGCGCGCCGCTCAAACGCATGAGCAAGGGCATGAAACAGAAAACCGCCATCGTCGCCGCGCTCATGGCAGACCCCGACATTCTCCTGCTCGACGAGCCGACCACGGGACTTGACCCCCTCATGCGGGACGCGTTTCTCTCGATCATCCGGGAGGAGCACGCCCGCGGCAAAACCGTCTTTATGAGCAGTCACATGTTTGAGGAGCTGGAGAGCACCTGCGACCGCGTGACGCTCATCAGCAACGGGCACATTCTCAGCGTGGCGGACATGGAAGGCATCCGTAACCCCGCCGTGCGTAAGTACAAGATCGAATTTGAAACGGCACAGGACTACGAGGCGTTCCGCGCGCTCGGCTTTGACATCGTGCGCGACCAGCCGCAGTACCGCCAGTATACCGTCAGCCTCGGCGCCGATCGGCTGGACGCCCTCTTCCGAGCACTGAAACCCCTGCGCGTCCGCTTCCTCTCCGAGGTCAAATACAACCTCGCCCGGTATTTCAGCGAGGAACTGAAGATCCAAAAGGGCGCCGACTCCCCCGCCGGTCAAACAAATCAAGTGAAAGGATGATTTTTCAATGTTCAGTCGTTCTCTGTTCAAGCAGTCCTGCCGCGCCAACGGTTGGATGTGGCTGATTATTACCGTCGCGGTCTGCTTCATGCTCTCCTGCGTCATGCTGATCTCCGGAAACGGCGACATCAGCACCACCAAAAACGCCATTCAGAACACCATCATCCAGGGCGAGATCACCTCGCAGGTGCAGAAAAGCGCCCTGAATTATTACGAGACCTCCGAGCAGGCGCTCGAGCACTTTGACACCGTGTTCGCGCAGGAGTACGCGAAAGCCTACACCGCGGCGCTCACGGGCGGCGTGCCGGCAGAGCAGGCGGGACAGGTCGCATTCGCGTCCGCCTACGCCGCCGCCGTCACCGAACTGAAGGACGTCTACACCCCCGCCGTGCTGAGCGCGCGCGGACTGGACGCGGACTCCGACGGCGCCAAGGAGGTCATGGGCGCCATCTTCTACGTCCTCAACCCCATGCAGGCGGACGGAACCTACATGTACGACAGCTTCTACGCGGCGCACGGGGAGACGCCGGCGCATTACACCGAATTGCTGGTCGCGCTGGAAGCGGAAAACCACGCGACGGAGCGTCAGAAGTACGTCATGAATCAAAGCTCCGCGTTCCTCGCGGGCAACCTGACCGGCGAGGCGGGCATTGAAAAGATTCTCCAGAACCTGAGCAGCTACGGCGTCACCGCCGAGAAATATGAGGAATTCGGCTTCTCGGACTACGGTACGGTGCGCGACATTGCCCGCGCCGCGGTCGTGGACTACCGCGCCAATCTCGAATACCGTCTCGACAACCTCAAGGACGGGGAGAGCGCCGAGTCCGTCCGCGCCGAGCTGGTCGGACAGGTCTCCGGCAGTCTGCTCTCCAGCCTGCCCTCCGAGGTCTCCGACGCGCTGGAGGAGATCGGACAGATGGATATGTACGGCGTGCTCGTCGGCTCCATCTTCTTCAAGATGGCGGGACTGCTCCTGCCCATCATCTATATGATTATGACCGCCAACGCGCTGATCGCGGGGCAGGTGGACAGCGGCTCGATGGCGTACGTCCTCTCCTCGTCGGTCCGCCGCCGTACCGTGACGTTCACGCAGGCGACCTACCTGATCTCCTCCCTGCTTGCCATGTTCGCCCTGACCGCGGCAACGGGACTGGTCTGCCTGTCGCGCGTGGACGTGGACACCAAGCTGGACGCCTCCAAGCTACTGCTTCTGAGTGCAGGCGCGTTCCTGGTCATGTTCGCCATGAGCGGCTTCTGCTTCCTGACCTCCTGCTATTTCGACCGCTCGCGCAAATCCATGGCGCTGGGCGGAGGACTCTCGATGTTCTTCCTCGTGGCAACCATGCTCGGACTGTTCGGCTCACCTATCCTGCCCTCCATCATCCGCATGGACGCGCTCAATTTCTTCAACTACGTCTCGATCATCACGCTCTTTGACCCCATCGCCATCCTGGACGGCTCGACCGACTATCTGTGGAAATTCGCCATTCTCTTCGGCGCGGGACTGGTCTGCTATATCGCGGGCAGTATCCGCTTCTGCAAGAAGGACCTGCCGCTCTGACAAAAAACAAAGAACAAAGAACGAGGCTGTCGCGCTCCGCGCGACAGCCTCGTTTCCGTTGCAGGCAAGGGCGACTGACCGTGCCCGCGCCCAACTCTCTAAACCGCGGCAAGCCCGGGAGGGGCGTGGGAGAACCCGCCCCGCGCCCAGCCTCCTAAATCTCAGCGAACCCCGGGAGGGGAGCGGGAGAACCGCCCCGCGCCCAACTTCCTGAACCGCGGGAACCGCGGCAAGCCCGGGAGGGGTGTGGGGAGGGGTCATCGGCGCGGGAGCGCCGCCCTCCCCAATGCGCAAAGAGCCGCGTCGTTGCGGCGCGACGCGCATCCAGCCACGGAGTAGGGGGTGTGTGGGGGAGCAACCGGCGGCGTTTGAGCCGGTTCTCCCCCCACATCCTGCATCAAAGACTTCAAACCCAAAGTACATACCAGCCACAAGCACAAAAACACCCGCTACCCCAAACAATTCAGCGCTTTTAGCCGCTTTTTCTTTGAAGCCAGAGGCGCAAAGAAAAAGCTAACAAAAAGAAACGCCGCAAGGTTTCGCCGCCTGCGGGCGGCGACGCGGGGCTTCGCCCCAGACCCCACCGCCTTTTGAAAAAGGCGGGCGAAAACTTAAAAAGAGGGACAGCTGTCCCCTTTAGAAACCTAAAGTCGAACAGCTATTCCCTTTATAAGAGTTGCCCAAGGGTGTGGGAAACTTTTTCCCAAAAAGTTTCCCACGTCATCCCCATCGTCAAACCTCAACGCGATGGCAGTCCCGGTCGGTCGTGATGACGCGCAGGCGCGGTGTGCCGTCGCTGTCCTGCACATACCCGATCTTTCCTCCCTCGCAAACGGTGAAACCGCCGTCGTCCTGCCCCGTTACCGCGCAAAGCCCCATGTAAAGATCCAATCTGCCCAGCACGCTGATTCCGCCGCGGCGGTAGGGAATCACGCTGTACAGGCGGAAATCCTCCCGCGAGGTCAGCGACACAGGCAGGCTCTCGCCGTCCGGGAGCACGCCCCAATCGCCACTGAAATGCTCATAATATACGACCTCCTGCCCGGACATGCCGACGTCCGCCGCCGAAATTGTCGTGCGCACCGGGCGATTGTCGGCGTCAAGGTCGAACACGGCGATCACCGCACCATGCGCGGCACGGTTGCGGATTTTGAACGCCTTGCCACTGACGGTCGGATCGGCAAACAGGCAGTCCGCCGTCGGCGTGGCGCTGTCCGTGCCGCGCAGAATGTGACCGTCCGAAAGGCACAGCGGACGCAGAATTTCGGGATCGGTCGCCCCGATCGGGTCGCTGATGTAGACCGGTCCGCCGCTGATGGCGCGGCAGACGCTGTTGCGGAGCGCCTGCTCATCCTCCGTCCACCACATATCCCAGTCGTTGACGTAAAACTGCCCCTGGAGCAGTCCGTTGAAGGCGCACTGCTGAATATTCTTGGCAAACCACGCGCGGCTCTGCGGCATGAAATCGTCCGAACAGCGGCTGACCGTGCTTGTGCGGTTGAACATGCACTCCGACGGCATGCCCATGCAGTTGATGAGCGCCCCGTCAAAATAGCGGTTGGCGGCGTGGTCGATGGCGTGCTGAATGGCGCGGGCGCTCTTGCCGATGGGGGCAAAATTGCGATAGTGCCAGTGATAGCCCTGATTGTCGATCTTGACGAAATCCGCGCCCCACGAGGCGACCCGCGCACACCAGTCGTCCATGAGCGCCGTGGCATGCCGCTCGTCCGGGGAGACCACCCAGATGGGCGTTTCCGAGAACACGGGGGTCGGTGTGCGGATCAAATCGGAGACGTGGCGGGAAAACTCCTCGCCCTGCGGGTCGATCCCCGCCCAGTAACCCGTCGTCGGGAACCATATGCCGACGTGCGGCACGCCCGCCTCGTGAAGCGCCTTGACCGCGCCCGCCATGCCGTCGGGGAAACGGACGGGGTCGCCCTCAAAGGAACGGAGCGGCGCGCGGTGCATGCCGTCGATCATCTCGCGGAAGGACGCGTCGGCGGGAATATGCCGCAGGGCAGGGGCGTCCGCCCAGCAGTCGTCGATGATGGCAAAGCCGACCGGAACGCCCTTGTCGGCAAATTCCTTTGCCTTTTCCACCAATCCGTCGCGGTTGACGCGAATCTGCATGGCGTCCCAGCTGCACCAGCCCAGCATGTCGAGTACGGGCGGGTACGCCTTGTCCTCGCGTAGCTTCAGCCCGTTGTCGAGCAGGTTCACCGCCGCCGCTGCAAGCGCATGGCACAGCGCCAGCGGCTCCTCCCCGCGCAGGCAGATAAACGCGAGCTGATGCTCACACCGCGTCACGCCCTCGCAGTTGGTGGACAGGTAGAAGCAAACGCCGTCCTGCCCGCCGCGCAGAAGCGTTTTGAAGGTGTCATCGCACAGCGGCAGGTAGCCGGTATACGACCCGTCCGTCTCGCGGATGAGCAGCTCCTGCGTCCGCTGAGGAAGCGCGTTCAAGGTCTCGCCCCAGAACGGCGCGCACCAGAAGCGGGAATGGTTATTGATTGCCACATAGTCCGCGGTATCCGCGATTTCGGGATACAGCGTGATGCTCTCGTCCGGGTCAAAGCCCTGTGCGCACGACGCGCTGACATAGCAGGCGAAGCCGCCGGGGAGCGGGTGAAAATCAAGCGAAACGGCGTCCTCGCCCGCGGGGGCGCCGTTGATACAGCTCTGACGGAAATATATTTTGTCCATAAACTTCATCTCTTTCCGATTCCGCGGCGCTCGGCGCGCGAAAATCCCGTGTTCGACACATTATAGCAGACGCGCCCGCACAATGCAAGGGGGATTTGCAAAAAAGCGGAGCGACAGCGCTGATTTTTTTCGGTATCCCGCGCTGTCCCGCACCGCGTGGCGGGCGCGAGCGACCGAGTCGGTTCTCCCCACATCCTGCATCGGAAGCTTTAGTCAAAAGTAGAAACAGACAACAACCGAAATGCGTCCAACTTTTCCGCATAGCGAAAACAACATTCTTTCAACGGTTCTTGCGGAGGGAGAAACCATCTCAAACGCCGAGGTTTTCTCCCTCCGCCTCCTCCCACTTCCTTGGCTACGCGCCGCATTTAGAGAATAGGTGAGGTGCGGGAGAACCCGCCCCGCACCCAACTTCCTAAACCGCGGCAAGCCCGGGAGGGGTGTGGGGAGGGGTCAGCGGCGGGGGTCTAACCCGCCGCCCTCCCCAATGCGCCAAAGCGCCGCGTCGTTGCGGCGCGACGCGCATCCAGCCACGGAGTAGGGGGTGTGTGGGGGAGCCGCCTGCGCTACGCGGCAGGCACGAACGCCTGAGGGGTTCTCCCCCCACATCCGGCATGTGAGCCATCCAACTCAAAGTAGATACCAGCCACAAGCACAAAACACCCACAGTTTCAAACAATTCAACGCTTTTAGCCGCTTTTTCTTTGAAGCCAGAGGCGCAAAGAAAACCGATTGCCGCGGCAGTACCTACCGCGGACAATCCACAAAAAAGAAAATGCCGCGGGGTTTCGCCGCCTGCGGGCGGCGACATGGGGCTTCGCCCCAAGACCCCACCGCCTTTTGAAAAAGGCGGGCGAAAACTTTAGTGAGGGATAGCGAAAACTTTGGAGAGGGCGAACAAAACAAAAAGAGGGGATAGCTCTCCCCTTCAGAACCCTAAAGTCGAACAGCCATTCCCTCTATAAAAGTTTTTGAAGGGTGTGGGAAACTTTTTCCCAAAAAGTTTCCCACCTCGTACCCCCGCTACCCTCACTTCCCGCTCGCGCCGTAGTTGGACAGCACCCGCGCGGACGGGTCGTTGACGTCACAGCCCTCCCACGAACGGTTGGGCATCCAGAAATCCACCACCATGTCCGACTGATCCGGGTAGTATTTCTCGAAAATCTCCCGGTAGAGCAAGGATTCCTTGGTAAACGGCATTGCGTGCGTGTATCTGAGACGGCGCACGGCATACTCCTCGTCCGTGTAACGGGTCTCGGCGTACGCCTTGAGATCATCGACCATGGAATGTCCCACCGCGTCAGAAAACGCCGCCTTCTCCCGCATGAGAATGTCCCGCGGCAGGTAGTCCCCCTCAAAAGCGTGGCGCAGAAGATACTTGCCCTTGCCGTAGGTATTGAGCTTTTTCTGTGGGTCGATCGCCATGACGTACCGGACAAAGTCCAGATCGCCGAACGGCACCCGCGCCTCCAGCGAGTTGACCGAAATGC
Source organism: uncultured Eubacteriales bacterium (assembly GCA_934476315.1). Classification (GTDB taxonomy): domain Bacteria; phylum Bacillota; class Clostridia; order Oscillospirales; family CAG-272; genus SIG644. The sequence goes on from CAKSNQ010000008.1 coordinate 41,857, forward strand.
AACGGTCCGCGCGCAGGACGTCGTACATGTGAAGCTCCCGCACGCGCTTCTCCGACTCCTCCTGGAACGCCTCGGCGGATGGGGCAAAATCGGTATATTTATAGCCGAACAGCTCGTCGGAAATCTCGCCCGTGAGCAGCACCCGGATGTCGGTGTTCTCGTGAATCCAGCGGCAGAGCAGGTACATGCCCATGCTGGCGCGGATGGTCGTGATGTCGTAGGTTCCGAGCAGACGGATGACGTCCTCCAGCGACGAAAGCACCTGTTCCGGCGTCATCAGCACCTCGGTGTGCTCGCTTCCGATATAGTCCGCGACCTGCCGTGCGTATTTGAGGTCGATCGCGTCCTCCCGCATGCCGATGGCAAAGGTGCGCAGCGGCGTTTTGCTCTCGCGCGCGGCGATGGCGCAGACCAGCGAGGAATCCAGCCCGCCGGAGAGCAGGAAGCCGACCTTGGCGTCCGCGACCAGCCGCTTGCGCACGCCCGCGACCAGCTTGTCGTGAATGGCGCGGCAGACCGTTTCGAGGTCGTCATGGCAGACGGCGTCCACCCGCGTGATATCGCGGTAGCAGACGAATTTGCCGCCCCGCCAGTAATGTCCGGGCGGGAAGGGCAGGATGCGCTCGCACAGCGGCAAAAGGTTCTTCGGCTCGCTGGCAAAGACGATCACGCCGCTCTTATCGTAGCCGTAATACAGCGGGCGGATGCCGATCGGGTCGCGCGCCGCGATGAACTCGTCCCGCTCGCCGTCATAGAGGATGAGCGCGAACTCGGCGTCGAGCATGCCGAACATCTCCGTGCCGCACTCGCGCCACATCGGGAGCAGAATTTCGCAGTCCGACCCGCTGACGAACGTGTACTTGCCCGCCAGAGCCGCCCGGATTTTCTCGTAACCGTAAATTTCGCCGTTGCACACGACCAGGCTTTTGCCCAGTGTGAACGGCTGCATGCCCGTCTCGTCCAGCCCCATAATCGCCAGCCGATGAAAGCCCAGAACGCCCTCGCCCGCCGCGACGATCCGGCTGTCGTCCGGACCGCGGGAGATCGTCGCGTCAAAGCCCGCCTTGAACGCGGGCATGGAAACGCCCGCTCCGCAATACCCCATAATAGAACACATAATTTTGTTTCCTTTCGCATGCTTCAGCATTCCATAGGGCGGGGCTGTTCCCGCGGTGCCACCTATCTTTTCTCTCACGGCTTCAGTCAAAAGCCTGCCACGGTAACGGGTGGCGGTCGGCGCACCTACGCAGGACGCGGGCATATGCCCGTCTGTCCGTTCGGCTTGCGGCTCGCCGGGTGTTCTTCGGGCGGGGACTGCCGCGCGGCTCTCACTCTCCCGCGCTCGCTGGATGCGCTCCCCCCGCCGTACTTTTCCCGGCTCGGACGCCTTTTTGTTTTTACTGTAACCTCCGGATGCGTCCGGAGAAAGGATTCATTCGCTGTCCTGAAGCGCGTCGTAGCCCTCCTCGCCCGTGCGCACCTTGACGACATTTTCCACATCGTAGACGAAAATCTTGCCGTCCCCGATATGTCCGGTGTAGAGCACCTTTTTGGCGGTCTCGATCACCCGACGCACGGGGACCTTGCTCACGACAATATCGAGCTGAATCTTCGGGAGCAACGTCGCCTCGACCTCAATGCCGCGATAATACTCGGGCTTGCCCTTCTGGATGCCGCAACCGAGCACATGCGTCAGCGTCATGCCGGTGATGCCGATGTCCATGAGTGCCGCCTTGAGCGCTTCAAATTTTGCCTCCTTGCAGACGATCTCCACCTTGGTGAATTTGGGCGATGTGCCGTCCTCCTCGGCAAAGGTCGGAACGCGTCTGACCTCGACCGCCTCCGCGACCGGCGTGTCGCCGTCCACCGTCACAGGCGCCTCCTCTGCCGCTACCGTGTCGGGAAGCATGGCAAAGCCCCCGTACGCCGTCGGCAGGTTGTGCTCGGAGCGGTCCAGCCCCTCCAATTCATCCGCGGTATCTGCCCGCAGTCCGACCGTGTGCTTGAGCAGGAGGAACACCGCGGTAATGAGCACGGCAGTATACGCCGCGACGGACACAACGCCGAGCGTCTGCACCCCCAAAAGGTGCGCGCCACCGCCGTAGAACAGTCCTTTTTCCGTGGACGAACCGGTCGCAAACAGCCCGACCAGAATGCTTCCCAATGCCCCGCAGACGCAGTGCACCGAAACGGCACCCACCGGGTCGTCGATTTTGGCGACCTTATCGAAAAACTCGACCGCAAACACCATCACGACGCCGAAAATCAGCCCCATGATCGCCGAACCGAGCGGACTGACCGCATCGCATCCCGCCGTGATGCCGACCAGACCGGCAAGCGCGGCGTTATAGGTCATGGAAACATCGGGCTTGCCGTAGCGGATCCACGTCAGGATCAGTGTCGCGCAGCACGCGACCGCGGCGGCAAGGTTGGTATTGAAGAACACCAGCCCCGCGCGCTCCATCAGCTCGTCGGTGTCCATGCCGACGGTGGAGGCGCCGTTGAAGCCGAACCAGCAGAACCACAGAATGAACACGCCCAGCGCCGCGGCGGTCAGGTTATGCCCGAGAATGGCGCGCGGCTTGCCGTCCTTGCCGTACTTGCCGATCCGGGGACCGAGAATCTTCGCACCGATCAGCGCGCAAATGCCACCGACCATATGCACTGCGGTCGAGCCGGCGAAATCATGAAAGCCGAGCTGTGCGAGCCAGCCGCCGCCCCAGATCCAGTGTCCGGAGACCGGGTAGATGAACAGTGAGATCGCGGCGGAATACAGACAGTACGCGCTGAATTTCGTCCGCTCTGCCATGGCGCCCGAAACGATGGTCGCGGACGTCGCGCAGAAAACGGTCTGAAAGACGGCGTACGCCCAGAGCGGGACGCCCGCGGGCAAAATCGCGCTGTAATCCTTCATAATGAGCGGATCGATCCACCCGAACAGCGCCGTGCCGCTTCCGAACATGATACCGAAGCCGATCAGCCAGAAGCAGGGCGTTCCGATGCAGAAATCCATCAGGTTCTTCATGAGAATGTTGCCCGTGTTCTTCGCGCGGGTGAATCCCGCCTCACACATGGAAAAGCCCGCCTGCATGAAGAACACCAGCGCCGCGCCGAGCAGGACCCATATGGTGTTCACCGAACTGTATGTCATGATCATATCCTCCTTGATTTTCTTTGCTGCCCGCGCTCAGCGCACGCCGAACAAAAGGTCGCCGTAGGTGGAGAAAGGCCAGTAGCTCTTGGCGGTCAGTGTTTCCGCCTCGTCGCACACGACGCGCAATTCCGCCATCTTGGGCAGAATGACATCGCGGATGATGCCCGCCGCCGCCGTGATGTCGCTCACGGTGCGGTAGTGCATGAGCGCCTCGTCCAGCTCCTCCGTCGCGCGGTCGATGCCGTCCGCCAGCGCGGACAGACGCAGGATGGTATTTTTCTCGTAGCCGCCCGTCAGTCCGGGAACCGCCGACGTCTTGGCGATCAGCGTTTCGGACAGGGCGCGGGAGTAGGCTTCCACAGCGGGCAGAATCTCCCGGCGCGCCATATCGACCATGGTCAGCCCCTCGATATGCACCGTCTTGCAGTAGTTTTCCAGCGTGATCTCGTAGCGGGAATCAATCTCGGCACGCGAGAAGATGCCCAGCGAGGTCAGCATATCGACGTTCTTTTTGTCCAGCAGGTGCGGCAGGGCGTCGGGCGTGGTACGCAGGTTGAGCAGTCCCCGCACCTCGGTCGCCTCGCGGATCCAGCTCTCGTCGTAGCCGTTGCCGTTGAAAATGATGCGCTTATGCTTGGTAATGACCTCTTTGATGAGCTCGTGCAACGCGCCCTCGAAATCCTCCGCGCCCTCCAGCCGGTCGGCGTACTGACGGAGCGACTCCGCGACGGCGGCGTTGAGCATGATGTTGGCGCAGGCGATGCTGTTGGACGAGCCGAGCATACGGAACTCGAACTTATTGCCCGTGAAAGCAAAGGGCGAGGTGCGGTTGCGGTCGGTGGTGTCACGGATGAACTTGGGCAGGACGTGAACGCCCAGCCGCAAGACCGTCTTTTCGGTGGCGCTGTACGGCGTGTCGTGCTCGATGGCTTCCAGAATGTCCGTCAGCTCACTGCCGAGGAACATGGAGACGACGGCGGGCGGCGCTTCGTTGGCGCCGAGGCGATGGTCGTTGCCCGCCGTGGCGACCGACAGGCGGAGCAGGTCCTGATAGTCGTCTACCGCCTGGATCACCGCGCACAGGAACAGAAGAAACTGCGCGTTTTCATACGGCGTCTCGCCGGGCGTGAGCAGATTGACGCCCGTGTCGGTCGCCATCGACCAGTTGTTGTGCTTGCCCGAGCCGTTGACGCCCGCGAACGGCTTCTCATGGAGCAGGCAGACCAGCCCGTGCCGCGCGGCGACCTTCTGCATGATCTCCATGGTCAGCTGGTTGTGGTCGGTGGCAATGTTGGTCGTGCTGTAAATCGGCGCCAGCTCGTGCTGTGCGGGCGCGACCTCGTTGTGCTCGGTCTTGGCGAGCACGCCCAGCTTCCACAGCTCCTCGTTCAGGTCCGCCATGTACGCCTGCACGCGGGGCTTGATAACGCCGAAGTAGTGGTCGTCCAGCTCCTGACCCTTGGAGGGCTTGGCGCCGAACAGCGTCCGCCCGCACAACATCAGGTCGCGGCGTTTTTCGTACATTTCCTTATCCACAAGGAAATATTCCTGCTCCGGTCCGACCGAGGTGCGCACGCACTTGACCTCGCCGTTTCCGAACAGGCGCAGGACGCGCAGTGCCTGCTTATTGAGCGCCTGCATGGAGCGGAGCAGGGGAGTTTTCTTGTCCAGCGCCTCGCCGCCGAACGAGCAGAACGCCGTCGGGATGCACAGCGTTTTATCCTTAATGAATGCGTAGGAGGTCGGGTCCCACGCCGTGTAGCCTCTCGCCTCAAAGGTGGCACGCAGACCGCCCGAGGGGAACGAGGAGGCGTCCGGCTCGCCCTTGATCAGCTCCTTGCCCGAGAACTCCATGATGACGCCGCCGTCGGGGGAGGGGGTGATGAAGCTGTCGTGCTTCTCCGCGGTGATGCCGGTCAGGGGCTGGAACCAGTGGGTGAAATGCGTCGCGCCGTGCTCGACCGCCCAATCCTTCATGGCGGTGGCGACGACGTTTGCGACGTCCTCCTCCAGCCGCGCACCCTCGTCGATGGTGCGCTTGAGCGACCGATACACCGACTGCGGCAGGCGCGCTCTCATCACTCTGTCGTCAAAAACCAAACTCCCGAAATAATCCGATACCGTTTTCATCGCGTTTCTCCTTTACTTTCTCTGACTTTCGGCAAATGCTCCCGGGGGGATGCCGGGAAGAAAATCAAAAACGGGACACTGCGCCTCGCAAAGAGACGTCATTGCCCCGTTTTCTCTTCCCCTGTTCCTATGTCCGGAAAAACAAAAAGCGCGCCCGTGAGCCGCCCATCCTCTGCGCGACACCCGGACACCCTTGCCCTGTATGCACATCATTATACACACGCGGAGCGATTTGTCAACCCCCTTTTTCAACTTTTTTCAAAAAATTTTGCAAAAGCCCTTGACAAGCGCCGCCGCGCGTGCTATACTTGGTGCAAATTTCAGAAAGGAGACCTGCACGGACATGGGTTCATTCCGATTTTCCTTCGCAAATCGATATTATTCCTTTACCTATTATGACAGCGTAAAGGCGATTTGTGATGCAGAAAAACGGGTGACACATTGACGCGGCGACGGATTTTTCCTCCCGCAGTCCGGTCTTTTTTCAGGCGACGTTGTGTTGGCATACCGTATGGATCACAAGTCCATGCGGTATTTTTGTTTGCTTTGACACATACTGTATGTGCTTGGTTCCGCTCCGGTCCCCGCGCATCCGCCCGAGAGTGGGCATCCCGACCGCAAATTTCAAACAAATGAAAGGAAGTACCAAGAAATGAAAACCAAACGGCTCAAACATCTCACCCGCCTCCTCGTCCTCGTCGCCGCGCTCGCCCTTGCGCTGTGCGCGACGCTCACCTCTTGCGGCGAAAAGGAAAAGACCTCCTTCACCGTCGGCATCTGCCAGCTCGCCCAGCACCCGGCACTGGACGCCGCGACGCAGGGCTTCCAGGACGCGCTCATCAAGGAACTGGGCGCGGAAAACGTCAAGTTCGTCCTGCAGAACGCCTCGGGCGACAGCAACATGTGCTCGACCATCGTCAACTCGTTCGTCTCCCAGAACGTGGACCTGATTATGGCGAACGCCACCCCCGCGCTCCAGGCAGCGTATAACGCGACCTCCAAAATCCCGATTCTCGGCACCTCCGTCACCGAGTACGGCGTGGCGCTCTCGCTCAAGGACTTCAGCGGAACCGTGGGCGGCAACGTCTCCGGCACCTCCGACCTCGCGCCGCTGACCCGGCAGGCGGACATGATTCTCGAGTGGTTCCCCAAGGCGCAGAACATCGGTCTGCTCTACTGCTCCGCCGAACCGAACTCGGAGTACCAGGTCAAGGTCGTTGAGGAATACCTGACCGGCAAGGGCAAGACCTGCCGCCGCTACACCTTCAGCGACTCCAACGATGTCGCCGCCGTCACAACCAAAGCCGCCGCCGACTGCGACGTCCTCTACGTCCCCACCGACAACACCGCCGCGACCTGCGCCGAGACCATCGGCAACATCGTCCGCAGCAAGAAGGTCCCGGTCATCGCGGGCGAGGCGGGCATCTGCACCGGATGTGGCGTTGCCACCCTGTCCATCAGCTACTACGACCTCGGCTACAAGACCGGCGAGATGGCGGCAAAGATCCTGCGCGGCGAGGCGAACATCTCCGAAATGCCCATCGAATACGCCACGCCTACCAAGAAGTACAACGCCGCTATGTGCACCGAGCTGGGGCTGACGCCTCCCGCGGGCTACGAGGCGCTGGACTGACCGGCTGACACCCCGTCTGACGACCCATCCGCGAAAATCACGGGCGCCGGATGACATGAAAAGTCCGGCGTCCGCCCCCCGAAGATACACCAAAGATACAAAGAAAGGGCGCTTTCGCGCAAGCGGAAGCCATGGTCACAACCAATCATGACAGAGCTACTCCAATCCCTGCCCGGGGCGGTCGCCCAAGGGCTTATCTGGGGCATTATGGCGGTCGGCGTTTACCTGACGTTCCGTATTCTCGACATCGCCGACCTGACCGTTGACGGCTCCCTCTGCACAGGCGCCGCCGTCTGCACCATGATGATGCTGGGCGGGGCGAACCCCTATCTCGCCATGCTGTGCGCGACACTGGCAGGCGCCCTTTGCGGCATCGTCACGGGACTGCTCCACATTCTTCTGGGCATCCCCGCCATCCTCTCCGGCATCCTCACGCAGATGAGCCTGTGGACGGTCAACCTGCTGATTCTCGGCGGGGCAAACCAGTCCCTCCCCATCCGCAACTTCACCGTCCTGCTCTCCCAGATGGAAATTCCGCACGCTCTGCTGGTGCTCGGCATTGTGACCGTCCTGGTCATCGCAGTGCTCTACCTCTTTTTCGGCACCGAGCTGGGATGCGCCATCCGCGCCACCGGCTCCAACCCCATCATGAGCCGCGCACAGGGCATCAATACCGACTGCGCCAAGGTCATCGGACTTGCCATTTCCAACGCGCTGGTCGCGCTCTCCGGTGCGCTTCTGTGCCAGTATCAGGGCTACGCCGACATCAATATGGGACGCGGCGCGGTCGTCATCGGGCTGGCGGCAGTCGTCATCGGTGAGGCGATCGTCTCGCACATCTCTCCGAATTTCGCCGTCCGCATGACCGGCGTGGCAGTCGGCGCGGTCGTATACTACATTATTTACCAGATCATCATTTTCGTCGGTATCGACACCAATATGCTCAAAATGTTCTCCGCCATCGTCGTCGCCGCCTTCCTCGGGATCCCGTACCTGAAAGGCAAGCTGTTCCGGTCGGGCAAGAGAACGAAAGGAGGCGTCCCCCATGCTTGAGATGCAGAACGTAGTCAAAGTCTTCAACCGCGGCACCATCGATGAAAAGGTCGCCCTTGACGGGCTGTCCCTGACGCTGGGGGACGGGGAATTTGTCACGGTCATCGGCGGCAACGGCGCGGGAAAATCCACCATGCAGAACGCCATCTGCGGCACATGGCTGCCCGATTCCGGACACATCCTGCTCGACGGCACCGACGTCACCCGCCTGCCCGAATATAAACGCGCCAAGTACCTCGGGCGGGTCTACCAGGACCCCAAGATGGGCACCGCAGGCGGCATGCAAATCGAGGAAAACCTCGCGCTGGCAAAGCGCCGCGGACAGCACCGCACCCTGCGCCCCGGCATCCGTAACGCCGAGCGTAAGGAGTACCGCGCCCTGCTCGAACCCCTCGGACTGGGGCTGGAAACGCGCCTGTCCGCCAAGGTGGGTACGCTGTCGGGCGGTCAGCGCCAGGCGCTCACGCTTCTGATGGCAACCCTGCAAAAGCCCCGCCTGCTCCTGCTCGACGAGCACACCGCGGCGCTCGACCCCAAGACCGCCGCCAAGGTCATGGAGATCACCGAGCAGATCGTGACCGAGCACCACCTGACCACGCTCATGATTACGCACAATATGCGTGACGCCATCCGTTACGGCGACCGACTGATTATGCTGCACGGCGGCAGAGTGATTCTGGACATTGCGGGCGAGGAAAAGCGGGCGCTGACCGTCCCGGCACTGCTGGAGATGTTCAGCCGCGCCTCGGGCGACGAATTCACCGGAGACCGCGCCATTCTCTCCTGACCGCGCCTCTCAAAACGCACCCCTCTTTCTCTTAACACATCCATTTTTCTCTCGACCGGGCGGGCAAACCTTTGGACAAAAGGCTTCCCCGCCCGGTTTTCTTTCTGTTCGTAGCGAATGTAAGAAATCTGCGGTCCGTCCGCATTTGCGCAACAGACCCGCCCCCGCCCACCGCGCTCTCTCCGGCGGCGAGGGGAAACTCGCCGGGAGTTTTCCCTCGCCTATCTTTCTACACCCCCGGCGAACCCCGGGAGGGGTGTGGGGACCGTCTGCGGCTACGCACGCAGACCCACGCGGCACTTCCAGCGCCGCCCTCCCCAATGTGCCGCGCATCCAGCCGGGGAATGGAGGGCGTGGGGGGAGCCGCCTGCGCTACGCGGCAGGCACGAACGTCTGAGGGGTTCTCCCCCCACATCCTGCACCGGAGATTTCAACTAAAACTACATACCAACCGCAAATGAAACAAATCTAAATTTTCCGCACAGTAAGAAGCAATATTCTTTCAGCCGTCTTTGCGGAGGGAGAAACCATCTCAAACGCCGAGGTTTTCTCCCTCCGCCTCCCCACACTCCTTGGCTGTGCGCCGAGATTTCTTTTCAGAGCTGTCTTAGAAGGGGTTGGAAACTCTCAGAGTTTCCAACCCCCATCTTCCTACATCTTAGCAAATTTTGTGGGAGGGGTCTGGGGAGGGGTCATCGGCGCGGGAGCGCCGCCCTCCCCAATGCGCCAAAGCGCCGCGTCGTTGCGGC